>CALKIU010000155.1 GCA_937995745.1 uncultured Bacillaceae bacterium | reverse complement strand
GAATTCAAATGGAAACATTTTTCCCGGAAAAAGAATCCGGGAAAAATGTTTAGTTTTGGCATATTTTGAATATTTTATAAATGTTTTTTCCTTTTCTCTTTGCCTCATACATGGCTGCGTCGGCGTTTCGCAACAGCGTTCTCATGTCTTCGCCCGATTCAGGGTAAAAGCAAATACCGATGCTCGCTGTCATGTCTATTTTATGTTCATGGATAAAGAACGGTTTATTAAACTTTTCTATTAATGCATCAGCGAGTTCCAAAGCTTCGTTTTGGTCGGCCAGGTTTGGAACAAAGCCTAAAAACTCATCGCCGCCAATTCTGCCGATGAAGCCTCTTTCCTTGAATACGCAGGAAATCCTTTGACCGGCAAATTTTAGCAGTATATCTCCCGTTTCATGTCCGTACGTATCATTTATGTCTTTAAATCCGTCCAAGTCGATGTAAAAAATGGCAATGTTTTCGTTGTTTTCTTTGGCTTTTTGCAGCGTTTTTTCCAGTTGATTTTCAAAATGGCGCCGGTTTGGCAAACCGGTTAAATAATCGTAATTGGCCAGGTGTTTGATAATATCGTTCGCTTCTTTTTGTTTTGTATAATCACGGATATTAAAAACAATCCCTTGGATGTAAGGATCTTCCAAATAATTGGAAAAGACTGCTTCACACCATCTGCATGTGCCGTCTTTGTGCTTAAAACGTGTTTGGTAGTGGATCGGATCATTCGGATTATCCATAATTTTCTTAAAAAAGTTCAGTTCCATATCGGTTTCTTCTTCAGCGAGGTAATCTTTAATATTGGAGTTGATGACTTCTGAAACCGGATATCCGAGCACTCTTTCAAAAGCGGGATTTGTGTAAACAATAACTCCGTCTTTGTTCATAATTCCGATAATATCATGTGAATTGCTTGTCAAAGCACTTAATTGTTTATCTTTTTTGGCCAGCTGGTACTCTATCTCTTTTTTCTCGGTAATATCTTCCTTCAAGGCGATAAATTGGTAGGGTTTTCCGTTTTCGTCCAAAAGAGGGGTGATGATCAGCCTGACCCATATAATTTTTCCGTCTTTGCGGCGGTTTTTAATATCCCCTCTCCAAATTTTGCCCGACAAAATGGTGTCCCACAGATCTTTAAAGAATTCTTTCGGATGGTAGCCTGCGTTAAAGATCCGCGTGTGTTTTCCGAGCAGTTCTTCGGGCTTGTATAAAGTCAAATCGTAAATATTTTGATTGCCGTACAATACGTAGCCGTTGACATCTGTATGGACAACGTTCATTGATTGGTTGACGGCGTAAACTGTTTTTTCGTTGATTAATGCTTGTTCAGGGTCAATGCCAGTAGTTTGATTATTCAGTCTTGCTTTTTCGTTCTGATCTGAATGGTTTGGCGGTTTCTGGAACGGGTGATTTTTCCTGTTTTTATTTTCGTTCATGCTTTCAGTTTCCATCCCGGTTCCCTCCTTTTACCCGAAACCTCTCCTTACTTCTAGTGTAAAACGGATAATTCGGGAAAGTTTGAAAATAATTGAAAAAAAAGAGACAGTTTTTTGAAGAAATAACGGATGATCGATTGAAAAAAGCAACTTTTGTAACTGTTCGCACAATAAGTTTGCCGGCACTTTTAATATCGGTAGAATTTAGGAATGTTTACATTATTTTATAAAAAAGAGTGAATTTTTTAAACGGGAAATTATTGGCGGGTTTCCCTTCTTTTTGCGTCCCTGAACGTAATGAGTATGTAGCTGATGACGAGCACCAAAATACAAAAAGTATACAGCAAAGTTTGCCTGGCATCGTCATGGTCGACAACGATAAGCCGTATCATTGCGGTAATACCTATATACATGAAATAGCGAAGGGGGAAATGATAGTTTTCGCGAAAATACTTGACGGCCATGGCTATAAATTCAAAGTACAGAAAGAAGACGAGAATGCTTTCCAAAAGTTCGATGTGCGCTTGTTTTCCTTCGGCAAAAAAAGCCAGAGAGATCAAATGGAAAACCTCTTTGATTAATAGTCCGGACAGAATGATGCTTAATACAATCAAGGAAATGTTCAATACTTGCTGGAATATGTTGTCGATTTTTATGTTTGCGGTGAACTTGCTTTTTTGTTTCATCGGATCGCCTCCCGGTTGAATGAAGAATTTGCCATTGGTGAATGGCGCAGTTTTTGGCGAAAGAAGTCGTTGGTTTAGAAAAAAATTTCGCGGCCGTTTTGTGCATTTGCGGGGAAGATTCTTTGCAGAAAACCGGTTTCTCCTGTTCATAAATTGGAATTTTTGAAGTCTAAAGGGATAAATGGTTTCCTTCTTTCGTCATAATGTCTTCTAAGATAAGTGTATCGTAAAGACAGCCCGAATTTTAACGAAAAATTGTTGAATATGGAAATGAACAGCATGCTTTTCTCCGCAAACCGGAAGTGTCTTGAAATCGACTCAAAATGTCAAAAAGACACGGGCACAATGTCAGTTGTGCAAACATGCCGTTTTCATCCCTTGAAATCTACATAGGAAGGATTTTTCTCAAACTTTGCAGTTACATGAATTGTTCGTATGTTCACATGTTGTGATAAAGAAAATGTCCACATAATGTGTTTTGCCGTTTCATAAAATGGACAAGGAGAAAAGGGCAGGAGATGTGAAATTTAAAAAGATATCCAGGGGATGAAATGAAAAGAAAGTTGCTTCTTTTTTTGGGTTTGCTGTTTGGGGCAATCGTGCAAGGGTTTGCTATGGCGGTTTTTTTATTTCCCCATTCCATACCATCCGGAGGGGCTGCCGGAGTGGCTGTATTGCTGAATCATTGGTTTAATATTCCGCACGGATTGGCTCTTTGGATAACAAATGTTGCCTTTTTGTTTTTTGCCGTAAAATACTTTGGCCATTCGTGGACGTTGAGGACGATTTTTGCAGTTGCTGTTACGTCATTGACAGTAAGCTTGCTCTCCAACTGGTTGTATGTTCCGCATGTGCATTTGTTGGTTGATTTGGTGGCGGGAGCGGTCATTTTCGGCTTCGGAGTCGGTCTTTTGATTCGTTCCGGGGCTTCAAGCGGAGGGATGGTAATCCCCGCTTTGATGATCGCTTCAGCGAAGGGATGGAATCCGGGAAAAGTTTTGCTCGGCATCAATTTGACCGTTTTTTTGCTGGCGGCTGTTGCTATTGATTATAAAATCATCGTCTATGCGGTCATTTGTCAGTTGTTGTCCACACAATTGATTGACTTTTTATACCAGATCCAATTCAATCATTGGAAGTCATTGGCTTTCCATTGGCGGAAAAAATGACCGTTTCGCCGGCCGCAAACCGCAGCTTGTTGCCCTCGGGAAGGATGTTGTTTGCCCGGATTTGCGGGCTTTTCTCATTTATTGTGTTCGGCGTTGTGGTGTTTATATATCATGAAACGAGTTGGCTTATTCAAGCCATGTATTTTTTTGTCATAGGAAGATTTTACCATTTTTTAAAGCTCCCGGTCGCTCATTCGTTTCCATGCAGTCCGCATTCCGTTTTATTGTGGCCGGACCAGCGTCCCGCCCGGAAATCTTCCCCGTCTGA
Organism: uncultured Bacillaceae bacterium; assembly: GCA_937995745.1. Taxonomy (GTDB): domain Bacteria; phylum Bacillota; class Bacilli; order Bacillales; family Cytobacillaceae; genus CALKIU01. The sequence continues at coordinate 7,875 of CALKIU010000155.1, read as the reverse complement.
GACCGGACGTGTGCACGGTGCGCATCCGATGCTGGGATAGCCCCGGTCGTGCAATGGGTTGTAGGGAAGTTTGTGAAGCCGGATGTAGGTTAATATATCTTCCCAAGTCCAATGAATCAGGGGGCATATTTTGATTTTTTTAAACTTTTCATCTCTGTTGATAAATTGAATATTTTTTCTTGACGGTGATTGCTCTCTTCTCAAGCCGGATATCCAGGCTTTGGCGTTTTTTAATGCATCTTGCATGGGGAGAACTTTCCTGATATGGCAGCAAAGATCGGGATTTTTTTTCCACAGGCTGTCCCCGTAGCGGGCTTTTTGTTCTTCCAGCGTCAGTTTTGGCTTGACCATCGATATTTTTAAGGATGGGTAGCGTCTTTTTGCTTTTTCAATGAGTTGATACGTTTCGGGAAAGTGAAGCCCGGTATCAAGGAAGATGACAGGCGCGCTCCGGGGCAGTTTACTGAGGATGTCGAGCATGACCATGCCTTCCGCCCCAAAGCTGCAGGCGTAAATGATTTCATCATGATAGTGTTCGAGGGCCCATTTTAAGATTTCCAGATAGTCAGAATGTTGTTCAAGAATTTGCCTGACTTTTTCTTGATCCCAGTTCTCATAAGTCAGTTGTCCTGACACGGCTGAAACCTCCGTTTTCCCTTTTTTGCCGGCCGGGGAAATACTCCAAGGCGATACAATCATTGTTTTTTATGGAGAATTTGTTCATGTTGTTGAGGTGGCCGCAGCGGCAATAAGAAAGGAGCGCCCTCGTCCATGTGCCGTGGCTGAATAATAAGAGACTGGATGCCGATGAGTATTTTTCCAAAAAGGATGAAATCCGTTTTTGCAAAGCGGGGATCCCTTCACCGAACGTAATTTTTAGCGGGTGATGGAACCAATCATCTTTGTGTTTTTTGAGAAGGAGACGTTTCGGTTTCCCTTCATACGGTCCGAAATCAAACTCATCGAGGAGCGGTTCTCTTTCCGGTTCGCAGCCGTAAAGGACGGCGGTTTGCAATGTCCGTTTGAGGGTGCTGGCAAGTATGTGATCAAAAGGTTCTCTTTGTTTGATGAATTGTTTATTTTGTTTTATCTTTTGCAACATTTCCCGCGAAGGCGGACAAATGTCGAGATCCCTTTTTCCTTGAAGAATGTTCTTTTGATTCCAAGGCGTTGGCAAATGCCTTACAATAACAATTTGCATTCGCTTTCCTCCAGGTAAAAAGTTTCGCTTTTTAGTCCCTGCCGTTGCGCTTCCAGGCTCAGTACGTCCCGCAGCCTGATATTCCCCAGATTGACGTTGGGCCCGATGAGTTTGATGAAATAAATTTGCTGGCTTGGAGCCGGCGCTTCAAAAATGATTTTTTTGCTGTCCAAATCGTAAAGAAGTTCTTTGATTAAATGTTCTTTGATTTCCCCGTTGCTTTTGTAGATGCCGGCGTTTCCCGTGCTTCTTCCTTCGGCCGTCACGTAGTCGCAGCCGGCTTCGAGCAGGAGCCTGATTTCTTCTTTCCAGCGGGAGCCGGGCATATGGATGTCCGCATCTTTTGAGCCTACCTCGGCGATGACATGAAAATCCTTTTTAATATGTTCAATCAGTTTTAACCGTTCGGGCAGGGGAATGTCCACCGTTCCGTTGGAAACTTCCACCCATTCGATTCCCAGTTCCCGGAGTTTGGCCAAATATTCGGGGATTTTATTTTGGACATAACATTTTTCAAATAAAGTGCCTCCGCAATACGGTTTAATGGCAAATTTTTTGCAAAGTTCCACTTTTTCTTTAAGATTCGGGGTTATATAAGCGGAACCGATTCCCATTTTGAACATGTCAATCAGATGATGGTATTCAGCCAGAAAATGCTCCAGTTCCTTTTTCGGTGTCCCCACGTCCATGACGACGGTCAGCCCGTATGTTCTCTCCCCGGCTGTTCGCTTCGGTAAATTGAGAAAATCCAAGGATGACGCCTCCTTTAAATTCCTAAAATAGATTATTCAAAAGATGGGTGAGTGTGTATATATTGTGCATTTTTATAAGGGTGGGGCATTTTTTCGGCTTCTATTTCCTTCAGGGTTTATCCATTTTGCCGGTTGCATAAATGAAAGACAAAAATCAAACACTAGTAGCGCGGTTTGAAATGGGGAATTTTCCCGGATGCAGTATTCACAGTCTATGAGGTTGCTGGGAGAGCGATATGTATGAACGATAAGAAAAACAGGGGAATGGCTGTTGTTGCGATCGGAACTGTCCCGTTGATTCTTGTTTTGGGAAATTCCATGTTGATTCCTGTTCTGCCCGGGATAAAAAGGGAATTGGATATTTCCCAATTTCAAGTCAGTTTGATAGTGACCGTTTTTTCTGTGGCAGCAGCTGTTTCGATCCCGTTTTTAGGATATGTTTCCGACCGCTTTTCCCGGAAAGCGGTTATGCTGCCGGCTCTTTTTTTATATGGAGCCGGGGGATTGCTTGCCGGTTTTTCCGGATTGTGGTTTGACAGCCCTTATAAGTGGATCATTTCCGGGAGGATATTACAGGGAATCGGCGCAGCAGGCACGGCGCCGATTGCGATGGCTTTGACCGGTGATCTGTTTAAAGGAAAAAAACAAAGCAAAGTATTGGGATTGGTGGAAGCATCGAACGGGATCGGCAAAGTGGTCAGCCCGATGATCGGGTCGTTATTGGCGATATTGAGCTGGTATTATGCTTTTTTTGTGTATCCGGTTTTTTGCTTTCTTTCCATCTTGCTGCTGATTTTGTTCGTCCGTGAGAAAAAAAGAAAAACAGAGTCCCTTTCCGCCGGCAAATATATGCTTGGTCTTTTATCTGTTTTTAAAACGGAAGGAAGGTGGCTGTTTGTCGCCTATTTAACGGGTGCCGTCTGTTTGTTTACTTTGTTCGGCATTCTGTTTTACATATCCGATATTCTTGAAACGAAACATCAGATGGAAGGATTCTTAAAAGGATTGATTCTGGCGGTTCCCCTCCTTTTTATGACTGCAACTTCTTATATAACAGGAAGCCGGATCGGAAAAGAGAAACTGTTGATGAAAAAATTGATTGTCACCGGTTTGCTTCTGATGACCGTTTCTTTTTTTTCATTGGCCTTTGTTGAAAAGCCGGTTCCGTTTTTTTTAACCCTTGCTGTCGGCAGCGTCGGCACCGGTTTGGTGCTGCCTTGCATTAACAGCTTTATCACGGGTTCTGTTTCCACGTCCAAAAGAGGATTTGTCACGTCGTTGTACGGGTCCGTCCGGTTTCTTGGCGCGGCTCTCGGCCCTCCCGTTTACAGCGCCCTCATGGATTGGTCCGTAAAAGGGATGTTTATGGCCACCGCTGGCCTGTCTTTGCTCATTGCTGTTATTTGTTTGGCATTGATCCGGGTCAGGAAAAAAAGCCCCCGGGAAAAACGGGAAACATTGTTTGAACGGCTCCGGTTTACATAATTTTGCAGACACTTGTAAAACGGTTTAACCAATTACGGGGAGTGAAAGGAATGCAAATCTATTTTTCGCCGGAAGTTGTCACGCCGGAGTTTCAGGTGTTAAATGTCGTCAGCGATAATGAAGAAGTGATGGGAAATGTGGCCTTTCTATTTGACGAAGATAAACTGTACGTTTACGGGATATTGGAAGAGGAGGGAGTCGCCGCGGATTTCAAAGATTTGGTTACTCCTTATGTAAAAGGGTTGGCCAAAGCAAAAAAGGATGTTGAAGTATATGCGTGCCTTTACATCGGAGGGAAAAAACTGACGTTGAATGACGACGATGAAGAATAGAGAGCGTGCCGCTTCGTTTGAAGAAAAAAGGACTGCCCCTTAAGAGGGACAGTCGGGAAAATTTAGAGGAGCAGGTTTAAATTTTCATGACGCCGCCTGTGCTGGCGCTGGTGACCAATTTGGAATAACGAGCCAGATAGCCTTTTTTCACTTTTGGTTCAAAACCTTTCCATTTCGCTTTCCGCCTGGCCAGCTCCTCATCGGACACTTCAAGAGTAATTCTCCGGTTATTAATATCCAGTTCGATCATGTCGCCGTCTTCAACAAAAGCGATCGGCCCTCCTTCTGCCGCTTCCGGAGAGATGTGGCCGATGGAAATGCCCCTTGACGCCCCTGAGAAGCGTCCGTCCGTAATCAAGCCGACTTTGGCGCCGAGCCCGCGGCCGACAATTTGCGAAGTGGGGGCGAGCATTTCCGGCATTCCCGGTCCGCCTTTTGGTCCTTCATAACGGATGACGACCACATGTCCTTCTTTTACCTTACCGCTGATAATGCCGGACAAAGCTTCTTCCTGGGAATCGAAGCAGATCGCGGGTCCGCGGTGATAACCGCCGACAGACGGGTCAATGGCCCCGACTTTAACAACGGCGCCGTCCGGTGCCAGGTTTCCGAACAATATGGCGAGGCCGCCTGTTTCAGAATGAGGGTTATCCAACGGGCGGATCACATTATGATCCAAAATTTCTTTTCCTTCCACATTTTCTCTGAGTGTTTTTCCGGTGACCGTCAGACAGTCGCCGTGAATGACCCCCGGCTTTTTCAAAAGTTCGTTCAAGATTGCGCTGACGCCTCCGGCCCGGTGAACGTCCTCAATATGGATATCTGAAGCAGGGGCTATTTTTGCCAAGTGAGGCACACGGGCAGCAATATCATTAATGCGCTCCAGCGAATAATCGATTTCCGCTTCATGCGCCAATGCGAGCGTATGAAGAACGGTATTGGTCGAACCCCCCATAGCCATGTCGAGGGCAAAAGCATTGTCAATTGCTTCAACGGTCACAATGTCCCGCGGTTTAATATCTTTTTTGATCAACTCCATGAGTTGAAATGCGGCTTTTCTAGCCAGTTCTTCCCTTTCTTTGGTATTGGCCAAAATTGTTCCGTTGCCCGGGAGCGCAAGTCCCAATGCTTCGGCAAGACAGTTCATGGAATTGGCCGTAAACATGCCGGAACAGGAACCGCAAGACGGGCAGGCCAATTGTTCGATTTCCTGCAATTGTTCCTCGCTGATTTTTCCTGATTGGTAAGCTCCTACGCCTTCAAAAACAGAATTCAAATTGATGGCTTTTCCGTCTTTTGTCATCCCGGCTTTCATCGGCCCTCCGCTGACAAAAATGGTCGGGATATTTAAACGAAGGGCGGCCATCATCATTCCGGGAGTGATTTTGTCGCAGTTTGGAATGCAGATCATCCCGTCAAACCAATGGGCAGAAACAACGGTCTCCACCGAATCGGCTATCAGTTCCCGGCTCGGAAGGGAATAACGCATGCCGATGTGCCCCATGGCGATTCCGTCATCGACTCCGATCGTATTAAATTCAAAGGGGACTCCGCCTGCTTCCCGGATCGCTTCTTTGACAACCTTTCCAAACTCTTGAAGGTGCACGTGCCCGGGAACAATATCGATATATGAGTTAACTACAGCAATAAATGGTTTGCCAAAGTCTTCTTCTTTCACGCCGGCTGCACGAAGAAGACTTCGGTGGGGAGCCCTGTCGACTCCTTCGGTAATCATGGTGCTGCGCAATTTTGTCATATCTTTTCCTCTCCTCCTGCTAAAAAACAATCTGTCAATTTTTGAAATAACCGGTTGCTCGGCACGAAAAATGACAGAGAATTCGGACGCGTGTTTTTTAACTTTTTCCCATTTTAACATTATTTAAAGAATAAGGGTAGATGGATTCTGCATTTATCGACAAGTTCAAAGAGAATTTCACCGTAAATAACAGTCGATTGGACAAAAATATTAGATATGGAAATATTTATAACGAGTGGCGGAACGTAAGATTTATTCGTCGCCCGCTTCTTTTTAAGCGGCGAATTTGCGGAAAAAAGAAACCGCGGCGTTTAAGCGGCGGTTTTATGAGGGAATGCGTAGAAAGGCTGCGTTTAACGGGAAACAAGTGGAAAAGAAATGGTAAAATGCGTGCCTTTTCCTTTTTCGCTTTTTACCTTTATATCTCCTTTCAAGGTTTTGATAATATTGAAGACAATCACCATCCCGAGCCCGGTTCCTTTTTCTTTTGTCGTAAAGTAGGGGGTTTGGAGATTTTCCAATTCATAGGATGTCATGCCGACGCCATTGTCAATAATATCAATCAATACTTTGCCGGAAGACGTTTTGAGGCGGATGATCAGCTTTCCGCCGTTTTCCATCGCTTCAATCGCGTTTTTGATCAGGTTGATGAAGCATTGGCGGATCTTTTGGCTGTCGCCGAGGATGAAGCAATCGTTTTCAATACCGTCCGTTTCAATTTTGACTGAAAATGATTTGGCATACGGTTTGAGCAGATGGACCGTATAAGCCAACTCTTTTGAGATATTGATATTTTTCAAACAAGGCTCTTCTGGCCTGGTCAATTTTAAGAATCCTTGGATAATGTCTTCTGCCCTCTGTAATTCTTCGAGCGCATAACCGATATATTCTCTTCTCTTTTCCGGAGATTCTTCATCTCCCAGTGCTTCCACAAATCCTCTGGTAATGGTAATCGGATTTTTCACCTCATGGGAGATGCTGGCAGAAATTTGGTTAATGATACTCATTTTTTCGACTTTGACCAGTTCTTTTCGCATCTGGTAGTTTCGAACCATTGTTTCAATTAAATAGACTCCGATCCACATGGACAGTCCTTGGGCAATGAAGTAATAGAAAGGGAAGTTTTCATGGTTGACCGGAATCTTCCACAGCATGTTTGCGAGCAAGATGATAAGAAGAGAGGAAATGAGTGCAATCGTAATGGAAAGAATAATCTTCTTTTTCATGTTCTGGGCAAGATATTTTTTGGAAATTAGCGGCACACAAACGGCAATTAAAGTAATCACTGGAACGTTCACAAATATCCCATCGCCGCCGAAAAAAAACCAATATCCTAAAATGGCCAGGTAAATGGGGATACTGAACAAATAGCCTCCGTATAATCCGCCGATGATAAAAGGGATGTGCCGCAAATCAAAAAGGAATCCTTTGGAGAATTCAACCGGAAAGCTCATGCATAAAATGGCGGACAAAATCAGCAGTCCCAAAAAGGCGGGCATTTTTAAATCGGGCTTGACGCGATTCCTGTCGACCCAAAACATTTGAAAAATAAAAATTGGCAATAAAATGAACAATCCGTTAATTAATAAGCGTTCCAGTTCATAACTCAAAGCAAATATCACTTCCTTCTCACAAACGTTCACAAATCTGTCACATTTATTATAAAAGTCTCACGGGGGAATTTCTGTGATCTTTTGCACACCAACAAATCGACGGTTCTTGCCAGCGGTCGGTAGTCGGGCGCCTCGCTGGCTTTTTTTTGAAAACATCCTCAATTATGACGGGGCGGATTGTGTTAAAATGATAATGTTTCCTAATAATAGAAAAATTTTGTAAAATTATGAAAATATCTCTATACTAGATGATAAAGCTTGGGATTTTTGCGACAGTTGAAACAAAGAGGAGACAGTTTGGAGGAAAGGAAAGGGAAAAAGGATGAAAGCGGCAATAACGGAGCTGTGTATCGGTCAAACAGCCTCTCAGGCAAAGGTTTTCACTAACGCAGACGTGGAAAGGTACAGTGAGTTAACAAGTGACTTTAATGAAGTATATGACAGGAATGCTGAAATTTGGAAAAAACATTACAAAAGAGCTGTCGTTCCCGGATTGTTGGTGGAAGGACTCCTTAATCAAGTAATCAGCACGCAATTGCCGGGCGGACCATGTGTCATGCTTCAAAAAGAATTGGTCTTTTTGCATCCGGTGCATGTGGGAGACAAAATTACGGTTGAACTGGAAATTATTGATATTTTTGCGTCGGCGGAGATCAAAAAGAAAAAGGAGAGGAAGGGGGTAAAATATCGATCTGTTTGGCCCAACCGGACGATTTTGGATTATTTAAACGATTCG
>CALKIU010000154.1 GCA_937995745.1 uncultured Bacillaceae bacterium | reverse complement strand
ACCGTGGATGCCGCGGAGAAAAAGCTTAGAGAAAGACAATAAACTTTTGATCCCGACCCGCTTTATGCGGGTCTTTTTTAATTTTGGCTGTCTGCGGAAATTTCTGGGAAAATGCCTGGTCATGATCATTTAAAAAATGTGATTCAGCAGGCATATTTGCGCAGATAATCAGGCAAACTAGGAATGTGATGCAAATCAGTTGCATCAAATGTTTTGAACTTTAGGAGGCTTTGTGAATGGCAACAGGAAAAGTGAAATGGTTTAACCCGGAAAAAGGTTTTGGTTTTATCGAACGGGACAATGGAGAAGATGTTTTTGTCCACTATTCCGCAATTCAAGCGGAAGGATTTAAAACCTTGGAAGAAGGGCAAGAAGTTTCCTTCGATATAGAGGAAGGCGAACGGGGCCCGCAGGCGGTAAACGTGGTCAAACTGTGACCGGCAAAAGAGTCCTGTATAAGGACTCTTTTTTTGATGCCGTAAGCAAGGGAATTTCCCCGAAACTGCCAAAAGTTCAGGACGGACGAAGATGCAACTGGATATTGAAGTGCAGCCAACAAGCGGGGCTGCTTAAATGCGGAAACAAGATGGCCCGTGCAGACCGCTTTTTCTGAAAAGAATTCACTTCCCCTTCATTTGTCACTTTCATTCATTCACCCGCTGTTTTAGCTAGATGGTTTCTGCGAGTTTTTGAACACCAGGCAAGTTTTTTATGGAAGGAGTTTTGGCAAAAGGAGCCGGGAACAAGCTATTTTCCGTTCGCGGCCGACATTGTAAGAATCCTTTCATTGACAAGCAGCTGATAGTACTCAACATCGAGCCATTCCCCAAATTTGTACCCCACCTCGCGCAATTTTCCGGCAAATTGAAAGCCAAATTTTTGATGCAGTTTGATACTCGGTGTATTTCCGGCTGTAATCAAAGAAATGATGGAATGAACACCAAGCTGCTGCGCCCGCTCAATGATTTTTTGCATTAACAAGCTGCCGACTCCCTCCCCGCGGTGAGAAGGGGAGAGGTAAATGGACAATTCAACGGTGTGTTTGTATGCGGGCTTTTTATTAAAAGGACTGAGGGAGCAGTATCCGATAATTTCTTGTTCTGTTTCGGCAACGATGAGAGGATACTTTTCTCCGAATGTTGAAAACCATTCTAAACGCTCTTCCAATGTTTGTTCTTCTAAATCAAAGGTTGCAGTTGATGATCGGACCGCTTCGTTATATATGGCCAGAAGTTGAGGCACATCTTCCGGCACGGCGTCCCTGACTCGAATCATTGTTTTCCCTCCTGTTCCACATCCTGCCGTCTTTATTATCCATCAATTCCCTAAAGAAAATTCCTGTCATATATGTATAATTCAGTAATAGGGAGTGAAAAATGTGGATTTATTATCTTTCTTTTGGATTGTTTGTACCGCAGGTTTACTGGCTTTTTTATTTTACAAAGGACATAAAAATACAAAACAGGTGGATCTGAAAAAAATATTTGTCCACCATCCCGACGCTCCGGCGGCCAAAGCGGTCCGACTGAGGATATTGCATTTATCCGATATGCATCTTGAGAATATTTCGATTTCCCCCGGTCAGCTTTATGAAAAATTACAAAATGAACAGGTTGATTTAATCGCCTTGACAGGGGATTTTCTCGATCGGAAAAGAACGATTCCGAAACTCATACCGTATTTGCAAGTCCTTAATGACCTGGACAGCAAATATGGTATTTATGCCGTTCTGGGAAATCACGACTATGTGTTAAGAAAAAAGAATTTAAAATACTTGGAAGAAGTGTTTGCCGCCCATAATTGCAAGGTGCTGCACAATGAAAGCATCGCCATAACCGTTTTCGGAATAAAAGTAAATATTGTCGGGATTGATGATTACAGCACGGGAAGAAGTGACCTCACGAAAGCGTTCCGCGGTGTCAAATCGGGGGCTGTTTTAGTTTTGACCCATGACCCGAATGTTGTTTTGCAAATGAAAAATTATCATTTTGATTATCTTCTTGCCGGCCACTTCCACGGCGGACAAATCTGCTATCCGAAAGCGTACCATCTGGCCAAGATGGGGAAATTGCCAAGAATGAACATCATAAAAGGTTTGCATGAGTATGATCATAAACTTTTTTATATTAGCGAAGGTTTGGGACAGACAGGCATTAACGTCCGCTACGGAAGCCGTCCGGAATTATCGATTCATGATTGGGCATTGGCAAGTGCAAATTCGCATTTTGATTCTTCCGCCATTTAAAAGCTGCCGCACCCTTTGCGGCGGTTTTTTTTATGATTATCATTCTGCCTCCCGTTATAAGAAATACTCTTTTATTTTATAAAAGATTTCTTCTAATTCTGCAAGAAGTTGACAACATAAAAAGAAATCCATGCCTTCATCCTATATAGAGAGAAAATGTTTTCTCAATATAACGTGGAGGGAAAAATATGCGTTTGCGAAGGCAACTGAAAGCGATTTTTCAAGGCAGGAACCGCTGGAACACGATGAATTTATTTAGAAGGAAAAGAAGATCGGGTTCCAGGATATTGATGATTTTAAGCGGCATCGGAACGGTCCTTGCTGCTTTTCAGCTCTTTCGAAATGTCAATGGAAATGACCATGAGGAACATAAAGAAAAAAGGAAGGCATTCTCCCCTGTTTCACCGGTAGTGCAGCGTTCCCCGAAGAGGCCCGCAAGACGGCCGAATTATGCCTTGGCAACTGAATTGGCCGAAGAATTTCTGAAAAACGGTTTCCGCGGAAAAAAATCCGGATAGACGGCTAGAAGTGCGTAATATTTTTCCGAAAAGGCTGCATGAATGACAGGAGCATTTCAGAAAGCAAGCAGGGAGGAGCTACTATGAAGAAAAAAATTATTATAGGCGCTTTGTCCGCCGTTATGTCTTTAGGCGTTTTAACAGCTTGCAACACCGACCAAAACAACGTGAACGATCCGGAAGACGTCAATTATCGCCCGGTACGGTATCACGACAGGATAAACGACGATTTGGACAGGCGAAACGATATGTTTGATCGGGATATAGGAAATCGGAGAATGGAGCCGATTTATAACCGGGAGAGACGGTATAATGTTCCTTCTCCTGTCCGGGATGATGACCGAACGATTGAAAGAAGAAACAGAACCATACAAATGGACAGAATCGACGATATGAACCGCAGTTTTTACAACGTTGATGACAATAACGTAACCAACCGCATCTATCCGATCGATAAAGAAATGAGGAATGATGACGCAACATTGCGCAGAAAAATCAGGAACGGGACCATCAACGGGTCGCGGGAACCTGTCCGCTAAAAAATCAGCCAGGTACGAAAGTTGTGCCTGGCTTTTCAGCTTATATCCGGCAGGGTCTTCTTCCATCGTGCGCAGGCTGCAAGCGCTATGATAAGGCGGAGTTGAACGCTGGTTGGCGCCGGATAAAATTTCTCTGCAATTTGTTGGATGAGAACAAAAGTTTTTGCAAACTGGATATATAAGAATGCATACGGAAAATGAAAGGGAAAACCAAGCGCCCTCTTAGGGGGAAATATTCAAGGGATTAAAGACCCTTTCGTGCCAAACAGGTTGGGAACGCCCCGAATTCACGTTCAGGGAGCAGAAAGATTCCTTTTGTCAAGGAATTGAGAATCTCCCCTTTATAACGAAGGGTGAAACGGGGCAGTTCACTATGCTTATTCTCCTGAAGAAAAATGCCTTTTTAACACAACGGCAATGTGTTCGACAGCCAATTTTGCTTCGTTTTTTAATTCCGGAATGGTCAAAAACCCGTGAATCAGCCCGTCATAGCGGATTAATTGCGATTTAACGCCTGCTTCCCTGAGGCGCCGGGCATACTCTTCTCCTTCGTCGCGGAGAATATCATACTCCGCCGTAATTATGAGCGCGGGGGGAAGACCTGACAAATCTTTGGCCATCAGAGGGGAAACATAGTAATTTGTCCTTTCTTCGTCGTGATTTAAATACTCTGCGGCAAACCGCTTCATGGCAGAGTGTTCAAGAAAATAACCTGACGCATAATGTTTGTGGGAAGGTGTATTGAAGGATAAGTTTGTCACCGGGTAAATCAACAGTTGGAAGGAGATAGACGGACCGCCTTGCTCTTTGGCGATGATCGGAATAACCGCGGCCAAATTTCCGCCTGCACCATCACCCCCTGTGACCATCCGGCGCGGATCGCCGTTATATTTCTCGATATGTGCGGCCGTCCATTTTACGGCCGTATAGCAATCTTTGACGGCGACGGGAAACTTATGCTCCGGGGCAAGCCTGTAATTTACGGAAACAACCAGGCAGTTCGCTTTATTGGCAAGCTTCCGCACCAGAAAATCGGCCGTTTCCAAATTTCCCGCCACCCACCCCCCGCCATGGAAATAGACGAGGACGGGAAAAGGTCCGTTTCCGGAAGGAGTATACAGACGGACCGTTATTTCCGATTGATCGCCGGGGATGGTCAAATTTTTTATATCCGCCACTTGTTCTTCTTGGCCGCTTGTGCCCTCATGAAAGCGGTTAAATAATTGGCGGATTTGGCCTGCATTCAAATTTTCAATGGTTGGGATACCCGATTTCTGCAAATCTGCCACTCGTTTCAAAAAATTCTCCACTTGAGGCAGCAGGGGCATGGACATTCCTCCTGTATCAGAAGTTTGTTTTATTTTACTATAAATATACATCGTCAACCGCCTGTTTTTTCCAAATATTTTTTATATCCGTTCCACTGCCGGCGAATCGCTTTCGTTGAAGTGTCGCCCGCCGCGCCGGGCGGATTAGATTGAGCGAAGACGGCAATTATGTTTACAATGTAGTTGGGCGACAGATGCGTTAAAGGGGGCAGGAATAAACATGGAATTTGATTCGCATATTGCAGATGTGGTGCAAAAACAGGCGAAAACGAATGACGAGACGGGGGAATTGTCTCCTGAAGTGTTAGATTATATCTACAAACACCGGTTGTTTAAATTGTTTTTGCCGCCTGAATTGGGGGGAACGATGACGCCCCTGCCGGAGGCGTTGCGTATTTTCGCGGAGTCAGCGTACATTGACGGCGATTTCGGCTGGCTGATCACGATTGGCTCGGGTGGAGGCTATTTTGCGGCGAACTTGTCCCGGGAAACGAGTGCAGCCATTTTCAGCGCCGATAATGCGGTCATTGCCGGAAGTGGGCAGCCGACTGGGAAAGCAGTTAAGACAGATGGCGGATATTATGTGACCGGGAATTGGCGTTATTGCTCGGGATCTTTGCATGCCACCACGTTCACAGCCAATTGCGTGATAGAAGACAAAACCGGGAAAGATGACGGAAAAATTCGCGCTGTAGCCATGACACCGGATCAAGTGACGATCATAAAAGACTGGAATGCTTTCGGACTGAAGGGGACGGCCAGCCATACGATTGCCGTGGAAAATGTTTTTGTGCCCGAAGAAAGAACGTTTGACATTGATGAAAAAATTTCTTTTGAGGATGAACCGATTTACCGTTTTCCCTTTCTTCCATTTGCCCAGGCCTCTTTTGCCGCCGTTTTGGTCGGCTTGGCCCGCCGCTTTCTTGAAGAAGCAAAGAAACTGGTCGAAAAAAGAGCGGCAGGCTGGGACGTTATCGAAGGGCGGAGCGACTTTGTCCGCCGGCGGATTGCCGCTGCGGAAAAAGCTTTTGAGGCCAAAGCGGGCGAATTTGCGGAAGTAATGGCTGAAAAATGGAAGAAGCATATCGAAGAAGGACTTCAACAAGAAGATGAAAAAGAAATCAGTGCCGTATGCATAGAAACGGCAGCCGCGGCAAGGGGAGCGGCAAACGATGTTTTTCCGTGTTTGGGCATGGAGGTTATTAAGGAAGGCAATCTGTTGCTCTCCATATGGAAAGACATTCAAACAGCCGCACAGCATCTTTTGTTGGCGCCGCTATTTAAATAGCCGAAAAAGGTCTTTGATTCGTGAAATTGAAAATTTAGACAGACGAGGAGAATCAAATGGTTGAGATTGACATTTCCGGATTTGGCAATCTTAAACTTAAAACACTGGTGCTTGATTTCAACGGCACGGTGGCAGGGGACGGACGTCTTTTGGAAGGAGTCGGGCCGATTATACAACAGCTATCCGAAAAATTGGAGATATATGTCATAACTGCCGATACTTTTGGCAGCGTCGAACGGGAAATGGCGGGACTGCCCGTAAAAATTGTCCATATCAGCAAAGAAGATGAAAGGAAAGAGAAACTTTCCCTGATTGAGAGACTGGGAGAAAAGTTTACGGCCGCCATCGGCAACGGCAATAATGATGAGTACATGTTAAAAGAAGCAGTACTGGGCATTTGTGTCATCGGTATGGAAGGCTGTTCGGTGCGGGCTCTGCAAAATGCCGATGTCGTCGTTCATGATATCAGGCACGCCTTGGAACTGTTTTTGTATCCGAAACGATTGGCGGCGACTTTGAGATATTAAATTTATGATTGTTGAGATGTTTGCTACATTTGAATACTTTTACAATACAGCAAAACCCTTGAATCGGAAATATTCCTCACTCCTCTGATTCAAGGGTTTCTTCCTTATTTGCTGGTTTTTAACATTGTGCGGAAGTGATCGTATCCATAGACCTGCAGCACAAAAAAGGCCATGCATTTATATTCCTTTGATTGTTAAATGTTTCACAAAGTTTTCAAATTAAAATCGGATGTAAGTGATATAATAAAATCAAGTAAGGAAATAGAATTATTGGTTATTTTTGAAAATTGATTTTCTTTGTTAAAAAATATTATCAAAATAATCAGACACCCAGACGGCAGCTTCAAAGAAACTTAAGGGAGGTTCAACCATGTTAAAAGATGAGGCAGTAAAATATGTGAAAGATTGGCCGGAAACACACACGTATGTTTGTTCCGAAGCGACGTTGCGGGCGGCGAATGATTATTACCGCCTGGGATTGGAAGACGATGCCTTAAAGTTGGCGGCCGCTTTTGGAGGCGGCATGTACTCCGAAGAAACTTGCGGAATCGTGATTGGCGGCTGCATGGCCATTTCCAGCCGGTATTCGGCGGATGAACCGCCTCACGTAAATGACAGGGTAAAGCAAAAGACACAAGCTTGGATTAACGCTTTTAAAGAAAAATACGGAACCATTTCCTGCAAAGAGTTAAGGGAAAAATGCAACGGCAATTGCAAATTGCTAGTTCAGGAAGGCTGCGAAATTTTGGAATCAGTGAACGCTTAACGGCCGTTTCGGTTGCGACAGTATAAAATAACGGAAAAGAACCTTGCCACATATTGCGGCAATTCAAGCTACAAAGGATGTGCCGGCAGTGGAGAGGTTCTTTTTTATTTTTCATCTTTGACAAAAATTTGTACTTCGGCTGTGGTTGATGAGACATCGACAGTCGTCGGAAAAGGATGCATTGCAAGGAAAAGCGGGATAGAGTGCAGGTTTGCCAAATGATAAACCCCGACGGCAGTTTTTGCATTTTGAGCATGCCAAATGTAAACCAGGCTCCTTTTTCGGCCCTATTTGACTTCTTTTAAATCATTTATGTCGACGGTTATTCGTTCTTCCGACGGGCCCCGCATATGAACAGTGGCAGTCTTGCCGTCTTCATGCAATTCATCGATCCAAACGGAAGTTCCGTTGAACTCCACTTTTATGTCTGCGGGAGAGGAAAGAATTTGTTTGACACGGTTTGCGTCCATGGAATCGCCTCCGGATTGTTTTCATATCATGCATTCGCAGCTTCCTTTAATTATGCTGTCCGTAAACATTATTTTTATGCGCGAAAATCCTTGAGTGATGGAAACGTTTTTAGGGCATACGGGGCCGGTTCTGTCCGCCAAACGGAATCCGCGGCGAACATGAATAAAAAATTGTGATGAAAATAGATTGACATTTTAGAAAAAAACGTTTAATATAAAAACAACAAAAAACCAGTAACTGTTAATTGTTTCTATTTATATTGGAAACGGGCGTTGACGAAGAGGAGTAGCTCAAGTGGAAGCTTCAGAGAGCTGATGGTTGGTGCAAATCAGCGCGGAAACTTGGGTGAATGGACTTCCGAGCCTCCAAACCGAACCCGCATATGCGGCAGTAGGCTTTGGCGAAGAGTCTCATCGTTAAAAGAGACGGGTATTATCGCTTTTTGGCGATGATACTGGCAAAGTGGGCTGTTTTTCAGCCAATAAAGGTGGCACCGCGGGGTTCCTCGTCCTTTAAGGGAAGAGGAACCCTTTTTGTTTTGACAAATGAACAGTGAAAAATCGATGCGTAAGAAGAGTACATTGAGCTTCCTTCATTACAGAGAACCGGGGCAGGTGAGAGCCGGGATGAAGCGCTCAATGGAATGGGCTTACAAGAGCCGTCCTGAAATCACAGTAGGGACGGACGGGATTCCGCCGTTAAAAGGATAGGGTTTACAAAAGGTGCATGGCGCGGGCCTGCGGTTTTGCAGTGCGTGCACGGCCTTTTGCGAACCTGAAGAGGGGGAACAGCCGGGCTGTTCCAACAGAGGTGGCACCGCGGTCGCGACGGATCGTCCTCTATAGACACATGTTTTGTGTCTGTAGAGGACTTTTTTTATGGTTTGATTTTTACACAGCACATAACGGCGTTGACAGCCAATCGGACCTAACCAGAAGGAGTGTGTGTCATGACAAAGGGAATTAGGGAAAAAACGGTTTTGATTGAAGAATTGCAGGGGGATTGCCTGACACCGGTCTCGATTTACCGCCGGTTGAAAGGGAGGAAAAAATTTCTGCTGGAAAGTTCTTTGAAACATGAAAAACAAGGAAGGTTTTCTTTTATCGGCTGCAATCCTTCTTTTGAACTGAAGGGGTTTGCCCACGGCACTGAGCTGACGGCAAAAGGGCGGACAACATTTTTGCGGGAAAAGCCATTGGAAGTTTTAAAAACGCTGTTTCCTGCAAGATATGAAGGGTTGCATGAAGAAATCCCTTTTATCGGCGGTACGGTCGGATTCATAGGTTACGATGTCGTTCGGCATTACGGCAATGTCGGCAAGATGCCGGACGATGAATTGGGTATTCCCGATGTCCATTTGATGGGGTTTGAAGAAATGGCCGTCTTTGATCACCTTCAAGAAAAGGTATTTTTAATTGCCACTCCTTTATTGGAGGAAACCACTTCCGACGATTTGCAACACCGCCTGCAAAAACTGAAAAAATCTATCATGACAGGAACAGAGGAGGAGGAACGGCCGTTTCGAATCCAGTCGTTCCAGGAAAACATCGGGAAGGAAAAATTTATGGACATGGTCAAAAGTGCCAAGAAATATATAGCGGACGGAGAAGTTTTCCAAGTGGTGCTGTCCCGGCGCTTGAAAGCGTCCGTTGACGGGGATCCGTTCTCTTTTTACCGCAAACTCCGTGTGAAAAACCCGACGCCTTATATGTATTATCTGGATTTTGCCGATTACGCGCTTGCCGGAACTTCTCCGGAAAGTTTAATAAAATGCACCGGGAAAAAAGTGACGACAAATCCGATTGCCGGCACAAGGCCGAGGGGAAGAACTCCGGAAGAAGATAAGGCTTTGGAAGCGGAACTGATGAAAGATGAAAAAGAGCTGGCCGAACACCGGATGCTCGTCGATTTGGGACGCAACGACATTGGCCGGGTATGCCGCTTCGGGACGGTAAAACTCGACAAGTACATGAAGGTGGAAAAATATCGGCATGTTATGCATATCGTTTCCGAGGTCAGCGGGCAATTAAGAGAGGATTGCAGCCCTGTCGACGCTTTTCTCTCTTGTTTGCCGGCAGGAACGGTCTCCGGTGCGCCAAAATGGAGAGCGATGGAGATTATCAATGAACTTGAAGAAACAAAGCGGAGTTTCTATTCCGGGGCCGTCGGCTATTTTTCCGCCAACGGCAACATGGATTTCGCTCTCGCCATTCGGACGATGCTCATCAAGAACAACGAAGCGTTCATACAAGGGGGCGCCGGGATTGTCCATGATTCCGATCCCGAAAAAGAGTTTCAAGAGACAAGTCATAAATTAAGAGCTTTTTTGGAGGAAGGTAACAAATGATTTTGCTGGTTGATTACGGGGATTCATTTATTTTTAATTTGTTTCAATATTTGGGCGAACTTGGGGAAGAAGCGGCAATCATAAAGGGCGATGAAACACTCCTGCAAGAAATCGGAAGGAAGGCCCCTGACGCTGTCATTTTGTCTTCCGGGCCCTGCCGTCCGGAAAAAGCCGCTTCCAGCAGCAAAATAGTGCTAGACATTTACAAATCTGTTCCCATTCTCGGAATCTCTTTCGGCCATCTCGTAATTGGCCGGGCGTTCGGGGCAAAGCTGAAGCCGGTTGAACGGCCGATGCAAGGAAAAATGTCGCTCATGACACATGAGGGAAAAGGATTGTTTGCCTCTTTAAACAGCCCACTGGAAGTGATGCGCTATCATTCTCACGTGATTGACAAAAATTCTCTGCCGGATTGTCTGGAGGCGGCGGGATTCGCGGAAGATGACGGGGAATTGATGGCGATTCGGCATAAACAGTATCCTGTTTTTGGCTTGCAATTTCATCCGGAATCAATTGGAACAGAATTTGGAAAAAAGATGTTGGAAAATTTTCTTAAGATTACACGGGGAGGAGAAGGAAAATGAGAACAGTATTGGAACGTTTGGCAGCCGGAAAATCTTTCAGCGAGCAGGAAATGGAGCAAGCGATGAACATCGTGTTGTCCGGAGACGTATCAGACAGTGAACTTGGCGGTTTTTTAATCGGCTTAAAAACGAAGGGGGAAACGGTTGAAGAGATAGTCGGCCTCGTGAAAGCATTGCGGAAAAAGGCCCTTCCGTTCCGTGTGTATGTCCCGAACGTGATGGACAACTGCGGGACGGGCGGAGACGGTTTGAAGACGTTCAATATCAGCACCACTTCCGCTTTTGTCATCGCCGGAGCGGGAATTCCCGTTGCCAAGCACGGGAGCCGGAGCGTGTCCAGCAAATCAGGCAGCGCCGATGTCTTGGAAGAACTCGGCATTAACTTGAACTTGCCGCCCCGGGCGTCCGAAGAGCTTTTGCATAAGCTTGGGATCACTTTTCTGTTTGCCCCGCACGTCCATCCAAAGACCAAACGGATTGTGAAAGTGCGCCGTGATTTGCGGGTGCCGACCATTTTCAACCTGATAGGCCCGTTGACAAACCCGGTCGATTTGGACAGCCAGCTGCTCGGCATTTACCGCCGCGATATGTTGAATATGTTTGCGGAAGTATTGAAAATGCTCGGCCGCAAAAGGGCTGTTGTATTGAATGGCGCAGGCTACATGGATGAAGCTTCCCTCGCCGGCGAAAACCACCTTGCCATTCTGGAAAATGGGGTCATTTACAACAAGATCCTCCATCCCGAAGAAGTGGGGCTGCCCGTTTACGGAAATGAGGCCATCGTCGGCGGTGACGCCAAAGAGAATGCCGGCATTTTGCTGGACGTATTAAAAGGCAAAAAGGGCCCGCACAGGGATATCGTTCTTCTAAACGCCGGACTCGGCATATTTGCCAACGGGAAAGCGGCCACCATTCAGGAGGGAATCGAACTGGCCAAGGAAAGCATCGATTCCGGAGCGGCTATGGAAAAACTGGAAGGCTTAAGAAAGATGAGCCAATCATATCATGCGGAGGTCATGTGAGAATGGAACAGATTTTGGATAAAATCATTGCCAATAAAAAGAGAAGCTTGCAACATTTCTCCTTGCATGATGTTCCTGCTGCTCCGGAAAAAAGAAACAAAAGATCATTTCTTGCCGTTTTGAAACGAACAGAGCGGATGGGATTGATCGCCGAGTTTAAAAGGGCGTCGCCTTCAAAAGGAGACATCCATCTCGGCAAAAATCCCGTCAAACAGGCGGAAAGCTATGTCCAAGCGGGAGCCGATGCTGTTTCCGTTTTGACGGAATCCCGGTATTTTAAAGGCTCGTATCATGATTTGGTGTTAATAAGCGCGGCCGTGGATGCGCCGGTTTTATGCAAAGATTTTATCATTGACCGCGTGCAAATTGATGCGGCGCAAAAAGCCGGTGCGGATATAATCCTTTTAATCGCCGCCGCCCTGGATGACAACAAACTTATGGAATTGTACGAATATGCGCGGGAAAAAGAATTGGAAGTGCTGCTGGAAGTCCATGACGAAGCGGAAGCGGAGCGGGCCCTTAAGACAGGCAACCTCCTCATTGGCATTAATAACCGGAATTTAAAAACGTTTAAAGTCGACTTAAGCACAACTGAAAAATTGGTCCCGCTGCTCAAAAAAGAAGGCCGGTATGTCATCAGTGAAAGCGGAATAAAAACGTCCGCCGACGCAGAAAGAGTCAGAGACGCAGGAGCAGACGGGATGCTTGTCGGCGAGGCGCTCATGCGCCACGGGGATGTCAAGAGAGCCATTGCGGAAATGAGAATACCGTTATAAATGGAGGGTTTGCCATGAAAGTAAAGATATGCGGGATCACCGACGAAAAAACAGCTCTGTTTGCCGCCGAACAAGGAGCCGATGCCTTGGGATTTGTTTTTGCCGAAAGCAAACGGAAAATTTCTCTTCCCTCGGCAAAAGCTATCATTGCCCGTCTTCCTGATCACGTGGAAAAGGTCGGTGTTTTCGTGAACGAAAAACAAGAAAACATTGAATACATTGCGGAAGAAGCCGGATTAACGGCCATCCAGCTTCACGGAGACGAAACTCCGGCCTTTTGCCGCCTATTTTCTCTTCCGGTGATCAAAGCATTTAATATCAGAGATGCCCGCGACTTAGAAAAACTCCATCTTTATGATTGCGAATATGTTCTTTTGGACAGTCCGGCGGGAAAATACCGGGGAGGAAACGGTATTTCATTCGATTGGGAGCTTTTGCGCGATGCCCGGCCGGCCGGGAAAAAGATGATCCTTGCCGGGGGCCTTACTGCCGAAAACGTCGGGGAGGCAATCCGCAAAGCGGAACCTTATATGGTTGATGTCAGCAGCGGTGTGGAAAGCGGCGGAAAAAAAGATTTGCAAAAAATCAGAAATTTTATCAAAGCCGCCAAGTCGGCGGGCACCGCTGCCGCAAAACATTTATGAATACACGGAAAATCAGTGATAAAGG
>CALKIU010000153.1 GCA_937995745.1 uncultured Bacillaceae bacterium | reverse complement strand
TTTTATTTAAGTCTGTTGAGGAGAGCATTCACTTTTTCCTCCTGACCATGCCAATATTCCCTTAAAAGCGGGGCAATCTCCAGACGGATGATGCGATCAAACCATTTTTGCTCGTCTTCCACTTTTTCTGTCGCCGGACAAAAATAACTGTGGCCGATTTCATACCCTTTGCCGAGATTGACTTGATCCCGGACAATTTCTTCATTAATTTCATTGATGACAGCAATAATTTGGTCAATGAACCCCTGGCTGATCCCTTTGCTAATCAAATATTCCCGAAATTGGGGCCGGTTGAAGGCCGGTTCTAGGGTAATGAAGCCGAATCTTCTCCGCAAAGCATAATCCACCAAAGCCAGCGAGCGGTCGGCCGTGTTCATCGTGCCGATGATATACAAATTTTTCGGAATGTAAAACCTCTCCCCCTCTTCGCTGTAAGCGAGTTTGACAGCAAACCTTTTCCCCCGCTTGTCCGCTTCGATGAGCATCATCAGTTCGCCGAAAATTTTGGACAGGTTGCCGCGGTTGATCTCATCAATAATCATGTAGTAGTTATGCCCGGGATCATTGGCCGCTTTTTTACAAAAGGAATAAAAGATCCCGTCTTTCAGGGCAAAATGGCCATCTGCGGTCGGTTTGTAGCCACGGATGAAGTCTTCGTAAGAGTACGATGGGTGGAATTGGACCATTTCGATTTTGCTGTCGTCCTTGTATCCGAGATGCAGATAAGCAAGGCGCTTGGCAACGAAGGTTTTCCCGACGCCGGGCGGCCCTTGGAGAATGATGTTCTTTTTGTAGTCCAGCGTTTCGAGCATTTCTTCGACTGTTTTTGCGTCGATGAAGACTTCGGCAAGCATTTCTTCAATATGGTATGGGGGCCGTTTTTCCATCTCGATTTCGGTGTCTTCGCCGGGAACCGAATCCACTGTTGGCGATTTTGCGCCGATGATTTGCAACAGACGGTCGACATAGTCTTCATAAGGTGTAATGTCTGTCAACGTTTTTGTATGAAGGGTTTCAGGGCCGGTGTCCCATTCTCCTGTTTTCAGCCATTCTACTTTGCGAAGCGAATGGTATCTCGGCCTCGACGGTTCATACATGTAGTCAGAAATAATTTTTCCAAAGCCAAGGAGCTTTTTTGTTCCTTTTTTGATAAAAACGTAATCCCCCGTTTTCATTTCATGGGCAAACTGATAATTTGCTAGGGCGTCATTCGTCGGATTATGGTCAAGCTGGTATGCTTCTTTTAGGACATCGGCGATTTCCCGCGGGCTGTTGTATTGCCTTAAATTTCCCAACACTTCCCATCCGATGCCGATGATTTCTTTTTCGAGGAAATCTTCCCACATGAAGGCTCCTTTGCCCGCCCCAAGCAGCCAGTATTGCGGTTGGTCCTCAATTTCCGGAACAGGAGGGGTTTGGACGAAGTTTTTAGCAAGAAAACGGAAAAACTGGTCGATTTCATAAAAAACAGGAAGTTCCGTTTGCTTGCCGACAATTTTCAAATATTTTTCACTCACTTGGTGTTCTCTTAAGCAATCTTGAAATTTGAAAAATTTGTCGCCGAAGCTGTCACGGCGGGAATAGTTCGGACTTAAACCGAGAATATTTTCCACGGCCACTTTGTCGTGCTGGTTGTAAAAGCAATATTCCCCGGGAAACAAATGGCCGATTAATTCGCTTGTAACGCCTTCATCAAATCCGGGCAGTTTATAATCTTCATCTGTTAAAAAACGATCGAGCCGATCTTTTAAGGAGTCCGGTCCGAAAAGCAAATATTCGAAGCTTCGGCGGTATTTTTCAACAGGGGCGCCCTCCAGCGCTTTTTTCCTGACATGCGGCGAACGGAAAGCGTTGATATGTCCGCTGAGCTCTTGAATGTCCTCCAACTCCAAACGTTGCAAGTATTGCCGGTCTTTGAACCGTTGAAAAAATTGATGCGCTGTGCGGAGAGCGGCTTTTTTCTCCGAAAACCAAGCGGATGCCTCATCTTTGAACAAATGCAAATATCTTTCCAGTGTGGAGAGTTGCAATTTTTTCCGGACCTTCCCGGGTGAATCCCAGAAGTTTTTCAGATGTTTGAACTCCTCTTCCGTTAAGCGGTAATTCGTTTGCTGGCTGATTTTAAAGATTCTCAAATTCATTGTTTCCGGAATTTCCTTCAATTCATGGCGGAACAGCATCCCTTCTTCGGCGGTCAAACGCCGATCGAGAATTTTCAGTTCGACCTTTGGGGCCCCGTCTTTCTCAAACGGTTCGGAAACTACTTCTGTTAAGGCGATGATTCCGCCCGTGTTCTTCTTGCCGCCGTCGGAACGCCAAATGAAAACGAGATCGCCTTTTTTGATTTCGTCAATATACTGCCGCTGCCGGATGGACCAAGTAATGATGTCGTTGTCCCGTATGTATTCATTTACCGGAAATTGCTTCGGATTACCTTGGAAAATCCATTTTCCCATTTAAAAAACGCCTCCTCTAGGGACAGGGGGACAGGTTCCTCGTCCCAGTTGTCGAAATCATTCGAAAACAATCCGCGAGATATATTCCGCTTTTCCGTACTTACCAAAGAAAGCCCTTACATTTATTTTACCATTGGGACACGGTGCCTGTCCCCTTGTCCCGTCATAATGGGACAGGGGAATGGTGGGACAGGGGGACAGGAACCTTGTCCCATTTGTATAAATAGTCAGAAAACTTCA
>CALKIU010000152.1 GCA_937995745.1 uncultured Bacillaceae bacterium | reverse complement strand
AGACCCTGGAACTGAGGACAAATCGGGCCGTAAGTCCATCTCTTTTGTCTTCAGATAGGGACTCTGAGGACAAAACCCCATGTTTTTTCTAATGTTTTGTCTTCAGACCCTGGAACTGAGGACAAACGGGCCCGTATTACCATCGCATTTGTCTTCAGATAGGCATTCTGAGGACAAAACCCCATGCTTTTTCCGGTGTTTTGTCTTTAGACCCTGGAACTGAGGACAAATCGGGCCGGAATCCCATGACTTTTGTCTTCAGACTGGGACTCTGAGGACAAACCGCATGCATTTTTCCAAGGATTTGTCTTCAAAAAGCGTTCGTTCGTGCGAACATCCCCTGCTTTTTTATATTTCCTCCGTATGATTGCTAAAAAATACAATCCCACTGGAAATTCATTCACCAGATGAAAATCCCCAACCAAAAAGAGCCGTCCAAAATCATTGCCATTTTCCGGACGACTCCTTTTTTATTGCTTAATCCCGCTTGAACCCATCCAAGACACACAGATTCAATGGCAAACTTTCCTCTTCGCTGGCAGAGCGGTTTTGAAACGCCGGACACTTTACGTTTAAAGGGATTCCGGCCATCTTTCAAAATCGTGTCGAAAAATGTTAAAATAGATAGAAAAATCGCAATGGACTGTTTTTTGCGATAACAATGAAAGAGGGAAGGTATCATTGAATTGGCGCAACTTTTTAAAAAGAGATCTTGATTTTTACGACAGGTTGAAAAGACTGCATTTCGTCAATGCCGTTCTCGTTTTTGTCATCATGTTTTGCGGATTTTTGCTGATCACACCGGCAATTGAGGAATGGTTTCCTTCTCTGAGGTATGCGATCAAGCACTTCCATTATTTTGTCGCAACGCTGATTTTGCTCACGATATTCTTTTACTTGCCCAAAATGAAAGCCCATTTTCAACTGATGCGGCAGGATAAGAAATATAGGGTCGTTCTTGTCTTGATTCTGCTGCTGACGATGATTGGTTCCGGCTTTGTTCTAGGATTTTTGTCCAAGCCGTTTCCGGTTCTTGGAAAAATCGCATTGGTCATCCACGATACGGCATTCATCATGCTGGTTGCTTACGTCCTTTTCCATGCAATGGCGAAAGCGCTTTATCTCAAAAGATCGGGCCAACAGGAAATGGAGAAGGACGAAGCTGATAGATTGGAAGCCTGACACAACCGCAGCAAGCATAATGGAGACAATCGGCGAGGATATTGATATATCCCGGCCGTTTGTCTCCATTATTTTTTCGGGCAAGGAAAACGCCGTGGATAAGTGGCGTCTGGAAGGCAAACAGACAAAAAGGCGCCGGTGCCCTGCCCGGTTCTTTTGCATTAATTTTTTTCACACGGGCCCATTTTTGCTTTTTCGTATTGCATCTCGGCCAATTAAGGTATATACTACATTACAACAGTAATGCACTAACCCAGAAAGGGGGCGTCAATCATTTTTCGCACAGATGATGCAAGGCCGATTTATGTGCAAATTGCCGAATGGCTGGAAACGGAGATTTTGAACGGCCATTTTCAAAGCGGGGATAAGGTGTATTCGCAATACCAGTTGGCGGAAATGTACAACATTAATCCGGCGACGGCGGCGAAGGGCCTTAATCTCCTTGCCGAGGAAAATATATTGTACAAAAGGCGGGGACTGGGAATGTTTGTTGCGGAAAATGCCAGGGAAAGGATTATGAAAAAGCGGAAAACACAAGTATTGGCGCGGCTCGTGAAAGAAGTCGTGTTGGAAGCACGGCGTTTGAATATCAGCGATGCGGAACTGATTGAAATGATTAAAAACGCCCAACAAGAGGGGGGAGAAGGATGAGTGCAATTGTGGAATGCCACAATTTGACAAAAAAATACAGAACGAAAACAGTCCTGAACAACTTCACGGCGACAATTGAAGAGAACACCATCACCGGACTCATCGGCCGCAATGGGGCGGGAAAAACGACTTTGCTGAAAATTCTCACCGGTTATTTGAAAGAGACTTCCGGCAAGGTGGCCGTTTTTTCCGAACGTCCGTTTAACAGCTTGAAAGTGTCGGCCAATTCCATTTTTGTCGACGACCAAATGAGTTATCCGCCCGCTTTGCAGCTCTATGAACTGATAGAAGCGGCGGCCCGGTTTTACCCGAACTTCAACTTGAAACTGGCCAAAGGCTTGTTCGACTATTTTTCCTTCGATCCAAAGGGGTATCATAAGCGGCTTTCCAAAGGGCAAAAAAGCACCTTCAACGCCATTATCGGGATTGCGGCGCGCTGTCCGCTGACGATTTTTGACGAACCGACGACCGGCATGGATGAAGGGGTCCGCAAAGACTTTTACCGCGCCCTTTTGAAAGACTATCTCGAGTTTCCGCGGACAATTATCATTTCCAGCCATCATCTCAATGAAATTGAGGATTTGATTGAGGATGTTCTCCTTCTGAAAAACGGCAGGGCTTTCCTCCATTTGCCGATCACGGAATTGAAAGAGTATGCGATTGCCTTCAAAGGCAGAAAAGACGAGGTTTTGCGGCGGATCGGGGACAGGGACGTTCTCCATAAACAATACATCGGCGCCGACACGATGTATGCCGTTGTAAAAAACGACTTTCAGGAAGAGGACTTGGAACAGGCGCGCCGGTCCGGATTGGAAATCTCTTCTGTCCGTTCGAGCGATCTTTTTGTCTATTTAACAAAACCTGCAAAAGGGGGCATTGACGATGTCTTTGGCGGAAATTAGCCTCGGGGCGGCGGTAAAAAGGCAGTTTCTTTTTAAGATGAAGGCCAACATTGATGTTTACAGTTCCCTGATGATCATGCAGCTTCTTGCTTTTGCCATATCTTACGGAGACAGAATCAGATACGCGGTGCGCGATGAAATCTTTTTATCGAAAGTTTACTATTATTCGGTCGACCCCGTTATAGGGATTACAATTTTTTGGGGATTGGTGACGGGCATTACCGTTTTGACAAAAGGATACACGGACACGGATTTTACTTTTGTCACCAACCGGTTGTCCAGCACTTTGTCCAATATTCTATTTTTGGCGGCGGTCGGCTTGGCAGGCGCGATAATGGCGATGCTTTCCAAAAATGTAATACTGTTGGTCGCTTTGTTTGTTGATAAAGCGGATGTTTTATACGGCAGCCCGATGACCGCAGGCGACTTTTTCCTCGGGACGGCCGTCGTTTTTCTCTATGTGTCGCTCGCTTGCGCTATCGGGTATTTCATCGGCGCGCTGGTCAAACTGAACAAAATCTTTGTTTTCTTGATTCCTGCCCTGTTGATTGGCTCTCTCATGTTCGATGCCGCTCAAGACCAGTGGCCGCTTTTATTCAAAGTTTATGAATTTTATTTCCATGAATTTTCGCTGGCGATATTTGTTGTAAAAGTTCTTGCGTCCATCATATTGTGTTATCTTGCCTCCTTTCTCATTTTGAACCGGATGGAAATAAGGAGTTGATGTTTGTGTCATTTACACTGCCGTTTCTTCTGATAGGGTTTTTGGTGGCAGTTTGGGCTGTCATTTTCATCATCAAAAAATATTTTCCCGCCAAAGCGACCCACTGGCTCGTCATGATATATGTAAGCATCCTCCTTTTATCGGTCGCTATTGTCATGATCGGGATGGAAATAAAACAGCCTTTCAAAGATGGGGATACGGTCAGGAAGGTGTCGGAACCGGGATTTCAGGAGGAGATTTATCAAGCATTTAAAGAAGGGAAAGACCTTGAACCTTTTGAGAAATACGTGGCAATGGAAAAGGTATTTCCATTGGAGCCCGGTGTTTCTGTCGTAAAGATTGAGAAAACCGGGAAGGAAGGTCTTCCTCTGACTGTCTTTATAAAGCGGAACAAGGAAAACAGCGGCCAAATCGCAGCCAAAGTATATTCGCATGCTTTCCAAGAGGTGTTCGGTTATCAAATGACGGCCGCCTTTCCTCCTCCCAAACTAAAATGGTCAAAAAATCAATTATCGATTTCCGCCCCGAAAGTTCAGGAAGTGAATTTGTATTTTGTTAATAAAGAATTTCCCGTTCACCAGTTCAGGGAAAAGGAAAAAAGAGACACAGGATATACAAGTTGGGCATGGTTTGTCATCTATTTGCAGATTCCCGAACATATACAGATAGAAGAAGGGGACAATGTCTTTGTTGAGTACTTGTAAGAACGAAACCGCCACCTCTCGTTTTTTCTTATTATTTTTAAAAAACAGGACAGGACCCCCGTTGCTTTGCCGCGGCCGTTTTGCCGCTTCCGGCCCGGCATGAGTGTTCCAGAAATTTCGGTCTCCGATGGAGAGACACCCGGGAAGGGAGAAGATGCTTCCCGGGCTTTTTTATCCCCTGATCAGCCTGCCGCCGCAAGGAAATATGCTCCGGTTTTCGAACTTCGCTGCACGGTCTATGTTCCCTCCTGTTTAATTTATCGCATAAAAGCACTAATGCTTTAAATAAATAAATTTTTTTATTGTGTTTTGCTGCCGCTGAACGTATAATTCTTTATAATGGATCAAATTTAGGATGATTTGCAACTACAATTGGGAGAGGATCGAAAAAATGTCTTTTGTGAAATTTTATAATGGAGAAAGTGTTCCTTTGGAAATGCATAAAACAAGAATTGTGCAACGGATCGACCTCCAGCCGGTCGAACGGAGATTGGAAGCGATCAAGGAAGCCGGCTTTAACACGTTTTTGTTGAAAAATGACGACATCTTTTTGGACATGCTGACGGACAGCGGCGTCAACGCCATGAGCGACAAACAACAAGCGGCCATGCTTGAAGCCGATGACAGCTACGCCGGTTCCAAAACATTCACGAAGCTGGCCAACAAAATTGAAGAATTGTTCGGCATGAAATATTTCTTGCCCGCCCACCAAGGCCGGGCTTGTGAAAATATCATTGCCCAAACGTATGTCAAAAAAGGCGACATCGTGCCGATGAACTATCATTTTACGACGACCAAATCGCACATTGTCGCCAACGGGGGAACCGTCGAAGAAGTTTACACTGACGAAGCGCTGAAAGTGAACAGCGATCATCCGTTTAAAGGCAACATTGACATCGACCGGTTGAGAAACCTCATTAAAGAGTACGGACCGGAAAGGATTCCTTTTGTCCGCGTGGAAGCGGGCACGAACTTGATCGGCGGACAGCCCCATTCCCTGGAAAATTTGCGGGAAGTCAAAAAGGTCTGTGACGAGTACGGAATCTTGCTCGTGTATGACGCCAGCCTTCTACAAGACAACTTGTATTTCATGAAAGTCCGGGAAGAGCAGTGCAAAGATATGTCCATCCGGGAAATTGCCCGGGCCGTTGCCGACGCGACGGACATCTTCTATTTCTCCGCCCGCAAACTCGGCTGCGCCCGCGGCGGCGGTATTTGCACCAATAACAAAGAAGCGTATGAAAAAATGCGTCCGCTCGTTCCCATGTATGAAGGCTTCCTGACTTACGGGGGCATGTCCGTCCGCGAAATGGAAGCGATCGTCGTCGGCCTTGAAGAAACGATGGATGAAAACATGATTAACCAAGGACCGCAATTTATTGAGTATATGTGCAATGAACTGTTGAAAAGAGGCGTGCCTGTCGTGACTCCTCCGGGAGGACTGGGCTGCCACGTCAACGCCATGGAAATTTGCGGACATATCCCGCAAGACCAATATCCGGCCGGAGCGCTCGCAGCCGCTTATTACATCGCAAGCGGCAACCGCGGCATGGAACGGGGAACGTTGTCCGAGCAGCGGGATGAGGACGGCAACGAAGTGTTTGCCAACATGGAGCTGCTTCGTTTGGCCGTGCCGAGACGGGTCTACTCTTTGTCCCATATTAAATACGCGGTCGACCGCATGGCGTGGCTGTATGAAAACCGCCATTTGATCGGCGGCCTGCGCTTTGTGGAAGAACCGCCCGTACTCCGCTTCTTTTTCGGAAGATTGGAGCCGGTATCCGATTGGCCGGAAAAACTGGCCAAAAAATTCCGGGAGGACTTCGGCGACAGCCTGTAATCCCGCCGGAAAACAGGAAACAATAAAGGTACAAGCGCCAAAAAAATTTCAGGCACTTGTGCCTTTTTTTATGCTCAACTTTTCTTAACTTTGTTAAGATAAAAAGTGTAAAGGGGCTGCCTGGCACGGCCCTGACAAAAGCATCGAACACAAATAAAAACAGACAAAAGAAGGGCCGGACACCATTCAAAAAGGTGCCGGCATCATGAATCAGGTGAAGGGGGTCTCCCGATGCGGTGGGAGAGGTTGTTGGAAATAGAGGCGCTGGCCGATATAGGTATTTCGCTGGGGATTTTTTTGCTGTTTTTGCTGTTCAGGAAGATATTTACGAAATACATATTTAAACTGCTTCTTCGGTTGAGCAAAAAGGCGCGGACGGAGTTTCTTTCCCGCGTGTTTGAAGCGTATGAGAAACCGGTCCAGTGGCTGTTTATCATTATCGGTATTCATGTGGCGGCCAAGTATTTCCCTTATTTTGATGAAAACATGGAGCTGTTTCGCAGCATTATAAGGGCATCTCTCATTTTTCTCGTCAGCTGGGGGCTGTTTAACCTTTCGTCCGCTTCGTCCCTCTTATTGACGAGAGTAAATAAAAAATTCAACATGGAAATCGACCAAATTCTTATCCCCTTTCTGTCAAAGGTTATAAGAATTGTGATTGTCCTTATCGGTTTCAGCATCATCATCCAGGAATTCGGATATAATATCAGCGGTTTTGTGGCCGGCCTCGGGATCGGAGGATTGGCAGTCTCCCTTGCCGCCAAAGACGCGTTGGCCAATTTTATCGGCGGAATTGTGATCATTACGGAAAAGCCTTTTTCGATTGGAGATTGGATCAAAACGGCGAGCGTGGAGGGAGTCGTTGAGGATATTTCATTCCGGAGCACGAAAGTCCGCACCTTTGCCCAGGCGTTGGTCGTCGTCCCGAATGCGACGCTGGCCGCTGAGAATATCACGAACTGGTCGAAAATGGGGAAAAGGCGCATCAGTTTTGACCTGGAAGTGGTGATAGATACTCCGAAAGAAAAGTTAAAATTAGTTGTTGACGAAATTGAACACATGCTGAGAAACCATCCCGACATTCATCAGGAAACGATTTTAGTCAACTTTGACAAATTCAGCGCGAACGGTTTCAGCATTTTCCTTTATTTCTTTACGAAAACAACCGTTTGGGCGGAACATCAAAAAGTGAAGCAGGACGTGTTTCTGCGCATCCTGGACATTCTGGAAAGTGCCGGCGTCAAACTAGCGCTGCCGAGCACAAGGATGTATTTTACCGGGGAAGGGGAAGCGAAGGAAGTACAGCAGGTCCTCTTAAACAGGGAAAACGAAGCATGAAGACAAGACAAAAATTAAGGCACCTGGCGAACCAGGTGCCTTTTTATGACTTAAGCCGCAACTGCCGTAGGCATTTCCGCTCCGTCCGGTTACTTCATAAACTCGGCCGGATAGGTGAGAAGGTCGATTCCCCACACGGCCGGCAGGAGGAAGTAAATCGACAAGGTGAGTACAATGATCGCAATGATGTTGACCCAAAATCCTGCTTTGGCCATTTCCGGTATGCGCAAATATCCGGATCCGAAGACGATGGCGTTCGGCGGTGTGGCAACCGGCAGCATGAACGCACTTGCGGCGGCCACTCCGGCGGCAATCATGAGTGTATACGGATGTACACTGATAGCCAGAGCCAGCGATGCCATGATCGGATACATCATGGTTGCTGTGGCTGTATTGGATGTAATTTCCGTTAAAGCAAGCACAAGAGCTACGACAGCCAAGATCATGAGCAGCAAGTGGACGTCTTGCAGGACGGTCAATTGTTCACCAATCCACTGGGCAAGGCCGGATTCTTTGAATCCTTTCGCGATCGCCAAGCCGCCTCCGAAGAGAAGCAAAATGCCCCACGGAACATTTTTGGCGTCGCTCCAGCTCAACAGCCTGCCGTTCTCCGCTTGTCTGGAAGGAAGGAGGAACAGCACGATGGCAGCCGCAATGGCAATGACCGTATCGTTGATGTTTGGTGAAATATATTCTTGCAATATGAATGTCCTTGTAATCCAGGCAAGAGCCGTAAATGTGAACACAACAGCAACAAGTTTTTCTTCAAAGCTCATTTTGCCCAATTCGCGCTTTTGCTCCACGATCAGTTCCTTTCCGCCGGGAATCTGTTTAAAGCTAAGCGGGAACGAGAATCTGACGAGGTAGAACCAAGTCAAGAAGAGCATGAGCGCTGAAATCGGCACACCGAACAACATCCATTTGGCAAAGGAAATTTCCACGCCGAACATTTCTTTGGCGACTCCGGCAAAGATCGTGTTGGGCGGTGTTCCAATCAATGTCGCCAGTCCGCCGATGGACGCCGAATAAGCGACCCCGAGCAAGATGATTTTTGCAAAATTATGCTCTTCTTTGCCGTTTGTAGCATTGACATGGGCGATAACAGACATGGCAATCGGCATCATCATCATCGCAGTGGCTGTGTTTGAAATCCACATGGACAGAACCCCGGTCGCAAGCATGAAACCGAGAACGATTCTTTTCGTGTCTGTCCCGACGAGGAGAATGATATTTAAAGCAATTCTCCGGTGCAGCCCCCATTTTTCAAGGGCAAGGGCAATGATGAATCCGCCAAGGAACAGGAAGACCGTTCCGTCGCCGTAAGCATTCGTTACTCCTTGTGTCAATCCGCCTGTCAGCGGGAACAGGACAACCGGCAGTAGCGATGTGACGGCAATCGGCGCCGCTTCCGTAATCCACCATGTTGCCACCCACAGGGTGCTTGCCAGAATGGCGATTCCTTCTTTGGACAATCCTTCAGGTTCAAAGAACAACAACGTCAAGACAAACAGCAGCGGACCAAGAATCAATCCAATGATTTGCGCTTTCGTCATTTTGCGCATCGGAGAATCCGGCTTCTTTCCGTCGGTTGATGCACCTTCTTGTGAAGTTTGTTCCGCCCCCTGCGAGCCGGAAATGGGAAGAAAGAATCTCAGCAGCTTTTTAGTCTCATCATGATTCTTCCATAACTTTCTTCCCAGAGTCTGGACAAATTCCCCCACTTGTTTCTCCTCCTAATTCCTTTCTGTTATATACTGTTATATATTAAAATAAATCCTATGATTTGTGTTATATAATAATAGATTTATTTTATTATTGCAATAATTTTGTTCAAAAAGTTTTAAAAAATTTTATAGGGAAGAAACTTCGGAATAAAATGGATTTTTCTTAAATAGTCTGTAAAAAAGCTGCTTCATCATTGTTAAAAAATTTGCAACAACTTTGGAAAAGTAGTGTAAAATTTTTGTCAAAATATTAACGGGCATATATTGATAGTTTAAAAGACATTTTCTAATTAAACAAGATCGAAAACTCAAAAAAATAGGAATATAAAAAACCGGCCTGAGCCGGTTGTTCTCATTCATTGATTCTATTTTGAAGACATTATGATTAAATGAATCTATTTCTCTTCATTCCGCTTGTTTATGATAAAATTTTCCTGATTATATCAACGATTGGGACAGACGTTTTGTACTTTTGGCAACTTCTTTGCTTAAATGATCGGTGGTCGCAATTTCGGTTGTCAAACCCGAATCTGTGAAGAACAAAAACCGGAGCGGGGACAAGGTATGCAAGGAGGAATAGAGGATGAAGAAAGCCTTGCCGTTAATGATTCAAGGGACGAATTCCGATGCGGGCAAAAGCATGATTGTGACCGCTTTTTGCCGGATTTTTGCCAGGGAAGGCTATAAAACCGCCCCTTTCAAATCGCAAAACATGGCTCTTAATTCGTATATAACCGCCGACGGCGCCGAGATCGGCCGCGCCCAAGGGGTGCAGGCCGAGGCGGCGGGAATTTCAGCCACCGCAGAAATGAATCCGATCCTGATAAAACCGGCCAACGGACAGGAATCGCACATCATCGTTAAGGGGAAGCCTTACCAAAAGATGAGGGGAATGCAGTATCGGGAAGAATTTTATGAACAAGGCTTGCAAATCGTCAAGGATTGTTTTGAACAACTTTCCGCCCGCTATGAACGGATTGTGATTGAGGGAGCGGGGAGTCCGGCTGAAATTAATTTGAACGATCGGGAGCTGGCCAATATGAGTGTGGCCCGGATAGCGGATGCGCCGGTCATCATTGTCGGGGATATTGAAAAAGGCGGGGTTTTTGCCAGCCTGGTCGGCACGCTGCAGCTTCTCCGCGAAAAAGACAGACAACGGGTCATCGGCGTGATTATCAATAAATTCCACGGGGACAAATCCCTTTTGCAGCCGGCGTTGGATTGGTTTGAGGAATATACGGGGGTGCCCGTTTTCGGGGTGGTGCCTTACTTGCCCGGTTTGAACATCGAAGCGGAAGATTCGGTCGTTTTGGACCGTTATCGGACAAAGCGGAAGGCAACCGGGGAGATCGACATCGCCGTCATCCGTTATCCGCGGGTTGCAAATTTTACGGATTTGGCTCCCTTTTTCGCCGAAACAGATTGCAATGTCCGGTTTGTCCGTTCGGCATGGCAACTCGAAGAGCCGGATCTTGTCATTTTGCCGGGAACGGAAAATGTCGCAGATGATATGGCCTTTTTGGAGGAGTCCGGGCTGAAAAGGGAAATGGTTCAATTGTCCCAAAACGGAAGAACCGTTCTTTTTGGCATCGGCGGAGGTTTTGCCATGCTGGGAGAGGAAATTGTTGCCCAAGGGGAAGAAACAAAATGCAACAAAATTTCCGGTTTGGGTCTGCTTCCGGTGCGGACGGATTGGACCGCTGGCAGGTTGACCGCCCGTTCGGAAGGTGTTTTACATTATGCCGGGAAACAATTTTTTGTAAAAGGATATACGGTTGGCGGCGGGCAAACCCTCTTGGGGGAGGGAGTTCGGGCCCTTGTGCAATATGGCTCCGGTGCAGACGGGTGTGTCAGCGGAAACGAACGGGTGCTCGGCACCAATTTTCATGGTATTTTTCATAACGACAAATTCCGGGCACATCTGTTAAACCGGCTTCGTACCGGGAAAGGCCTGCCGCCTGTGGCTGACCGGGTCTCTTTTCGCCGGCTCAAAGAAGAAGCTTTTGACCGGTTGGCCGATCATGTCAAAACCCACGTCAATATAGAAGCGATCGTCCGGAAGATGAAGGAATTTCAACAGCGCCGAGAAAAGCGCTGATGAACCATGCTTTCTTGAGGGAACCCTCCTGCCGCTACGGCCGGCCGAAAAAACGGCCGGTTCCGCTTGCCGGCCGGTTTCCTTTTCTATTTTTTGCTGTTTCAAGCCAAAGTGCCCTTTGAAAGTCTAGCGGAAGCCATTAACTGCTTTCGACCCGGCGGACGAAGGGAAGTTTCCCGCTCTCGTGGAAGCGCGCATCATAAGAAAGCGGGCCTGTTTGCAATCCGTTTTTTTGACACATCATCCATCCTTTTTTTAAAAATCTTCTAATTTCCGGTAAATTTTGTTTAATATAAAATAGAAAGAAATGTGTCGGAAGGTGGGCATCCAATGGCAAATGAATCGATATTGGTGGTTGAAGACGAAGAAAAAATCGCCAGGCTTCTCGAACTGGAATTGAAATATGAAGGATACCAAGTGACGAAGGCGGGCGACGGCATCGAAGCATTGGAAGCGTACCGGAGCGGGAAATGGGATTTGATTCTTCTCGATATCATGCTTCCCGGTCTGAGCGGCATCGAACTGTTGCGCCGCATCCGCGCCAATGATTTCGACACGCCGGTCATTCTTTTGACGGCCAAAAGTTCTGTTGAAGACAAAGTTTCCGGGCTTGATCTCGGCGCTGACGATTACATCACAAAGCCTTTTCAAATTGAAGAACTACTCGCCCGCATCCGCGCGGCGCTGAGAATCAAGAGCGTGCGGGGGAAAAAGGAAGAAGACGGGGAAACCATGCAGCTTTTGGATTTGAAAGTCAATGAAAAGACGCGGGAAGTGTACCGCGGCGGGGAAAGCATCGAACTCACGAAAAGGGAATTCGATCTGCTCGCTTACTTGCTGAAAAATAAACGCCAGGTTTTGACGCGGGAACAAATCGTTGAATCAGTGTGGGGCTATGATTACTACGGGGACACGAATGTCGTCGATGTCTATATCCGCTATCTCCGCAAAAAAATCGACCGGCCGGAATTTAAACCATTAATCCATACTGTCCGCGGTGTCGGCTATGTCTTAAAGGAGCCGAAATGAAGACGGCCATGAATTTGCGCAACAAAATTAATCTATATACGTCGGCGCTGTTCATCCTTTTATTAATTGTCATGAATATTTTCATTTATTATTTGTTCAGCCGGATGACGATGGACAGCGAATTGGAACAGGCCTATGCGGAAGCGGAGTTTGTTATGAAAGGAATGAATGAAGCGGTTGGCACCATTCCGCCGGAAGATTTGCTGCGGGCTTATGTTCCCGCTGACGGGATGATCCGGATCGTAACCAAAGATTTGCGAGGCCCTTCTCCCGTGACGTCTTCTTCGGAACAAGAATTGGCGAAAAGGCCGGCGGCGTATTATGAAGAGGAACGCGTCGAAACGATCGAGTACGGCGGGAAAAAATACAGTTTTGTTTCCGTCCCGATCATTTGGGATAACGGGGAAGTGGTTAATCTCCAGCTCGTGAAAAGCTTGGAGCGGGAAGTCGGCAATTTGCAGACGCTCCGCCTTGTTCTCGTCATCGTGACGGCGGCCGTTGTCGCACCGGTCCTTATTTCGACAAGGATTCTCGGCAACTTGATCACGACGCCGATCACTTCTTTAATCAACACGATGCGGCAAATCCGGGAAAGCGGCCAATTCAGGCGGATTGAACTGCGCGGCGACTCGAAAGACGAACTGGCTACCATGGGGGAAACTTTTAACCATATGATCGACATTTTGGAGTCTAATGCGGAAAAGCAGGCGCAATTTGTTTCCAATGCTTCCCACGAACTGAAGACGCCGCTGACGATTATCAGCAGTTATGCCAGCCTTCTGAAAAGACGGGGAAAAACGGAACCGGAAATATTTGACGAAGCGGTAGAAGCCATTCATTCAGAAGCGAACCGGATGATGGACATGACGGAACAATTGCTGCAGCTGGCCCGCCCGAATGAAAGCTGGACGGTTGACAAGGAACCGCTCCCCTTGGACGAGTTTGCCGCAGAACTTGTCAAATCTTTTGAAAAAGCTTATCAGCGGGAAGTGATTTTAAATGTGGAAGAAAAAGTCACCGTGGAAACCGATCGGCAGAGATTGAACCAGCTTCTGTACATTTTTCTGGACAATGCGCGCAAATACAGCGAAGAGGCCATTACTGTCAAAATAGGCCGAAAAGAAGACCGTCCGTTTTTGCAAATCATGGACAGGGGCATGGGCATTCCAAAAAAAGATTTGCCGAAAATTTTTGACCGCTTTTACCGCGTTGATAAGGCGAGGAGCAGGAAACTGGGCGGCACCGGTCTCGGTCTTTCCCTGGCGAAAGTGCTTGCCGGGGCTCTCCGCATTCAATTGGAGGTGGACAGCATCGAAGGAATGGGCACAACGGTGACGCTGTTTTTTGAAAAAATGGATGGCCAGGCGTAAATTCCGCTGATTGCTCCGTTTTCTCAGCAAATTCTCATTTTCTTCGTTCATAATGGAGAAAATGATCATTTCAGGGGTGGAAAAATGAAAAAGAAAATGTTTTGGCTCATCGGGAGCATGCTCGTTCTCGCCGCGCTGTTCACGGGCATTCTCCTGTGGCAGCAAGCGGGAAAGACGGAACGGCTCACGAAGGAAGAAGCGGAAGCGGTGGTGAACGAAAAATATCCCGGCCGGATTATGGAAGTCACAGCGGCTGACGGAAGCTACGCAGTCACAGTGGAACGGGATCAAGGGGTTTATGAAGTTTTGCTCGATGCGAAGAGCGGGGCCGTCCACTCGGTAAAGAGAATTTCAGCCGGCGGGGGCAATGACCGGAAAAACGGCGGAACAAAAGAAGACGACCCCTCCCTGACGGAACAAAACAACGGAACGGAAACGGATATGCCGGTTCTGACGGAAGAAGAGATTAAACAGAAACTGGCCGCCGAAATGGCGGGCACCATTTCAACCATAAAAAAGACGGAACTGAACGGGGAGCCGTATTACGAAGCGACAGTCCAGGAAGGGAATAAAGAAACGCGGGTGACCGTAAACGGCCGGACTGGGAAAATCGAGAAGACCGAAACGGTGAAGAAGGAAGAGCCTGCCAAAAGGTTGACGGCGGAACAAGCGGCGGCCGTCGCCGTGAAGGAAGTCGGAGGGGAAGCTGATGATGTGGAGCTGAAAACGGTCAATGGCAGAGCATATTATTTTGTGGAAATAGAAACGGGTGACGACCGGGAAGCGATCGTGCAAATTGACGCCATTACGGGCGCGGTTCAGTCTGTTACTTGGGATGATTAAGAGAATCCCGCCCAATTTCTAATCCATTTTTAATGTTCTTCTCGGAAATCTCTCATGTTGGGCCCTTATAGTAAATGATGAAAAGACATTACATCAAATTAATGGAGGTTCATAATATATGAAAAAAGGAATTATTGCAGCCGTGGCCGCAGCCGTGTTGATTTCCGGAGGAGCGCTGATGGTCAGCGCCAACGATCGAGACGACAGGGCCGCAAGGGAGAATGTTATTGCCGGGAAGGACATCGGTCTTGAAAATGAAGCCGCACAAAAAGATATCATTACAAAGGAAGAAGCCAAAAAGATTGCCGGACAAGAAACAGGCGGTAAAGTGGAAGAGGCGGAATTGGAAATGGACAAAAACAACCGGGTTTATGAGGTTGAAACAAAAAAGGGCGAGTACGAGTATGAAGTACATGTGGCGGCCGATTCCGGAAAAGTCATTCGTACGGAAAAAGACCGGGACGATGACCGTTTTGACGATGACCGGCATGACGATGACGATGATGATCATGATGACGACGATGATGA
>CALKIU010000151.1 GCA_937995745.1 uncultured Bacillaceae bacterium | reverse complement strand
CTCCCGACCGACGGCTTAGAAGGCCGTTGCTCTATCCAGCTGAGCTACTGGGACGCGGTAAGTAATAGTATGAAATTCTGGGCAATTCTTTTGAGTGGATCCTCGTCGTCCCGTTCTCGGCAAGCTTATTCAAGATGCGGCTCGAACGGTACGCTGATGCCAACTCAAAGAAGCAAATCCGGACGTGCTCTATCCAGCTGAGCTGCTGGGACGTCAC
This sequence comes from uncultured Bacillaceae bacterium, assembly GCA_937995745.1. GTDB lineage: Bacteria > Bacillota > Bacilli > Bacillales > Cytobacillaceae > CALKIU01. Next base: position 4,667 of record CALKIU010000151.1, on the reverse strand, counting down.
AACATTATCGCTTTTTTGAAGACATTTTTCATTATATTAAACAGATATCCAAAAGTCAACACCAAAAGTAAAATTTTATTCGGGAGAAGAAAGGAATCTTCTCCCTGTTATATTTTAAGCAAAGATCACTCTTTTGAAAAGTAAAATGTTTTTCCGAGCCCGGGCAGTCTTCCTTTCTGATAATCAAATACCTGCAGATCCACTCTGCCGTTATGTATGTCAAGAAGGCAATAAGTCCGTTCCCTCCGTGCCCGCGGCAATCTGAGGCTTCCCGGATTTATAAACAAAATGTTGTCTACCATTTCAGCCCCTAAAATGTGGGAATGGCCAAAGCAGACAATATCCGCTTCCACTTCCTGCGCCCGGTAAAGAAGTCTTAAAAGTGTCCGTTTGACGGAATAGCGGTGGCCGTGAGCCACGAGAAAACGCAAACCGGCATAATCCGTTATGATTTCATCGCGAAATTTGTTCTCCATGTCACAGTTTCCCCGCACTACAAGAAAATCTTCAATGGCCGGGTCAGCGGCAGAAAGTTCGGAGTCGCCGCAATGGATCATCAATCCGGTTTCATGGCTGTGGCGGTTCTTTAATTCCATCAGTTCCTCGGCAAGACCGTGGCTGTCGCTGACAATTAGCACTTTGTCCATTTACTCAGCCTCCACTCCCATTAATGACGGAAGAAGTTCTTCTAACTTTTTCATCGCCTCGGCCCGGTGGCTGATTTGATTTTTTTCCTCCAGAGTAATCTCGGCCATTGTCTTTCCCAAGTTTGGAATATAAAAGATCGGATCATAGCCGAACCCGTTTGTTCCTCTCCGTTCGCGGAGGATGATTCCTTCGCAAGTCCCGTTCACTACGACCGTCTTTCCGCCGGGAAAAGCGAGAGCAAGGGCACAATAATATCTGGCCGTCCGTTTGTCCTCCGGAACCGTCGCCATTTCCTCAAGAACTTTGTCAATATTTGCTTCGTCATCCTTGTCTTCACCGGCATAACGGGCCGAGAAAATTCCCGGTCTCCCGTCCAAAGCGTCGACAACCAGTCCGGAATCGTCGGCAATCGTGATTTTTCCGAGTTTCTTTGCCACCGTTTCCGCTTTTATAACGGCATTCTCCTCAAATGTCGCGCCAGTCTCCTCCACATCACCGATATCTTCAAAATCGAGCAGCGTTTTTACAGTATACCCGAGGGGCGCAAACAATGCGGCGAAATCCCGGGCTTTGCCCCTGTTTTTCGTTGCAATAATGATTTCTTTCATTTTCCCGAACGCTCCTCTATCAACTTGACAATTTCATCTCCGACCGCTTGCTTCTGGATTTCAAACAACTTGCCAATTCCGTCGCTGGCCAGTTTTAACAGTTGTTGAAGCTGATTATAAGAAAAAGTCGCCTCTTCCCCCGTGCCTTGCAGTTCCACAAATTCCCCTTTTCCAGTCATGACAATATTCATATCGACTTTGGCCCGCGAATCTTCAAGAAAATCCAGGTCAAGAACAATATTGTCATCATCCAATATTCCGACACTGACGGCTGCGAGGAAATCTTTGATCGGATATTCGGTTATCTTTTTTTCCTGCAGCAATTTGTACAAAGCTTGAGCCATGGCAACAAAAGCGCCTGTAATAGAAGATGTTCTTGTCCCTCCGTCCGCTTGAATGACATCGCAATCGATCCAGACCGTTCTCTCGCCCAGTGCTTCCAAATCGACAACGGCTCTTAAAGAACGGCCGATGAGACGCTGAATTTCCATCGTCCGGCCGGTGATTTTCCCTTTCGTTGATTCCCTCACGTTTCTTTGTCCCGTCGCCCGCGGGAGCATCGAATATTCCGCCGTTATCCAACCTTTTCCTTGCCCCCGCATAAACGGAGGAACTTTGTCTTCTATGCTTGCCGTACAGATCACTTTTGTATTGCCAACCGTAATTAATACGGATCCTTCCGGATGAATTAAATAATCGGTTTCTATTTGAACAGGCCGCAATTGGGCAACATCTCTGTTATCCGTGCGCATATATTTCATTTCCTCCCTCATCTCATTGACAATAAAGAAGAGGTAGTTTAGATAACTACCTCCGTCATTATACCCGAACTATTGATAGTATGGCAAAAATCAATTTTTAAAAACTACCGGTATTTACTTTTTCGGGTCTTGTTACCGGTTCCACCAGCTTTTCACCGTTCTCTTTCACTAATCCTTTTTCCCCATTGACGAGGAGCGAAACTTTTTCAATTCCTTCGAGTTCCGTTAACGAAAGAACGAGCATATTCAACAGGTGATCAGAAATTCTCTTTTCACCGTCGGCGCCGCTGTAAATATACTCATTAAAATTCAGCGTCACTTCCCCGTCGGCCACAACCGGTTCATCAATTAAAGCCGCATCCGGCAAAAAATCCGTCAATAAGTCCGATGACGGCGAGGGCCCTCTCACCAGTTCGTTGACAACCTGCGCGGCATCATGGCCCGCTTCCTTACTTACCCTTTTTGTAACGGGAACATAATAGTATCCGTTTTCTTCCCCGGCGAGATAATAAACCGTTAATGCCTTTGTATTCGTTATGTCCACCGCTTCTGTTGTATCAACATTAATCCCTTGCGCTCGCGTGGAAAATTTGCCGATCGGGGTGCCGGCCACGGGCATTTCCGTCAGTTCTTCCCCGTTTAATTTTATTTTTACCTTGTCTATCGGTTCAAACTGGGTCAGCGTCCATGTTACGGCTTGCAAAATTTTTTCTTCATCTTCCGGTTTATAATTCTTGAATTCTTTGGAAAAGTCTACGACCGCCGTATCGTCTTTCACATCAACAGTCATTTCCGTCCCCGGCGGCAACACGGCGCGGAATCCGTCCGGAAGGAGTTCCGTCACCGGGCCGTCTTTCACTAAATACTCCAAAGCCTGTTTGGCAACGCTTTTCGTATCCGGAAGGGCCATTGTTCTCGGCACGACATAGCCGTTTTTATCTATCAAATACAGTTCCGTCATCACTGTTTTTTCTTTTACAGCGTCAGAATTTTTATCTGAATTGCCTTTTTTATCTTCCTTCCCTTTCTCTGCCTCCTCATCCTCTGTATAAGTGACCGTTTGCGGGGGATCGATCTGTTCCGAAAAATCGTCCAATATTTCACAGCCTGTAAGGAAGGCAGCCAATAACAGCGCCGGAAAAATGATCGCCTTTTTGCTTTTGGACATCATTATCCCTCCAAAGACAGTTTGTACTAAATGTATACGAGCCTGTTTTTTGTTTAGACCGTTTTTCAGAAAAAAATCACCGCGAACGTTCCGATTTGGCGCGCGGCAATAGGCTGACAGAAAAGTCGCTTCGGCCATCCTTTAAACAAAAAAACAGGCATCTTTCAGACAGGGGAAAACCCGTCTGAAAGATGCCCGTTCCTTTTCTAAATCCGGGTGTATTCCTTTTTGCCGAGCTTTATGGAATAAACATGTTTTATATCCCGTTCCAACCATTTTGAAGCAATGCGGACAAACAATTCTTTGGAGCCGGTAATGAAAAAATGATGTTCCGGCCGCTCACCCGTATCATTCATGATGTTTTTATAAGACAAAATCGTGCTTACTTCCCTGGCAGTTTCTTCTCCGGAGCTGATGACCGCAACATCGCCTCCCATTACGTTTTCGATAATTTTTCCCAACAGCGGGTAATGGGTGCAGCCGAGAATCAACGTATCCAACCCTTTATTTTTCAAAGGACGGAGTGTTTCAGCAACAATTTTCTTGGCCAGCGGACCATCGTATTCGCCGCTTTCCACCAACGGGACAAATTTCGGACAAGCGAGACTGTGCACTTTGATGTCCGCATTAATGGATTTCAAAGCCGTTTCGTACGCTTTGCTCCGTATGGTTCCGACCGTTCCGATAACCCCGACGGTGAAATTTTTTGTCACTTTCAGGGCTGCCCTGGCACCCGGGTATATAACTCCCACTACCGGAATATCCAGTTTGCTGCTGATCTCGTCCAACGCCACCGCTGTCGCCGTGTTGCAGGCGATAACCAGCATTTTAATATTTTTTTGTAATAAAAAACGAGTCATCTGCCAGGTAAATTCTTTCACTTCTTCCGGAGATCGCGGACCATAGGGGCAACGGGCCGTATCTCCCAAATAATAAATCTGCTCATGGGGCAGCTGCCGCATAATTTCTTTGGCTACCGTCAAACCGCCGACTCCGGAATCTATAACTCCAATTGGTCTGTTCAAATCACTCGCCTCATTTTACCGTTTTGACTGTTTTTACAAGCAGCCCTTCATTTCACCGATTCTTAATTAAATTTATGAATTGAAACGAAAAGTAATCGGAAAAAAGAGGGACTCCGTTAAAAAAGGGAGAACTGTGCATAAAATAAAAAAAGCTCAGTATGAAACTGAAGCCGTAAAAAGATCGGGAAGACAGGATTTGAACCTGCGACCCCTACGTCCCGAACGTAGTGCTCTACCAAGCTGAGCTACTTCCCGGTTCTATGAACATTTTCAATCATTTTTGATCCGACAGTAAACATTATACTATAATTTTGTGTTTTGTAAATAGGAATTTTTCTTTTCACGTTTTTTCTCAAACCGGAAACTATTATAAGAGATTCACAGAAAGATATCAAGTCATTTTTTCGAACGCTGCCGAAAAAATTTTTCAGCGGGAAGAAACGGACGCACAAAGTAA
>CALKIU010000150.1 GCA_937995745.1 uncultured Bacillaceae bacterium | reverse complement strand
ATACGGCGAGGGGCAAGGCCCATGATGAACAGCCTGGCCCCTTCATCGCGGCAGATCCAAACGGCGCCCTATTTCCATAACTCCTCGTTGTATTCTTTAATGTTCCTTTCTTTTATTTCTCCGTCTTTTTTAACCGATACGGCGTATTTCAGGTAGCCGGAATCGCTGTCCTTCCCGCCCAAATCAAATCCGCTTCCGTTAAACACAATCTTATCATAATGATATCCCCGTTCATCCAGAATGTTTTTAATCACCACGGTGTCCTTGAGAAAATCTTCTTTTGACTGGTTTGTCGAATCGAGCCCCACGAAAATGTCCATCGGTTTTTCAAAGGCGAGCTCTTTGCTCCATTTCACGTCGTCGGGATAAGTTCCTTTTAAAACTTCAATATAAAATTTGATGTCACGAAGCGAGCCGACACGTTCCGCGATAAGAGGGGAGATTTCAGCGACGATTTGCTCGTTTAAGCGTTCGGCAAGGACAACGTCCAAATTCTCATCATAAATCCCGTCCCGCACCACTTGCGGAATAATGAACCCTCTTACGAAAAAGCGGTATTCGCCGCCACGGCCGGAACCGACCTCAACCACCGTAAAATCGTATCCGCCATCTTTAAAATTATATGCGCCGCCGCTGACCGTAAACTCCCGTCCGGGATAAGTTTCTTCCAAATGCGCCTGCAACTCTTTTTTTGACAAAAATTTGCTCACTGGATTTCCATTGAATGCATTATAAAAAAACAGGACAAAACCGATTAAAAGAATCATGGCGGCGAATAAAAGAATTTTTGGGAACTTCATTGGGTGCCCTCCGACTTCAATTTTTTTAAAATCAAGGCGATAACACTGCCGATCAACGCAAAGAAAAAGTGGATGAACGATAGCACAACGGCCGTCACAACAACATCAAATCCGACTGAGAAGAAAGATTCCGCTCCCTCATAGGCTCCGTTCATGAAAGAAGAAACCTCCATAACCACGGACCAGATAAAAATCGGAACAAAGGAGAGGAGAAAAACGATCCGCATATCGGCATAAAACAGATACACAACAAAGCCAAGCACCGCATACCAGAGGATGAAGCCGAAGCTCTCATTCAACAGCGCTGTTTGCATCGCCAAAAAGAACGCAATTCCCGTGAAAATAAACTGATAAATCGTCAACTTCCTGTGAATTCTTTTAAACATTTTTTCCTGCTCCGGGGCGGAAATCTCCGGGGTGTCCTCTTTCTCCAAAGTGTGCCGCATTTTCTCAAGCAGTTCCTGATATGCCGGGTTTTCCTCCAGCTGCGCTTCCAGCCATTCCTTCGTTTCCTTGCTCAACAGCCCTTCTTGATAAAGGGGGAGCAAATCTTCGATAATATGCTTTACATGATTATCCATCTTGCACATCATCCAATTCCTTTAAAATTTTTAATTTCGCGCGATGAAAAATGATCCGCGTGTGACTTTCACTTTTATTCACCAGCGCGGCAATTTCTTTGAAGGACAATTCACCGTAAATACGCAATGCGACAATTTCTTTCGGCAGATCTTCCAGCTGCGAAACGGCGTCCATCAATGTTTTCTTTTTTTCCTTTTTGATGACTTCTTCCTCAGGGGAACCGTGATGCACTTCATGTGGCGAAATCTTTTTCAAAAGCAGTTCCCGGTACTTTTTCCTGCGGTAAAAATTCCGTAAACAATTCCTCGCAATCGCAAAGAGCCACGTTTCAACACTCGAATGCCCGGAAAACGTATGAAAATTTTTGATTGCTTGATAAAACACCTCTTGCGTAAGATCCTCCGCCTGCTGCCGATTCCCTGTCTTTGCAAAAAAATAGGCAAAAATCCGCGGATATGCCTCCTTATAAACTTTATCTATACTCATCGTTTTTCCCCTTCACCGGTCCTCACAAAAACATAAAGATCTCATTCCATTAGTAACACAAAACGACAAAGTGTTACAGAACATTTTCTTTTTTTATTTGTTTTGGGACATGGGGA
>CALKIU010000149.1 GCA_937995745.1 uncultured Bacillaceae bacterium | reverse complement strand
GGACAGGCACCGTGTCCCATTGGTCAAACTTTTCCGAAAACGGGACATTTAACCTGTCCCCTCGTCCCACCGCTCCCCTCGTCCCACCGCTCTTCTTGCGTTTATTTTTGGTGGTGATATAATTGATAATGAGAATCGTTATCAATCATAATCTGCTAGTTTCAAAACAGTTGCAAACACAAAAGGGGAAATGCAGCAATGTCAAAGATCATCATGGTTTATTGTTCAATGACCGGGAACACGGAGGAAATGGCAAATGCCGTTGCCGAGGGGATAAGGGAGACCGGCAAGGAGGCGGATGTAAAAGACATTATGGAAATTCCGTCTGCTTCCATACTGGAACAATATGAAGGTATCATCCTCGGTTCCTACACATGGGGCGACGGAGCGCTGCCTGACGAATTCCTCGATATCTATGAAGAAATGGATGAAATGGATTTAACCGGAAAGAAAGCAATTGTCTTCGGTTCCGGGGACGCGAGCTATGATCACTTTTGCGCCGCCGTCGACATTTTAATAGAAAAACTGGAAGAGCGGGGCGCTGAGATTGTAATGGAAGGGTTGAAAGTGGAAGTGAGCCCCACTGATGATGAAGTTGAAAAATGCAAGGAGTTTGGCCGCAAGTTTGTTGAGCAGCTGGAAAGTTCAGGGGTCTTTTAATAGAAACGGCGAGTCTTATTTGCTTTTTTGGCGGCCTTTTTCGGACGACTTACTTCCGTTCGGGCCAAAATCGTCACCAAAAACGTGGATTCCAATTTGCCACGGCTTTGATTTTCCCTTTGAAAGTTTTTCGGATGTGCAATCCGTTCTCCCAATCTATTATCCGCCTGGCCTCTTTTTTGTGGGCCTCCATCTTGCGAACGGTTAAATTTTTGCAAAATCCCTCCTTGTTTCCCAATATATTTTCCATTTTTTGACCGGAATTTTCGTTTAATTAAACGTTTGTTTGATCCAATTCGTTTTAAAATTGGGAGAATTATGGAAAAAGATAGAAAAAACCTATTGTTATTATAGAAAAAATTACATTGATTTAGAAATAAGAGATTTTTTATAATATTTTGTAACAATTGCCGGGCTGAGGGTGATGGCTAAAAGACAATATTTGCCGGTGGAAGAGAAATTAATAGATATGAAGCAGGAAAAATTGGCAGAACAGATTTTGGATGGGAGTAAGAAGGATAACCGCCCTGCTCCGAGGGTGAGCGCGGGCAGTGTTCAAAGGGGATTTATTCAAGGGGACTAAAGAACAGATTCGTTCGGTACAAATTGGTTTTGTACATAGAATTGCCCTCCAGTCCGGCAAATGTTTTAAAAAATTACGAACAAGGGGGATTTTATACATGATGCAAGTGGCGAAAGAAAGAATCCGTCATGCCGCTCTGAAAGAGAAGATTGTATCTGCGCAAGAAGCGGCCTCTTGGATTAAAGACGGCATGCTGTTGGGAATGAGCGGTTTTACAAGAGCAGGGGATGCGAAAGTTGTTCCGAAGGCCCTTGTGGAAAAAGCGAAAACGGAAAACTTCAAGGTTGACGTATTTACCGGCGCTTCCCTTGGTCCCGAGGTGGATCGTTATATGGCGGAAGCGGGAATTATTCGCAAGCGCGCACCGTTCCAAGCGGATCCGGTCATTCGGGGGATGATCAACAGCGGCGAAGTGACCTTTATGGACGCCCATCTTTCCCATAATGCGGAATCGATCCGCCAAGGCATTATCGGGCCTTTCGATTTTGCCATTATTGAAGCTGTTGCTATCACGGAAGACGGCATGCTCATTCCGACAACCTCAGTAGGAAACTCTCCCATTATTATGCAACACGCCAAAGAAATCATTATCGAGTTAAATATTGCCTATTCTGATGCATTTGAAGGAATCCACGATATATATGTTCCTGAAGAGCAAGGAAAAAGAAGCTACATTCCGATTTTCAAAGCATCCGACCGGATCGGAACGAAAGGAATTCCGCTCGATATTGAAAAGGTTCGCGGCATCGTCATTTCCGATACAATGGATGCACCGTCCACCATTGTACAGCCCGACGAAGAAACAGCCATTATGGCGGAACATCTGTTGAATTTCTTGCGGGAAGAAGTAAAAGCGGGACGTCTGCCGAAAACTTTGGCTCCGCTCCAAGCCGGCATCGGTTCTGTGGCAAATGCCGTCCTAAACGGTTTCCTGAATTCAGAATTCGAAGACTTGGAAATCTATTCAGAAGTTTTACAGGATGCCGTATTTGAATTGTTGGATGCGGGCAAAGCGAAATTTGCTTCCGCTACGTCGATTACATTGTCCGAAGAATGCGGCAAGAGGGTGTTCCCCAATATTGATAAATACAAAGACCGCTTGGTTTTGCGTCCGCAAGAAATTTCCAACCATCCGGAAGTCATCCGCCGTTTGGGCATGATCTGTATTAATACGGCCCTGGAAGTGGATATTTACGGCAATGTCAACTCCACGCATGTTTCCGGTACGAGAATGATGAACGGAATCGGCGGTTCCGGTGACTTCGCGCGCAATGCCCGTCTCGGCATTTTCGTAACGAAGTCGACTGCAAAAGGCGGCGACATCTCCAGTATTGTTCCGATGGTATCTCATGTGGATCACACGGAGCATGACGTGGACGTCATTGTGACAGAGTTCGGTGTGGCCGATTTGCGCGGTTTGGCGCCGAAAGAGCGTGTGGCGCTCATCATCAATAACTGTGCGCATCCTGATTATCGCGATATGTTGTGGGATTACTACAACAGAGCGGTGGAGAAAACCGGCAACGCCCACACGCCGCATATTTTGGAAGAGGCCTACTCCTGGCATATTCGTTACAATGAGACGAAGTCCATGAAAAAGGTACAAGTCACCCAATAATCTCGCAAAATAAAAGAAATCCACGAATCCGGAGGGAGATTCGCTCCGTTTTCGTGGATTTTTTATTGTTGTTTTTCTATTAAACTGTCAATCATCTGCAGGCTTTGTTCGGAAGTCAACAGCCCTGATTCCGCCAGTTTTTCTTTCATCAATTGTATGAAAGCTTTGGCGGCAAAACTGATAAATTTGTTTTTCCGGTACAGAAGGACAATTTCCCGTGTCAGGGGCGGGTCGCTGATGGGGCGGTTGCAAAGGACAGGGGATTGATAAGAACTGCACACGGATTTGGAAAGAATGGTGGCCCCGATATTTTCTTCGACCAGTTGGAAGATCGTTTGCACGCTGGCCGTTTCTATCTTTGTTTTGACGTGGAGGTTTCTTTTCCGGGCGGCGCTGTCAATCAATTTTTTGCATTGATAGTTTTTCGGAAACAGAATCAGTTCGTGTTTTAAAACTTCTTCAAACGGGATGCTTTCGAAAGCGGACAACGGGTGATCTTTATGGGCAACAACGAGCAAATCTTCTTTGAAAAGGGGAATGACTTCAAGCTGCTCTTCTTCATAATCCAAATCTTCTTTTTTATAAGAAACGGCAAAATCGATTTTATTTTCTCTGAGCAAATTCAGCAAATCTTCCGAACTTTTGATGCAGACGTGTATTCCGGGGTATTTTCGGTAATAATCCAACAAGTATCCGGAAATCATCTCTGTTAATTCAACCGGCACGGTTCCGACGACCAGATTACCGGTTTTCAGCTCTTTCAGTTCGCTGATTTGGTTTTTGGCGTTTTCGATGGAGCGGAAAATCCGGACGGTTTGATCATATAAAATTTTGCCGGCCTCCGTGATGGCAATCTTTTTGCCCAAGCGGTCGAATAAAGGAATGCCGAGTTCATTTTCCAGCACTTTAATTTGGTGGCTCAATGTCGGCTGGGAGATATTCAATTTCTCGGCGGCTTTTGTAAAATGGAGTTCTTTGCACAACACCAAAAAATATTCAAGCTGTCGTAATTCCATGGGAAAACCTCGTTTTTCGAATTTTGTAATATTATAGCACAAGTGCGAAAACAGAGGAATTAATATGAATGGCCGGGAACGCCCACGCAACGGGCGGCGGAGCGGGGATTCCCCAAAGGGGATTGGACAGGCCCCCTTTCATCCAAACGGTTCAACAGAAAACCAAGTACCAAACATTTAAACAACGAAAGAGGAGGAAAAAATGAGTCCACATCCGAAACAACTCGAGGTAGAATGCCCAGAAGACTGCGGAAATTCCCCAAAAAAGAAATTCCTTCGAGAGTTTATCGTCGCGCTGGCCAAAAACGACATCGAATTTTGTACCGAATGGGTGAAAGAGGATGTCGTCTGGGAAATCGCCGGCGGCAAAAAAATCCAAGGGAAGGAAGAGTTCGCACAGGCTTTGCAAAACGCAGTTTTTCAAAAAATAGGCCGGTTGTCCATCGAGAATATCATCACCCACGGAAATGCCGGCTCGGTAAACGGACGGTGCTTTTATTCTGATGAAAGAAGCGCCGCATTTTGTCATGTGTTTCAATTCTCCGGTTTCGGGAAAAAGGCAAAAATCAAAAGCATGACTTCCTATATTATTTTCAGCGATTAAAAAGTTGGCTGCGAACGTTTCATCAAAAAAGCAGGGCCTTTTTCCGGCCGGGAACGCCTTTCCAACCCGGGCAATGGGGCCGGAAAACTTAATCCTTAAAATCCAATGGAAGGAATGTTATACTGAGATATGATTGTATATCTACGTTCGGATTCCCCTGGTTCTAAAGCAGATGCTTCGGCCGTGTGGCCCCTTTTGCCAATAAAGCGGACGGTACGGAAAAACTAGCGGAAGCATGCGGCGTACGAGCGGACACGGACAGATTCTGCTTCATAGAAATCATATTTTCAGGAGTTTTGCACAATGGAAGAAAAACCGATTTTAAAAGTTAAATCAAAAATTTGGATAGAATTGCGGGACGAGGTGGTTTTTGGTCTCGGCCGCATCCGGCTTTTTGAGGCGATTGAAAAAACCGGCTCCATCAGCAAGGCGGCTGACATGTTGGGAATGTCTTACCGGGCGGCATGGGGGAAAGTGACGGCCACCGAAGAACGGCTGCAGCTTCAGTTAGTGGAAAGGCAGCAGGGAAACCGGAAAAAGGGGACCGTTTTGACCCCGGCCGGGAAAGAATTGCTGGCGCGGTACAAACAGTTTCAACGGGAAGCGCAGCAATCGGTCGATCAATTGTTTGAGGAGCATTTGGGGAATCTGTTGAGCCATTTGAAAAAGAAAGAAAACGCGGGCGAGTAATGGTTTCCGGCGGGAACCTTTCCGGCATCTTCCCCGGAATTTGTGGGTTTTCGCCGTTGAACAATATCCTCCAAGCTTCAGACGGGGCTTTGGGGGATTTTTGTTTGTCTTTTGCGGAACACTTTGCGCCAAAAAAGGACATCCGGGCAAAACGGTGCCCGGATGTCCCGATTGGCCGATTTTTAATCCACTTTTCCTTGTGCTTTTAACTCGTCGTACCAGCGGCCATGATGATCTTTGGCATATTCGATTGACACGTCGCCATCTGTAATTCCCCGCAAAGACTCCCTGTATAAATAGACGCTCAGGAAGATATGGCCGACAACAACCGCCGCCGCCAATCCAAAGCCGACGTTGTGCATCGGATAGGCCCATGTGACAAGAAATTTCGGAAATGCGTGCGGCATCCACATGATGAATCCGGAACCGATCAAGAGGATTCCGCAAATAATCGTGAGCCATGAGTTCAACTTTTCGCCGGCATTGAAGAAATCTTGTTTCGGCATGTTCGATTTTCTGCCGAAGAATTCTTTCGGGAATTCTTTGAAAAATTCGAAGTCATGTTTTTTCCATGAGAACAGGTTTTTCATCCAGTTTTTAAAGCCGGCAAAGTCGAAAATGATCATAATCGGAATGGGCAGCAAAAAGCAGATGGCTGAGATCCGGTGAACGAGTCTGGCCATTTCCGGTCCGCCGAAGAAAATATACAGCCAATCGAACCAGTCTGTATATAACGGCAGCCCCGACACATAGAGCATGAAGAAGGAAAAAGCGTTCAGCCAGTGAGCAATGATAAAACCTTTGTTAAATCTTTTTACGGTTTTAACATTTTTACTCATGATTGCTTCCCCCTTCTTCCTGCGCCTCTTTCTTGCCCCTGTTTAAAATGGTGTTGGAGACGAGGGCGCCGATCACAGCCATTGTCGTTGCACCCAACAGCAATTTTCCGCCCGGCTGCGCTATGTCTTTCCAGATTGTCAAGCTTACCGGAACTTTCGGATTGTCAGGCAGCCCGAAAACGCTCGGTTTATCCGTCAATACGTACATCATCGTTGTGCCGCCGACGCCGTCCGATTTGTCGACGCCGTAAAGCTGGGCATGGGGATATTTTTTCTTTAATTCTTCCACTCTTTTCTTGGCAATGGCAACCATTTCTTCTCTCGGACCCCAAAGAATGGCATTTGCCGTACAAGTTTTGGCGCAGGCCGGAACCATTCCGTGTTCAATCCGGTCTTCGCAGAGGTTGCATTTCGTGCTTTTGTTTCTTTCTTTATCAATTTTCGGAACGCCGAAAGGACAGTTTTGGGCGCAATAACCGCAGCCTACGCAATTTTCTTCGATAAAGGAAACGACGCCGTTGTCTTTTTTAATCAAAGCTTCTTCCGGACAGGCTTTTGCACAAGCGGGATCGCCGCAGTGCATGCATTGGAATTTCAGGAAATCCCAGCGGAAGTTTCCTTGTTCGTCGATCGTTTCTGTCATCCGGATGAGGTTCAGCGTTGTCGGACTCAGATCCGGATGGGATTGGAACTCTCCCACGAACGGAGTCGGATCGGCAGGCAAATCCTTCCACTGTTTGCAGGCAACCATGCAAGCCCTGCATCCCGTACATTTCGATATGTCATGCAACATTGCGTACTCAACAGCCATCCTGATACTCCCTCCTTCAATACCAACCCACTTTAATGGATGCAATATTATCGATGGCTTTCAGAAAAGTTTTCAGTTCTTGTTTTGTCGTAAAATATCCCGGGCTGACGCGAACCGTTCCTTTAGGATATGTTCCGATCGTCTTATGGGCGAGCGGGGCACAGTGCAGGCCCGTTCTCACGCTGATTCCGTAGTTTTGGTCAAGGATCTGCCCGATGTCCTCCGTATCCCAGCCGTCAATGGTAAAAGAGAGAACCGCTACCCTGTTTTCATGGGGTGCCGGGCCGTAAAGTTTGATATTTTCATAGGTTTTGAGGTTTTCCCATAAATAGCGGAGATGCTCCATTTCCTTGTTGGCAATGTTTTCGATTCCGGTTTCTTCGATAAAATTCAGGCCTTCGTTTAAGGAGAGGATTCCCGGAACGTTATGGGTGCCGGCTTCAAATGCTTCCGGCCAGTTGAGAGGCTGGTGTTCCGACTTGGAATCAAAGCCGGTTCCGCCTTCCCGCCACGGCTTGAGGCCGGTGACCCTTTCTCCAATGAGGAGCCCGCCCGTCCCCTGAAGGCCGAATAATCCTTTGTGTCCCGCATAAACAAGGAGATCTATCCCTTGATTCCGCATATGGATGGGCAATACGCCCGCCGTTTGCGCGGCGTCCACCAAGAGAAAGGCATTCCGCTTGCGGACCACTTCGGCAATCTTTTCGATCGGCTGGACGGCTCCTGTCACATTGGAGGCATGGCTGATAACGACCAGCCTTGTGTTGTCTTTGAAGCATCCGGAAAATTCGTCCATCAAAAGACAGCCTTTTTCATCGCACGGAGCGATATCAAGGGTGATTTTTCCTTCCCGTTCCAATCCCTTTAAGGGACGGAGAACAGAATTATGTTCCATTCCGGAAATAACAACATGGTCCCCATCCCTCAGGAATCCTTTGATGGCAAGGTTAAGAGCATCTGTCCCACTGTATGTGAAAACGGCCCGGAAATCATCATACAAACCGAAAAACCTGGCAATCCGTTTGCGGATATCTTGAACGGCATCATTGGCTTTTTTTGAAGTAAAATGCGCGCCGCGTCCCGGAGTTCCGACACCTTTTTTCAATGCCTCGAAAACACGTTCCAAAGACTGGGGAGGTTTCGGGTGTGTCGTCGCTGCATTATCGAGATAGATCGTCATTATACATCGAACAGATGGGTTCCCATTTTCAGGAAACCTTTTTCTTTGATTAAGATATCAAAGTGAATGGTTGACCAGTCGGCAAGGGCAATTTCTTCCTCGCCCTGGTTTGTGTACACTTTGATATATCCTTTGCAGCTGTTGCAGACATCCACCCGAATATCATCTTCGCCCTCGATTTCGATGATTTCCAATTGCTCTTGATCTTCATTTCCGCAATACGGGCAAATGATTCTTTTATATACCCATTGCGTTTTGCAACATCCGCAGACGAGATGCCTTCTTCTCCCCTTGCTGCTTCGCTTCAGCTGCGCCATATTGGGAAGAGCCCCGCAGGTCGGACAATATTCTTTGTGCCACCCCTGTTTTACTTCCCATTCCATGATTTCCGACAAATACGGCCGGACGGCGCGGGCGATGGCCGTCCAAGCCAAAAATTTTGTGACACCTTCGTTCAATTGGTGTTTTTCAAAAGCCGCAGAAAGCTTTTGATGCTCATCTTTGATGACGGCGCGGATGATCATTTCCGCCAGATCCTTGTCGCCAGCCAAAGCCTCCTGCAGCTTGAGGCAGTGTTCTTTGAAAGGGGCAGGCGCTTTTTCAGACTCCGAAAGATTCGTCAGTGCTTGGAAATATTCGATGGCGGCATCCAGTGCAGGCATTTGAAACGATTCGCACTTGAAAAGGGGAATGCCCCTTTTGAATTCCTCTTTTGCCGCATGTAATGCCGGCCATTCTTTTTTCTCTTGCGGAATGCTTTCCAAAATGGATTCAATGGCCAAATGAAATTGTCCCAATTCCTTTAAAAACGGGCGTTCTTTGATCCATTCATCTGTCAGTGTTTGCAATGTTGTTGTCATCATAAGTCTCCTACCCCATTTTTTATGCCTTTCTTACATTGACAAGGCATGCTTTAGTTTCTTGAATCCATGTGTTCGGATCTCCGGCATCAATGGTGAGAAGGTTTGTGCTGGCTGCCTGGCTGAGGCCTTTATAACCCCAGTTGTACGGCATCCAAACAACAATCACTTCTTCGCCGTTGATTTTCAATGTTTGCAGACGTTTCGTAACCATTGCTTTTACTTCTACTTCACCGCGGGCGGAACTGACCACAACCCGGTCTCCGTTCTTCACATTCAGTTTTTTGGCCAGTTTTTCAGGCATTTCAATGTATGTTTCCTTCACCAGTTCATTCAGCCACGGAATATTTCTGGTGACTGAACCGGCGCACCAATGTTCGGCAATACTGGAAGTACAAAGGACATACGGGAAATCTTCCTTCGTGCCGATCGGCTGTTTCGTTTCAAGCCGCGGGTAAATTAAGCATGGGTTAATTGGTACGTTCGGATGGAGTATGTTCTCCGTCGGACTCTCAACGGGTTCATAGAACTCCGGAAGAGGCCCGTCCGCCGGTGTGGCTGATGAGTCTCTCGGCAAGTTGGCGTGATTCGGATCGGGATCTTTGTAAGTGTTGGCCATTAAACGCCCGATTCCTTCACCGGTCATGCGGAACGGTTTTTGGCCGTTCGGCGTATCCGGTCCGTCGGCTGCATTCGGAACGTCCGGCGTGTCGTAACCCGTCCATTTGCCTTGTTTTTCATCCCACCAAACGATTTTTAAGTTTTCATCAAACGGCTTGCCGTTTGCATCACAGGATGCCCGGTTATAAAGAATTTTCATGTTGCCCGGCCAGCTCCAGGCGAATCCCGGATAAATTCCCATTCCTCCCGGGTCGTTTTGGTTGTCTCTGCGTTTCGAATGGTTTCCTTCTTCCGTAAAAACGCCGGCATACAGCCAGTTTCCGGCAGAAGTTGTGCCGTCATCCCGCAGAGCGCCGATGCCTGTCAGCAACTTACCGGTCTTCAAGTCATAACCGTTGATCTCCTTGAGTACGGCTTCAGCCATCTCTTTTTGTTCTGCAGGGTAATCCCAGATGATCTTCTTAATTGGTTCGTCTTTCGGGTCGGTGGAATCTTTGTAGAGCTCCCTGATTTTCCTGAAGATTAGGTCGTGCATCTCAAGGTCGCTCTTAGCTTGTCCGACCGGTTTGATTCCTGTATATCTCCATTGCACCAAGCGTCCGGAGTTCGAAAGGGTTCCTTCTTTTTCAAGGAAGGAAGCGGCCGGCAGGAAAATGACTTCCGTATTGATTTTTGCCGGATCGACGCCCGGTTTTTCCCAGAAGCACGCAGTTTCGGTCTGGAACAGATCGGCAACAACCAGCATTTCGAGACTTGACAACGCTTCATAGACGACGTTTAAGTTCGGGCTGGTTACGGCCGGGTTTTGTCCCATGACATACAAGAATTTCATCTTGCCTTCGATGGCTGTTTCGAAGATGCGGAAGATGGAGTAGTTTTTGCGTTTGTCCATCTTCGGCAGCCATCCGTATCCGAAATCATTTTCCGGAGTGGCATGGTCGCCGAACCAGGCTTTCAGCAGGTTGACAAAGAATTTTTTCCTAAATGTGCCGTTGCTTTCCGCCCAAACATCGAGGGATGTTTGCGTGGAGTTCGGCCAATTCAGATAGCCCGGTGCATAGTTGAACAGGACGGCAAAGTCGGTCGCCCCTTGCACGTTCGGTTCACCGCGGAGGGCATTGATGCCTGAACCCGGTTTTCCGACGTTTCCGAGCAGCAATTGCAAGACGCCGAAAGAGCGGATATTTTGCACGCCGACCGTATGCTGGGTCATGCCCAGGGCGTACAAGATGGTTCCCGGACGGTTGTTGACCAATGTATCCGCAATCAACTTAATCTTTTCGACAGGGATACCCGAAATATTCGCTGCTACTTCAAAGGTGTAGCGTTTAAAGAATTTTTTCAAATGAGAGAAGACCGTATCAGGATGATCCAGGCTGTCTGTTTTTAACGGTTTGCCGTTGCTGTCCAGTTGATAGCTCCACGAGCTGTTGTCATATTTGTGCGTTTCTTCGTTGTATCCGGAGAACAGCCCGTCATCGAAAGAAAAGTCTTGATTGACGAGATAGGCTGCATTTGTATGCGTTTTAACAAACTCTTCATCATACAATTTGTTTTCAAGAATGTAATTGATGATGGAGTTCAGGAAGGCAATGTCCGTTCCCGGGCGGATTTGCGCAAAGATATCAGCCACTTTGGACGTTCTTGTAAAGCGCGGGTCCACATGGATGATGATGGCCCCTTTTTCTTTGGCGCGCATGATCCACTTCATTGCCATAGAGTGGTTTTCCGCACAGTTGCTGCCTTCAATCAAAACAACTTTTGCATGTTGCAAATCGAGCCAGTGATTCGTCATTGCACCACGACCGAATGAAGCCGACAAACTGCCGACTGTAGGGCTGTGTCATAATCGGGCCTGGTGCTCGACATAAGTGGCGCCTAATGCACGGGCCATTTTAACAAAGGTGTATGTTTCTTCGTTGTTGTTTTGGGCGCCGCCAAGGAAACCGAGCGCTTCTGTACGGTTGGCGGGATATTCTTTGTCGCCGTCCACATCTTTTTCAATCCAGTTTTCGTCGCGGACTTGCTTGATTTTCTTGGCGATGCGCTCGATGGCTTCTTCCCAGCTGATTTCCTGCCATCTATCTGAACCGGGTGCCCGGTATAAAGGCGTTTTCACTCTTTGGTCAGAGTTTGGCAGTACTGACATGGAAGCCCCCTTGCTGCACAGGGCACCTTCATTGATGATGTGGTCCGGATCCCCTTCCAAGTTGATGAGTTTGCCGTCTTTTACGTGACAGATCATTCCGCATCCGACGGAGCAGAATGTACAAATGGATGTAAATTCTTTGGAGCCTTTTAATTTGAATTCTTTCGTCGAGGCTTTAACCGTTTTCATGTCGAACCCGAGTTCAGTTAAAGCGAGAGTGGCTCCCAAAGCGCCGGTAAGCTTGACAAACTCTCTCCGACTCAGCTTCATGTCTTTCCCTCCTGAATGATGGTGGATAGCCGTTAATATGTGACCGTGTTGCGTGGTGACAAAGCTTAACAAAGATATATCTTTTTTGACATAATAGGGAAACATTGTTTTCCAGATATATCTTTTTTGGCATATTGCAAGCATTGTTATGCAGATATATCTTTTTTGGCATAATAGGTGCATGGAAACAGGTAAGTGTTGTGGATTCCAAACACTATGAACCGTCTCCTGCAGGAAAATTTATACATGTCAAAAATGACATAATGAAAAGTAAAAAAATAAAGGCATTTACAAACTTAGAAAAAAAGAACAAAGTCAACTGCATTTGACAGATTCATAGTTTGAAATCGTTCGATTTCGTTAAGCCTTGTCGAAAAAGTTTGCTAAAGGACAAAAAATTGTCACATATTAACTACCTTTATTATATCGTCGTGGGTAAAAAAATTAATACAGCTTTGTTACAAAAATATGAATAATTTTTGAACGTTATAAATTTACATTTTATTTAGAGGTCTAGATTTCATATTTTGGTCATAAAATTGCCAGAAAAATGACTAAAATACGGTAATAAACGCTGTTTTACACTAAAAAGTGCATGAAAATGGTGTTAACTTAAATTTCATTTGCGGTGTTTTAAGTGACTTATATCCTTTGCATTATATTTCGATAACAATATTTCTATTTAAAAAAATTCCCAAAAATTATATGAGTAAAGAAAAAAACAGACATTACAGCTTTTAGGTTGCCAGCCGGCAGGGCGGGACGGTTGAACGAAGATTGGTTGTTGGATGGTTATGAACGGGAATTCTTTCTGAAAACCATGGTTTTTAAAAGGAGATCTGGCGATTGTTGGGGAGTGGAATCGAGAAGGGAGCGGGTATTTGCTTTCTTTTTGTCTGACGGCAATGGGCTTTTCCGGGATAATGGCTTTCCGGGACAAGAAACTTTCCCCATGTCCCGTCCCTGTCCCGTGCCGGAAGCATCGGGCGGAGGTTTTGCGGTAAAATATATTTACGGGACTGTGGGACAATGAACCTGTCCCTCTGTCCCATCCCTCTGTTCCAGAAGAGATGTTTGGCAGGTGATTGCAATGATGGTGGTGAGTTCTTGTTTGGCGGGTTTAAAAGTGAGGTATGATGGGAGACATTGTCTTGATGAAGAAATCCGCCGGCTGGTGGAAGAAAATAAAGCCGTCACCGTCTGTCCCGAGGTGATGGGCGGGCTGCCGGTGCCGCGGGTGCCGGCGGAGATCGTCGGCGGGGACGGGGGAGACGTCTTGGACGGCAAAGCGAAAGTGGTCAACAAATCCGGCGAGGATGTGACGGAATACTTTATTAAAGGCGCTTATGCCGCCCTCGAAAAAATCCGCCAAGTTGGCGCAAAAGTGGTTGTTTTGAAGGAAAACAGCCCGTCCTGCGGCAGTTCGATGATTTACAACGGTGAATTTTCCGGCAAAAAAATTCCCGGCAGCGGGGTGACTGTGGCGCTGTTGAAAAGAAACGGAATCAAAGTGATTTCGGAAAAAGAGTTTGCCGAATGGGCGGCGGCCGGATTTCCGGACGGACCGGACAAAGAAGCCGAGTAATGAATTCGGCTCTTCTTTTATGTTTGTTCCGGTCCCGTACTTAGGGATTCCGTATTGCCTTCTATGAACGGACCGGCCCGTCCCCCAGAACGGCCCGTCTTCATTTCCTGTTGATCGGTTCCGCTTTTGAGAGGGCCGGTGCAGCCGTCCGGTCCGCACACTCCTTCGGATGAGCCGATAGTTTTCAATTTCGGTTTCAGACCTTCTTCTTCGGCAATATGCATAATGCTTTTTCAAAGATGGTCCCTGGGCTGCGCACCGGAAATGCCGTATTTGTTGTTGAACACAAAAAACGGGACGCCGGTGATTTGCGGTCTTTTGGCTTCATTTTTGTCCTTTTCTACTTCCGCCAAATACGCTTGTTCATCCTCGACCATTTTTTTCACTTCCTCTTGATCCAGTCCGATATCGGCGGCCAATGCGATGAGTTGGTTGTTGTCGGGAAGGAATTTGTTTTCTGTGAAACCGTGAATTTTTCGCAGCTTGGTGCACGCACCAAAACGCGAAAACGTGCCAATGATTCCAGCCAAGTACGCAGCTGCGGTTGAGTCATTATAACACGGCGGAGTTCCTACACAGTAATGATTTGTTATGTTGTTTATATTGTGATCCTCGAAAAGCCACATTCTTCTCCGTTTGCGGCCTTTTCCGGAAAGCATCCGGAGGTGGTTTCTTTTACAAATCCCCGCCGATTTACAGACCATAATTTCTTCACCTTACGCATATGATTCATCATGTTATTCATTTTTCCGCCCCGGCAGCGTTTTAATTTGCCATAATAAAGTAAACGAAAAAAGAAGGTGATTTCCATTGCTGTCTGTCAAGAATATCAGTAAAAAATATCCCTCCGTGACGGCGTTGAACAATGTGTCTTTGCACATTCCGCAAGGTGTTTGTTTTGGTCTCGTCGGTCCGAACGGCGCGGGCAAATCAACCTTCATTAAAATCATTGCCTCTGTGATTCACGACTTCGACGGAGACATCCATTACAGCGGACAAAAACCCCGGATCGGCTACGTTCCCCAAGAAATTTCCCTCGAAGACACGGTATCGGCTGTTGACAATTTATCATTTTTTGGCAAGTTATACGGACTGCGCGGCAAAAAATTAAAAAGGCGCATCGATGAAGTGCTGGATGACACCGGTTTAAAAGAGCGCAAAAAGGATAAAGTAAAAACTTTTTCCGGTGGCATGAAACGCCGCCTCAATATCGGCTGCGCCATTTTGCACGAACCGGATTTGATCATCATGGATGAACCGACGGTCGGCATTGATCCCCAGTCGCGCCTTCATATATTTCAAATGATTGAACGGTTTAAAAAAGAAGGGCGCACCATTCTTTATGCCAGCCACTACATGGAAGAAATTGAACGGCTGTGTGATCTGGCCGCTTTTATCGATAAAGGAAAAATTGTGGAAAACGGCCCGGTGGAAGAATTGTTGAAAAAATATGCCGTTCCGTCCGTGTTTGTGAAAGGGGAAAACTGCCTGCCGGATGACATCGGCCAATACGGGAAAGTGACGGAACGAAACGGCGGATATTTCATCACGACAAATGCGCCCCTTGAGGTGATGGAAAAAATCATCGGGCACTCAAAACGGCACAACAGCCAAATTGAACAATTGGAGCTTGTCAAAACGCGGCTTGAAGACGTGTTTTTCTCGCTGACGGGAAGCCAATTGCGCGACTAAATAGGGAATGGAGGGTTGCACATGAATGCGATCATTGTGTTGGAAATGAAGAAGAACTTGCAAGACCGGGGGCTTTTCTTCTGGTCGGTGATTTTGCCGATGATCTTTACGGTCTTGTTTATATCTGTTTTCACGTCCGGAGCGGGAGAAGAGGAAAGCAGGGAGATTATCCTGTCGATTGTACCCGGCTTTACGATTATGTTTGTATTCTTTATTATGATCTCCATGACAGAATCATTTCTTAAAGACAGCCAAACCGGGATGGTGGCGAGAATTGCCAGCACGCTGCTGCCGGCGAACCGGTATTTGCTGGGGAAATGGGTTTCTTTTATGGCAATTGTCTTGATACAAATTTTTGTATTGCTGTTGTTTGGAAAATTGGTCTATCAAATCCCGCTGGAGCAGCCCGTTCCGTTGCTGGTTTTATCCGTTCTGCTTACATTTACCGTCACCGGCATCGGACTGGCGCTGGCCGTCATCGTGAAAACAAATAATATGGGCATTGCCTTGACGCAGGTCATTGCCTTGGGAGGGGCTTTGCTCGGCGGTCTGTGGGTGCCGGTTGAGATGATGCCCGATATTTTGCAGAAAACAAGCAAATTGCTGCCGCAATATTGGGCTCACCAGGCGTTTCAGGAAGCGATGGCCGGCACGCTGAAAATGTCTTTGTTTTGGCAATCATCCCTTGTCTTATTCGGATTCGGGCTGGCCGGATTCATCCTCGCATTAATTTGGTATCCGCGTTTTCTAAGACGGGCGAAGGGATAGCTGTCGATGGAGGTTCATTATGAAACTGAATATTGAAATTGATGAAAAACATACGGAGCCTTCGATTACAATCAAAACGAACGAATGGACCGAAGAATTGGAAGAGATTGTTGCCATCATCAAAGGGAAAAAACGGAGACGGATCTTTGGCGTTGAGAACGAGCAGACGGTTCTCCTCGAGCCGGCCGAGATTGATTTTGTGTATGCGGAGAACCGGAAAACATTTGCCCGCATCGGAAAAAGAAATGTCGAGGTGCGGATGAAGCTGTATGAAGTGGAGGAAATGCTGGCGCCGCACGGTTTTATGCGCTTTTCGAAATCGGTCATCGGCAATCTAAATCAAATTGAACGCTTTGAATTGTCGTTTAACGGGAATTTGTGCGTTTACTTCCGTTCCGGAAACAAGGAATATATTTCGCGGAAATATGTGGCATCAATCAAGAATCGGTTGGCGATGGGAGGGCAGTCGGATGATGATTGAAATTTTGCGGAGAAGCATGATGGGGATCGCCATCGGCGGCATTTTTACGTTCATTGCCCTCACGGTTATGAAGTTTGGCGGCGCCGAAGCAACGGTCGATCAAATTTGGCTGTATATGCTCAGTTCTTTTATTCTCGGAATTTATTTCGGTTTGGCTTCCTTTCTTTTTGAGGACAACGGCTGGAGTTCATTGAAAAAAACGGTCATTCATTTCTTCCTTTCCGTAGCCGTTTACTTCATTATCGTGTTTTTTGTCGCCAAATGGATTCCTTTCACCGGCAAAGCCATTTTCATCAGCTTCCTTTTGTTTGTTTTTGTATACGTCGTGATTTGGTTCGGAAAATATTTTTACTATAAAAAAGTGGAAGCCGAGTTAAACGAGAGTTTGAAAAAAAATAAGCGGTGAAGGGCGGAAAAAACTTGCCGGGGGGATCTATTGCGGCACGGGCCTGGCCAATGGGCTTCTGGCTTCTTTTTTTCCGGAAAATTGTCTGCCAAGGAAACGGGAGCGTTTCATCATGAAGGTGTTCCCATAAGGGGGCTGTTCGAAAAGTCAACAAAGACTTTCCGGTCAGCCCCGGATTTTTGGCGGGCTTTTCGCCGGATTTTGAGAGGCGCGCCGTTTTCAGGGGGAATGCGGACAGGCTCCGTTACTATCATTATCACTCCAGCTTTGATTTCTATGAATGAAGGACCAGGGGAAATCGGCAGAGAACAAACGGCCGGCAGCACCGCTGGATATATCCTAAATGTCAAGCGCCCAAAAAGCAGCAACGCCCCGGCGTTTTGGTAATCGATTAGAAAGGACTATGCCCAAATAGGGAAACGATATGGGGGCTTTGTGAAAGGTTACCTATCCTATGATATTTTCCGCAGTTTTTTCAGAACATAAATTGAATTGCCGCATATACCTGTCTGTATTTCCGCGGCATTTAGCATCCCGTTCCCGTAAAAGCATTGATAGTTCCGCAAATTCCTCAAAGATTACTCGCATACATTTTTGGAATTAGAAAAACGGCCTGTTTGCCAATGGCGGACTTATTAAAAAAGATAGGGAATTTGACTAGGGATATGATATGGTTTTACTGAAATATTGGAAAACTTCTCCGAAGAAAAAGAGGCCCTGCATATTGTGCGGCCTCTTTTTTCAATCTTATTCGTGTTTTGTCCGGACGGCGAGCAGCATGAAAAAGGAAAGAAGAACGATAGAAATGACCCACATCCAAGCGAGGTGCATGTTCCCCGAATCAATGGCAATATAAATGGCCGTCGGCAGCGTCTGTGTCACCCCGGGAATGTTGCCGGCAAACATTAACGTCGCCCCGAACTCGCCCAAGGCCCGCGCAAAGCTCAAGATGCTTCCGGAAATAAGCGCTTTGGAGGCCAAGGGGACGGAAATAAATAAGAAGATTTTCCATTCGCCGGCGCCGTCCACTCTCGCGGCATTTTCAACATCCTGGGGCACGCTTTGAAATCCCGACTTGGCGGACTGATACATAAGGGGGAAGGCCACGACACTTGACGCAATCACGGCCGCCCACCATGTGAAAATGACAGGCTGGTTAAAAAGCCACTCAATCGCCTGTCCGACCGGGCTGTTTTTTCCAAAAATCACAATAAGGAAAAAACCGACAACAGTCGGAGGAAGAACCATCGGAAGCATGAGGGCCGTTTCCAAAACGGATTTCCCTTTAAACTCTCTCCGGGCAAGAAGTTTGCCCGTTAATGTACCGAGGATAATGACGATCAGGCCGGAGACGGCCGCTGTTTTGACGGACAACCAAACAGGACTTAAAAATTCATCGCTTAACAGAAAATCCATGTTCCTCAAATACCTCTATTGCTTCATCGGTTTGCAAATACTCGAAAAATTTTTTGGCAGCATCGTAGTTTTTGGAATCCTTAATCACGCCGACAGGATAAACGACAGGAGTGTGCGTGGCCGGGTCGGCTTCGGCGGCAATGTCCGCTTTTTCGGAAACCAAGGCATCGGTCTTGTAGACGATTCCCGCATCAACGTTTCCGGTTTCAACGTAGGACAGCACTTGCCGGACATCTTTGGCGTAGACAATTTTGTCCTCCACATCGTTCCATATACCTGTGTTTACCAGCGACTCTTTGGCATATGTTCCGGCAGGCACGGTTTCCGGGATGCCGATGGAAATTTTCTTGACTTCCGGTTTTGCCAGATCGGCAAAATTTTTTACGGATTGTCCGCCTTTCGGAACGACCAGGACAAGGGAATTTTCCAGAAGGTCAACGCCGTCTTCTTTGGCAATCAGTCCCGCGTCGACCAGCAGTTCGAATTTATCTTTAGCCGCCGAGAAAAAGAGGTCAACCGGCGCGCCTTGGGAGATTTGTTTTTGCAAAGACCCGGAACCGCCGAAGTTGAAAGTCAGCGTTGTTTCGGGATGCTCTTTTTGATAATGGTCTCGAATTGTTTCCAAGGCTTCTTTTAAACTGGCTGCCGCGGAAATGGTTAATTGAACATTTTCGGTGTCTCCGGCGCCGCCTCGGGAATTCTTTGTTTGATCGCCATCCCCGTGATTGGAGCATGCCGCAGTGAAAACGAGCGCAAAAAACACAATACCGGCGAATATAACCCACCTTTTCATGCAAGCACCTCAATCATGAAATATATAACCAACTGGTAATAACTTTTACTATCTTAAGCCAGATCCCTCCAAGGAGATATGACTTTTCTCACAATGATTGGCAAGGGTGGCGGGCCATGGGGGTGGGACGTGGGGACAGGTTCG
This sequence comes from uncultured Bacillaceae bacterium, assembly GCA_937995745.1. Taxonomy (GTDB): domain Bacteria; phylum Bacillota; class Bacilli; order Bacillales; family Cytobacillaceae; genus CALKIU01. The sequence continues at coordinate 3,275 of CALKIU010000149.1, read as the reverse complement.
CTGTCCCACCATTTATTTCCAATGATTGATCACGCCGTGGGACGTGACAGATTTTCTGTACCCCCATTTATTCCCAATAATGATTGGGCTCGCCATGGGATGGGCTCGTTGTCCCGCTATTTTTTCAACAATGAACCGTGCCAAAATGGGCTCTGCTCGTGCCAAGGTCCGGGAAAAATCCACTTGAAGCGGAGAACGCCAAAATTAAACACCGCTTTCGAAATGGGCAGGTATCATGCAGTAGAAAGGCTCTTTTATTCTTTCCAATGTTATCTGCAAGCTGGGATCATCCTTTAAGACCGATGCACGTTTATTCAATTACCGCAACAAGCCCCCTGTTCCTCCTGTTGAAACCTTCCTGCGCGAATTTGTCAAAGTTCATGTAAAAAAGCCCTCGTGATGACATTTTCATGAAGTGGAGCCCCTTTTGAATTTGATATAGGGCCGAAGCAAGTAGCTGGCCAATTTTAACGGATTAACCGCTTTTGTCCGGAACAGTTTTTCGCCCCAATACCCTTGCATGGCGCGGACGATGCGGTCAATTCCGTCATTGGTTAGCTGTTCCATCGCCCTCCTCAACACGAGGGAATTTTCATAGCTTTGGCGGAGCGGCTTCATGAGTTCCTCGTAATTTCCCAGGCCGAGCAAATCGTAGGCCGCATAGACGCCGCTCAAAAGCGCGGTATACTGGCCAAACCCCATAAACGGCATCATCGTTCCGAAACAATTGCCCACATAAAACGTGTTCCCTACCCGGCCCGACCGGCAAATGCCGATGGGATAGCCGGTGATTTGAAAATGATCGGTGATCTTCAAGTCTTGATTCAGCTGGCGGCAAACTTTTTCGTAAAAAATTTTCCAATACCCGCCGATGCTGCGGTTAGCCCCGTGATAATCAGGGATAGCCAGGGAAACAGTCGCTTCTTTTTTCGAAAAAGGGATGACAAATCCGTAGCCGTACGGGGCAAAATCATAATCGAGCCACGCCATCACCGTATAGCGGTCAAAGTCACCTTCCACGGTTGTTCCTTTGATAGAAACGGTTAAATCCTCCCGGAAATTGCCCGTTTCTTTCGCATAGGCCCCGTCTCCGGCAGCCAGGATGACATGGGAAAATTTGCTTGCCAATTCTTCATACGTGTATTTGGAGTGATAGTGAATGGGGGATTGGACTTGTTTTTCCAGTTGGGCTTCAAAGGAATCTTGTTCGCGGCCGCGGATGTTGGAAAATCCGAGGTGTCCTTCGATGACTGCCCGCTCGTTCTTGGAAAAGAGGAGCATTTTTTGTATAGGAGCCGCCGGTTTTAAGTAAATGCCGAAATCCTCTGACAATGAAGCGATACAATCTTTCACCGGCCACGAAAATATCGACATGAGCACTTCGCCGTTCACAAACCGATCTCCCACTTGCCCCCGCTTTTCAAAAATCGCCGGACTCACGCCGTGCTTTTCCAGGGTAATCGCACAAGCCAAACCGGACAATCTCGCCCCCATAATCGCAATCTCCATCAAACCCCTCTCCTGTCTGCGAATTTCACAATAGGAGTATCCTCAACCCGCACACAAAATATGCAAGCTGAGCGGGACGTGGGGACAGCGGGACGTGGGGACAGGTTCGTTGTCCCACCATTTATTGCCAATGATTCAACTCGCCTTGGGCCGCGCTCGTTGTCCCTCCGTTTACAATGTTTGGGTTAAGACAGGCGGGATAAGGGTGGTAAGAACCACGCGAATGGGGAGCGATCTTGGTTATTGGAATTTCTGCGATTTAAAATGGGATAAGTTCAATCGGAAAAGGGCGGCGTTTGGGCCGCCCTTTCCTCTTGAACATAGACCGATGGAAGGGAATTCGCCAATAAACGGGAGGAATTCGCCAATAAAACGAGATTTTCGCCAATATATTTTAAATTTCGCCAATAAAATTAAAAAATCGCCAATATCTCGTGAGAAATCGCCAATATGATGATTTTTATCACTTAGCAAAGATGGTTGCGCGCAGTGTGTTCAGGATGTTTTTGTGACAAAACAGGTGCCCCGACTGACGTATGGGCGTTTCCCAAAAACATATAGATTTGCGAACAGAGGGCGTTGTCCATTTTTTCCAGAAAGAAATGAAAAAATTTACACATACTTAAACTAGCTTGACTATGAGCATAAGGAGAAAAGAAACATGACGGAGGAACAAAAACGAAAAGAACTGACGGCGGAGCAACGCGCACAATTATTGGATGTGTTGAAAGCGCGCTTTGAGAAAAATATGCACCGTCATCCCGGCCTTGAGTGGGAACAGGTGCAGGCGAGATTGGAGGCTCGCCCGGAAAAGCTTTGGTCGTTGTACGAAATGGAGCGGACCGGCGGAGAGCCGGATGTGGTAAAGTTTGGTGCGGAAACAGATGAGTATGTCTTTGTAGATTGCGTAAAAGAATCGCCAAAAGGCCGGAGAAGCGTTTGTTACGACCGCGCCGCTTTGGAAGCCCGGAAAAAGCACAAACCGGAGACGAGTGCCATGGATATGGCCGAGGCTATGGGCATTGAGATGTTGACGGAAGAGCAGTACCGGGAGCTGCAGAAAATGGAGGAATTTGACACAAAAACCTCCAGCTGGGTGCAAACGCCCCCGGACGTGAGGAAACTCGGCGGCGCCCTCTTTTGCGACCGCCGCTATGGACGAGTCTTCCTCTACCACAACGGCGCCGACTCCTACTACAGCTCCAGAGGCTTCCGTGGTCAGCTGCGGATTTAGGAATGGGGCGAGGGTAGGAATGGGACATGGGGAAATGGGACGTGGGGACAGGTTTGCTGTCCCACCATTTTTTTACAAACAACCGCTTGCTTGAGATTTAGCCGCTTTCGCAAAAGAGAAAACGGAAGGAACGAAAAATAGCGCACCCAACGTATACGGAAGTTCTCAGGCCAAAGTAAACAAAATCTTCTGGCCGTTTGCTTTGAAATGTTCGCGCATTAAAATAGTAAGGATGGCCCCCAATATGAATGGAACACCCAAGAATAATGACCGCACGACCATCCCCATACTGTCTCTCATACAGATTTGGTGAGCAATAAATCCTCCGGAAAAACCATTAACAATCCGACCGGAAGCCACGGGCTAAAAACAAATCTGTTGACACTGAAATAGATTTGTTATAAGATTATCTCGAATTCAAGATATATTAAATCGAGGTTTATCAAAAATTCAAACAAAAGGCGAATAGTTTGATTCGGCCGAGTATAAACAAATCTGTTCCAAACAAGATAAGGAAAGCGGGCAGAAGGGA
>CALKIU010000148.1 GCA_937995745.1 uncultured Bacillaceae bacterium | reverse complement strand
TCATCCGGATGGCCAGCCGCGTGGACATTGCCGTGGTTGGAATCGGCTACCCGAGTGAAAATTCCGCCATAAAAGCGACGGGATATTTCAAATTCAATGAGATTGAATCACTCCGCAGGCGGAAAGTGGCCGGAGAGTTGTGTATGCAATTTTACAACATAGACGGAGATACGGAGCCTTACCGGAATGATAATACAACCGTTGGCATTGATATCCGTGTTCTCCGGAAAGTGCCGCTCTCCATCGGGATTGCCGGCGGTATTGAGAAACTCTCGGCGATCAAAGGAGCTATCAACGGTCGCTACATCAATACGCTGATAACAGATATTCAATGTGCAACCGCATTGAGATCTGAAAAAAATCATAAGGTTTCTCCCGACCTGTGAATCATGATTATTCCGTGAGTTTCCGACAAAGAGGTTTTGTGCGGGTTTTAACCAAATGCAACAAACCTGCAAGAATCATATTCTATAGTGTTTGAAAAAACCTCCATATGTTACAGCTTTTAACCTCGGGTGCAAAATATTTTTCCATAAAAAAGACAAATCCCCCGGTGTCCCGCACACTCAGTGTATGTTCCCTCAAGCCGCAGCGACGGGACTCCGGACTTGTTTCAAAGAAGTTCACCAGGAACCAATAAATCTCCCCATTCAAAAAGGAGGAAAAATCATGAATGAAATCCTTGATTTAAGCATCAACGAAATGCCAAACACGGAGTTTGATTGTTCCTGCGGACGCCGCCATCATTTCAGTGTCCAGGAAATGTCCATCCGCAAAGGGGCGATTTATGACCTTCCGAAAATGGTCGAGCCCTTCAGAGACGGAAAGATTTTGGTCGTTTTCGACAACAACACCTATGAGGCGGCAGGGAAAAAAGCCGTTCAACTCCTAAAAGAAAACGGTTTCAACATTAAAGAACTTCTCTTCGACACCGGAAACGATATCCTGATACCGGACGAGAGAACGCTCGGCCGCATTTTGCAGGCGCAGGACCTGGACTGCTCTTTGATGATCGCCGTAGGTTCCGGTGTGATCAATGACGCGGTCAAATTTGTCACTTCCCGTACGAAGCTGCCGTACATCATCGTGGCAACGGCTCCGTCCATGGACGGCTACGTGGCCGACGGCGCTCCGATCATCTGCGAAGGATACAAGTATTCCCCGGTGGCTCATCTGACTTACGGAATGGTCGGGGATACGGATGTTTTATTAACCGCTCCGCAAGATTTGATTGAGTCCGGTTTTGGCGATATGGTCGGGAAAATTACGGCTGTCGCCGATTGGGACTTGTCGGTAAAAGTCACGGGCGAGTACCGCTGCGATACATGTGTGAAACTGACAGAACGAGCAATGAAAATATGCTTTGAAAAAGCGGAGGGCATCAAAACCCGCGACGGGGACTCCTTGCTGGCTTTGCTGGAAGCTTTGACCCTCACCGGCGTTGCCATGGCTCTCGTCAACATTTCCCGTCCGGCATCTGGAGCAGAGCATATGCTGTCCCACTACTGGGAAATGGACTATATTGCCAGAGGTCTGAATCCCATTCATCACGGCACCCAGGTAGGAGTGGCCACACCGGTCATTGCCCGCTTTTTTGAACTGATGGAAGATCTTTTGCCGGAAGGAACGAAGGAATTGTGTCCTTCGCCGCAAGAAATTCGCGAACTCTTGGCCAAAGGCGGCGCACCGACGACTCCGAAAGAAATCGGTATCGACAGGGAGTTGTTCCGCCAAAGTCTGTTGAACGGCTACAAAGTGCGGCCAAGATATTCCATCATGCAATTTGCCCATGAGCACGGCCGTCTCGAACAGATTGCCGAGCAAATTACCAGCGAAATTTACGATTAATCCCATAAAACCAATTTTATTTGTGATTTATATCACAACGAAAAAGCCGGAGCAAATTGTAAGATAGAGGAACAGGAAAAGAGAGGATTTTTCAGTAAAATGATGATCCGGTGATCTGCTATTCTGTGTTCCAATCCCGGTAATGAAAAATCCAATCCGGTGATCCGGAAGGGGGTAATGTATAGTGTTGGCAAAAGAAGAAGCTCTTAAAGGCGTGAAGCTGTTTGTCCTCGATATGGACGGAACCGTCTATTTGGGAAACAAGCCAATCGAAGGTTCTTTCGATTTTATCCGCGAAGTGGAAGCCTCGAAAGACAGGGACTTCATATTTTTCACAAATAATGCTTCCCGCGTCCCGTCCGTATATGTGGAAAAACTCAACAAAATGGGACTCGAAGTGGATGAAAGCAAAATTATGACCGCCGGTGATGTCACGGCCGAATTTCTAAAAATGCACTATCCGGGAGCAAGGGTATACCTGAATGGAACACCCCTTCTGGAGGAGAACTGGAGGCAGAAAGGCATCCTCTTGGTGGAAGACGATCCCGATGTAGCCGTGCAAAGTTTTGACACCACTCTTACTTACCGCAAGCTGGAGCGGATTTGCACCTACGTCCGCAACGGTGTGCCATTCATCGCCACTCATATGGATACGAACTGTCCGACAGAGGACGGATTCATTCCGGATTGCGGCGCCATCTGCAGCCTGATTACCGATTCGACAGGCGTAAAACCGCGCTTCTTTGGCAAGCCGTGGAAAGAAACGGTCGACATGATTTCCAAAATGACCGGCTACAAGCCGGAAGAAATGGCGTTTGTCGGTGACCGCATCTATACCGACGTGGCTTGCGGAGTGAACAACGGCGCGAAAGGATTCCTCGTCCTGACCGGAGAGGCCGATATGCAAACCGTGGCCGAATCCGACGTCAAGCCCACTTGTATCTTCGAATCTCTCAATGAGATGAGAAAATATCTCTAGTTTTCCAGTTTTAGAGATGCCTGTTTTTTTGAAAAAAGAAGCCAGACGCCCCGGGCCGGCAACCGGCAACTGCTGGCAGCTTATGGCCGGAATTTTTGCCTGCCAACAATCGGAATTCAGTTCTGTGTTGTCGGTCCGGGGAAAACGCCGGGGCTGTAAGACTGTTTGCATACCCCCGACAGCCCTGCTCAGATGATGGCCCGGCCACCGGGCCGGATGATGGATCCTGGCGCGGGTATGGATGATGTCCGGCAGACAAATAAGTACGGGGCAAGGTGTCTCTTGAACAGGAAGCCTTAAATCGCGCTGTGCCTTTTGCTTTTACAAGCGGAAGTCATATCGAAAATGATAACACTGTCACTTTCTACCGCATTAAGGAATTCTCCTGCTTTATTAAAAATGATAACGGTGTCACTTTTCGCCCGCTATAGGTATGGAAACCATTTAAACGGTTGACACTTCGTGCAGATTCAAGCGGTTGGCGATTTAAAACCGGCAATCTGAAAAAGTCGGCGGTTTTAAACCAACAATCTGAAAAAGTTAACGGCCTTAAACCGGAATCTGAAAAAATAGTAAATTTTTAAAAACAGCGGAAATGACAGCGTTAACAATACATGAAACCGCTCCATTTTTACAAGAATGGCAGCCTATTATAACAGACGTCTCATTGATGGAATGCCGGCATGGTTATTCGGACGGAGCCGGTTTTTGCGGGGAAAGTTTTGAAACCGTTTTTACAGAGGCCGGTTTTGAAAATCAGATTTACAAACCCAAAAGCGGAAGCAATCTGCCGATATGGCAGATCACAATAAAATTTTTCAAAAGGAAAGGAGCACAATCAGATGGAAAAATATTTAATGGGAATTGATGCAGGTACAGGAAGTGTGCGTGTTGCTTTGTATGATATTAAAGGAAATAACCTCGCCTATCAAATCGAGGAATACGGCACCACTTTTCCGAGAAACGGCTGGGCCGAGCAAGATGACAATGAATGGTGGGAAGCTTTGAAGAAAGCCATTCCCGGATGTATTCAAAAATCCGGCGTGAACCCGGAGGATATCGTTGCGGTTACTTGTGATGCGACGACCAATACATTGGTGTTTCTCGGCGAAGACGGCACTTCCGTCCGTCCCCCGATTCTCTGGATGGATGTCCGCGCCGCCGGCGAGGCTGCCTATATTGACAGCATTCGCGACGATTATGAGGCCACCCGGTTTTATAAACCCGGATTCCGCGCCGATACGATGATACCGAAGTGTATGTGGCTGAAAAAGAACGAGCCGGAAAACTGGGCCAAAATCAAGACGATCATGGAATTTGAAGATTGGTTGAACTGGAAACTGACCGGCAGAAAAACATTGTGCATGTCTATCGCTGCGTTCCGCTGGAATTATGACGATAAAAACGGCGGGTTTCCGGTAGATTTATATAAAGCGGTAGGTTTGGATGATGTCATGGAAAAGATTCCTCAGGACGTTTTGCGGGTCGGCGAAATAGTCGGCAATGTCAGCCCTGAAGCGGCGGAAGTCTTCGGTTTGAGCACGAAGACGGTCGTTGTGGAAGGAACGGCGGACTGCAACGCCTGCATGTTTGGCGTCGGCGGTGTCAAACCTGGCGGAATGACACTTATCGGCGGTTCTTCCACAGTTCTCCTCGGCTTGTCCGAAAAAGACTTCCACGTGAACGGAGTAAATGGCACCTATCCGAACTGCATGTACGAAGGAACCAGTTTGCTGGAGGGCGGACAAACGGCGGCAGGCTCCATTTTAACCTGGTTCAGAAACAACTTGCTGCCGCAATCTTGGGAAGAGGAAGCCAAGAGAAGAAATATGAATATTTATGACTTGATTTCTGAAAAAGCGGCCACCTCCCCGATCGGTGCCGGCGGTGTCGTCATGATCGACTACTTCCAAGGCAACCGCGCTCCTTATGCCGACTCCAAAGCGCGCGGCATGTTCTGGGGATTGTCGATCGGAACCAGAACCGAAGATGTGGCCAGAGCCATTTATGAAGGCGTGGCTTACGGGGCCAACCATTGCATCATCAGCATGAGAGAAGCCGGGTATGAAGTGGGAGAAATCTATGCTTGCGGCGGTATCGCCCAATCCGACTTCTGGATGCAAATGCATTCCGATATCATCGGAGTTCCCATGTATACAACCGTTGAGAGCCAAAGCGCCGGATGTTTGGGCTCTTGTATGATTGGTGCCGTGGGCGTCGGCATTTATAAAGACTTTGTTGAAGCAGCCGAGAACATGGTTCGCGAGGACAAAGTCTATTACCCGAACATGGAAGCCCACAAAAAATACAAATTCTTCATGGAAAGATACATGGAAACCTGGCCGCAAATGAGAAACATCATCCACAAAACCGTCGACTACATCAACCAATAACCCGTACAGGTGGGACA
>CALKIU010000147.1 GCA_937995745.1 uncultured Bacillaceae bacterium | reverse complement strand
CCCTTATTCGTTCGCAAATTTTTCGGCATCGGTCCACACTGGCCTTCTTTTTTCAAAAAAGGCCCTGATCCCTTCTTTTGCGTCGGGATGTTTCGCATTGAGGGAAATGACGTGGGTGGCGTACTGGAGCGCCTGGAAATCTTCCATATTCAATTGTTGGTAAAACATGCGCTTGCCGATTTCAATCACGCTCAAGCTCTGTTTGGCGACATCGGCGGCCAGCTTGTCCGTCTCTTCGTCCAATTGGGAGGCGGGGACGACTTTGTTGACGAGGCCGTGCCGGAGCGCTTCTTCCGCAGACATGAAATTCCCCGTAAACAACAGTTCCGCTGCCTTTTTGCGGCCGATGTTCCGGCTTAAAAACACGGCCGGTGTACTGCAAAACAAACCGCTGTTGATGCCGGGCACGGCAAATTTCGCCTCATCGCTGGCGACAGCCATGTCACACGCCGCCACCAGCTGGCAGCCGGCAGCCACGGCCGCTTTATGGACTTTGGCGATGACAATTTGGGGTATGTCGCGCATTGTCCGCATGACGTTGAAGCAAGTCTGGAACAGTTCGAGCACTTCCGTTTCCGTTTTATCCTCAATTTCACGGAGGCTGTGGCCGGCGCAAAACACTTTGTCCGATCCTTCGATGACAATCACTTTGGCTTTCCGTTCCGCAGCCAGTTTTTTGAGAAGCCCGTCCAATTCCTGCAAAAGTTTCAGCGTCAGCGTATTATATTCGAGAGGATTGTTCAAAGTGATGTATGCAATGTTTTCCTTTTGCCTTAATAGTAAAAATTCCATTATTTCCACTCCTTGCCTGATTTCTTTCTGTAATATAGTTTGAATCTTCTGTCAATTTACGTCAAGAAAAAATGTGGCCGCCGGCAATGGGGAGAGATTTGTTCGTTGTGGAAACTACGGCTCGCTGGCCGTTTTTTTCAAATCAGGTTTTTCTAAGGGAATAGATTTTCCCTGCTTCTTTAGCGGCCGTCTCGGGGGACAGCCCCAACAGTTCGCTGACGGTGACCATTTCGTAGCCTTGGCGGCTGAGCCAGTTGAGCACTTTTTCGAGGCTTTGCGCCGTTGAAGGATAGATGTCGTGCATTAAGATGATGGAACCGTCTTTGACTTGTTTTTGGATTTCGGCAAAGATGGCGTCGGGGTTGCGGGTTTTCCAGTCGAATGTGTCCACGGACCAATTGATGATCGGGCCGGTGGCGGATGATAAGACGGCCTCGTTGACTTCTCCGTACGGCGGCCGGATGAACGGCGGTTTGCGGCGGATCGTTTTGGCGATTTGCTGTTCCGTCCGGTTGAATTGGTCGATGATTTCACTGCGCGACAAATTTTTCAGGCGGGGATGGCTCCACGTGTGATTGCCGATTTCGTGGCCTTCTTGGACCGCCCTTTGCACGATGTCGGGATGGGTTGCGGCCCGGCTGCCAAGGACGAAAAAGGTGGCGCGGGCGTCGTATTTGGCCAGGGTGTCGAGAATTTGCGGCGTTACTTGCTGGTGGGGCCCGTCGTCAAAAGTGATGGCGACTTGTTTTTTGTCCGGGTATGGGCGCGGCGGTGTTTCCGGGATTGTGTCTGGCAGGGCGATCCGGGTGTTGTCAAGGCCGGGCGTTTGGTCCGGCGTTTTATATACGGGCGTTCCGTTTTTCAGCAGGCCGGCGAGTTCGTGTTTGGAAATGGCGATTTCCGCGTGTTTTGGTTGCGGCGATGATTGGTTTGGGTGCTGCGGTTTGAGAAACAAAATCAGTTGGTCGTTGTTCACGAGGAATTGTTCATAATCGATTTGGGTTTGCTGGTGTTTCGGTGTTGATTGGGTTTCGGCAAATGGATCCGCTTCGGTGCGGAAAAGCTTTTTTTCCAACAGATGCGACAGTTGTTTGCGGCTGTTTAGCGGGCTGGCGAACAGGTCGGACAGTTTGATAAATGTTTCGTTTTTCCGGTCAAAATTGAAAGTTTGTGTTTTTTCCCGGGGTTTTTGGCCGGCAAAGCGGACAGATTCGTTCAGGCGGACCGAGAGCAATTCGTCGGAAGCCTCGTAAATGTCAAAATCAATATGGAGTTCGTGGGGCGGATTTCCCCCGCCGGCAGGCAATTTTTTTGCCTTGTTAATGAATCGGGCGGCCGTTCTGTTCAGCGACCGGTCGATTTCTTTGTTCCAGCGTTTGGAGTTTAGTTTTGGCACGCGAATGGAATATTGGTATTTCTTGTCTTTTACAAAAACAGTTTCGACTTCGATGCCGTCATGTGCGGACGAAGGGATCGTCGCCGCGGCAGCGAGCACGTGATGTTCTTCGTCAGCCGGTTCGTATTTCGGCGGCGGGGTTCGGCAGGCGGTGAGCAGGAGTGATGCAAGGATGATTGTGAAAAAATGTTTCTTGTTCATATGGACTCTCCCCATCTTTCGGACACTTCTGCGTTTTTGGCAATTCTTTTTCGGACGGGCTGAATGATTTTTAGGCCGGTTGGAACGGGCGTGCGCCGGGCGAGTGAAATGAAGTGTTGTGATATGAGTTGTAGAGATACGAAACGCCCCGTTCGTGCCGTTCCTGTTTGGCGGTTAACTTTTGACGGTTAACCATTGTACAGCCGGTTAATTTCATCGGTGAATCGATGACCTCACTCCTTATCATCGCTCGCTTATCCTGCGATCATCCTGCTTTATATTTCATGATTTTAAATATATTTCTTCTGTTCCATGGTTTTTCCATCATGAGAAGATGTGCCGCGGACGTTTTTCGGTTTTGCGTGAAGGATGGCCAAGGGTTTTCTTGCTCCACGTCCGGCCGGGCGGCCCGTCCTTGCGTGGGGTAATGGGGGACATTGCAACCATTTTTGGGGATATTGTGCGGGAATTTGTTTGATAGGTGAAACGGACGGGCGGTAAAAGTCTTTTATTTTCTGAAAAATATTTTTGTGCATGGTTGTGAACCGCGGTTGGTGAAATGTTTTATCCAAAAGCGGTCATTTGGGCGAAAAATGTCGGTTTTGCCGTGAGTATTTGGGAAAGAGATGTTATTTTTTGGTTATAAAGTAAATTTGTGTTTGATATTTGTGGTTATATATCCCTAAATTGTAATTTTTTATGATACATTTTGAACGGGAATTTGGCTTGGTTTTGTTCTATGCGTCCCATTTGTGGTTCTATGCGTCCCATTTGTGGTTCTATGCGTCTATTTTGAGGTTCTATGCGTCTATTTTGAGGTTCTATGCGTCTAATTCGGGGTTCTATCCGTATTTTGAAAATTCAGACCCAAGTGGCGCTTAAATAAAACAGCGCCGTCGTTGATGACGGACGCTGCCCGCAAATAATCGCTCGTCTCTTTTTATAGGTTGTCACATCGGATGTTGCAAATTATACCAACTCTACCAATAACAGCCGGGACAACGAACCTGTCCCCATGTCCCAATTATGATGAGGTTTTGTTGCGGAGCCAGTGGTCGATGGTGTCAAGGAGTTCTTGGGATAGCGGTTGGTCGGCGACGGTTTTGTATTCTTTGATTAAGTTGAGCATGGTGTGTTGGCCCGGGTAGTGCCGCAAAATATGGTTCATTCCGGGTACGATTTTCCATTCAACTTCGCCTTTGACGTATGCGGCCACTTTTTCCACATCTTCCGGGGGAACCTGGATATCTTTTTCCCCTGTTACGGCCAATACAGGGCAATGAATTTTCTGCAAATAATCGCAAACATTATATTTGTACGTTTCCCGCAGCCATTTGGCGTTCATCTTTACCCCTTGCACCCGCACGGTGTTTTTGTTCGAGGATAAAATTTTCGCGATCAATTTTTGATTCTTTTTTCTTAATTTTTCCGTCACCCTCAACTTTCGGATAAACCAGCCTTTCAACCCCGGCAATTGATTTAATTCGGCATAAGCCATTTCATTCTGTAACGGTAATAGCTCCACATTCGGCCTTGCCGCACCGGCCAATAAGATCAACCCGGCGACAGGATTTTTTTCGTGAACGGCGGGAGCGAGAAGCGCCCCTTCGCTGTGCCCGAGGAGAAAAATTTTCTCTTTATTGACAAAAGACTGTTCTTTTAAAAATCGGACACAGGACGCAGCGTCGTCGATTAAATCGGATACGCCTGTTTCATGAACATTTCCTGCGCTCTTATGTGTTCCTCTTTTATCATAGCGAAGGGTCACAAACCCTTTTTCCGTCAAAAATTCGGCCAGCAATTTGTACATATTGGTCTTCAACTGCTTTGTGTTGCCGTCGCGATCTCCAGCTCCGGAACCGGCAATGATTAATACGGCGGGAAACATTTTTTCTACACCCTCAGGCACGGTTATCGTTCCGCTCAGCGTAAATTCCGCCTTAATGGTCACTTCCTGACTCTTGCTCATGTTCCTCTCCCCTTTCATATTCCGGGATGACAATCGTCGAAATCATCCTCTTTTTCCGTCCCGGTGCAGGCGGATTATTTACGTATTTTTTCATAACCGCAGACAGTTCCCCGGCAAGTTGCTTAAATTCGGAATCAGTCAGATAGACCGCCGTTTGCCGATAGCCGACTCCGTCCCGTTCAAAATCGACATCGTCATTTTGCAAATAGGTTTCGAAGTCTTTGGCCAATTGGGCAGTGAATAGCAAAAAATATTGCAAGTGTTCCTCTCTGGACAAGTCCCGGATATCTTCTTTCCGTAAAATGACCCCCGAGAAATTCACCGCGTACACCTTCTCCACGGTGCCGCGGACCGGTTTTTCCTCAACAACCGATAAAATTCCCGCCTTGACAAGGGTGTCCAATTGCCTGTACAACGTCGCCTGGGAAATATCCGGGAGCTTTATTGCCAGTTCTTTTGCCGTCTTTTTTTGTCCGTCCAAAAAGTACTGTATCATCCGGAAGCGGACCGGGTGGAGAATGGCTTCAATTTTTTTCATTAGTTTTCACCTGAAATTAGTATCATCTAATATAATATTATCATTTTTGATAATAAAAGAACAGGCACAACTTTTTCCTGTTTATAGAAGAGCCAAGTCTTCAACAATTTTTTTATGATCCCTATTCGCATGGAAAAAATTGTCTGTTTGCTAGTTCACGCTTAACCTTGCCATTGCCATTTTCATTGTTCGGCTCCGGAATATTCCATGAACATAAAAACGGCCGGATAACAGTCAACTTCTGTTGTTTCCGCTACATCCGGGGAACGGAACAAAAAGGAACCGGGCCACAATTAGTCGAATATCCAATAATTTCCGGGACAGAAAACCTGTCCCTTTGTCCCA
>CALKIU010000146.1 GCA_937995745.1 uncultured Bacillaceae bacterium | reverse complement strand
GAAACCATGGACTGTACAGCGGCCGCGAAAGCGCCTTCAACTATCGGTCCGTCAACGAACACGCATTTTTCTTTAATCTCGTCATCCACAAGCTCCAAAGCGGTTTCAATATTCATAACAGCGCTTCCAATGTCGGCAAAAAGAAGAATGCGCTTACAATCGCGGGACGATTCAAGGCTTTTCATTATTTTGTCGACACTTGTTCCGAGTCGTCCGTCTTCGGTGCCTCCCGCCGAATGAATCCGCACCGCCGAACCGGTCATTTCCTCTATTAATTCTTTTACACCGTCTGTGATTTTCTCACTGTGTGAAACCAAAATGATGCTGGTCATATAATGCCTCCAATGCTTAGACACAAAGCCTATATTATATTGAAATATCTTTTTTGCTTTTCTGGAAAACGCTTATAATTTTTCCCGTGTTTTCAGTGTACACCAATATCTGGTTGCTTCTATGATTCTATATTAGCTTTTTTGATATATATTTGTCAACCACTTTTGTTTTTTAAAAGATTTTGGCTGATTTTTTCATTTTTGTTCTTATTTGTTCTTCGATTTGACAAAAAGTTGCTATATTTTTCCACACGTTCCTTTGTTTATATTTTCCTATTCATTATATTAAAAAAATAATATTCTTTTTATCTATATCTCTTTTGATCTTTTAGAAAAACAGATAACTCTTTTTCCTCCTCTTATAACCGCACGGAATTCTGCTTACATTGTTCCATATCGGAACATTTTCCGGCAGTTTACGCAAAAAATCATTGGCAGAATATTAACTCTTTTTATGTTTTTCTTTGTTTATTTTCGAATTCTTTTTTTGACTATCGATTTTAAAAAGTATATAAGGTAATATTAAAGATATAGTCTATTTCGTTCAGTTTGTAGGTGGTAAAGAGTGGCGAGATTGTTTGCACACGAAAGAAGAGCCAGAATACTGGAGATTCTGCAAAAACAACAAAGGGCAACTGTAAAAGAACTTTCCAAAACATTGGGGGTTTCTGAAGCGACATTAAGAACAGATCTCAATGTGTTGGAACAGGAAGGGCTTTTAATCAGAACGCACGGCGGAGCCATGATGGACGACAGAATCCCGACGGAAAAAAGCTTTACCGAAAGAGAGAGGCGGAACAGGCAGGAGAAAATCCTCATCGGGAGGAAAGCGTTCGAATTGATCGAAAACAATCAATGCATTCTCCTCGATGCCAGTTCCACCGCCCTTGAGCTGGCCAGGGCTCTAAAACAAACTTCCATGAGGCTGACCGTCGTTACAAACGGAATTTCGGCGGCCCTTGAATTAAAAGACAATCCTTCCATTACGGTTATTCTTATCGGAGGTACTTTGCGGGTCAATTCCGTCGCCGTCGAGGGGATTCTCGGCAAACAAATATTAGAACAAATCCATGTGGACACCATGTTTGCATCCGCCAGCGGTTTTACCATAAAAGAAGGGCTCACTGATTTTAACGTGTATGAAGTCGAGCTGAAAAAACTCATGGTTCGCTCGGCCGACAAATTGGTCGCTCTTCTTGATCATACAAAGATCGGAAAAAGTTCCATTGCCCAGTTTGCAGAAACAAGCGACATCGATATCCTGATCACGGACAAAAAGACCCCTCCCGAACAGATTGAAAAAATCGAAAAACAAAATATCAAAGTTTTTATCGTTTGAAAAAAGCCAGCGGCCTGTCAGCTGCCGGCTTTTTTCTTTTCTTTTCATTTTTTGATTCTAAATGCCCGCATATTGACAGATTTCAAAATCAAACGATAGTATTAAAATACCATTTCATTTACAAAAATTTTTAATTAAAAACAGAAAAAAGGTGATAAAAAATGAAAAAGGTTTATGTCGGCACAAATTGGAAAATGCACAAAACGATTGCCGAAGGGATTGATTATTGCCGGAAATTAACAACACTGGCCGCCGATTTGGACGAACGCATCCAACTCTTCATCATCCCCCCGCACACCCACTTGACGACATTGAGAAAAGAAACGGGAGAGCGTCTTTTGCTCGGCGCGCAAAACATGCATTGGGAAAATGAAGGCCCTTTCACCGGCGAAATTTCTCCCGTCATGCTGAAAGAAATCGGCATCGACCTCGTGGAACTCGGTCATTCCGAACGCCGGCAATACTATAACGAAAACGATTTTGATTTAAACAAGAAAGTCCTCTCCGCTTTAAGCCACGGACTTCTGCCGCTCCTTTGCATCGGCGAATCTGCGGAACAAAAAGAATTTGGAATCAGTGAAGAAGCGCTTGCCATCCAATTGAAAATCGCCCTAAAAGGCGTTTCCCCCGAACAAGCCGGGAACATGTGGATCGCTTATGAACCGGTATGGGCAATCGGTTCCGGCGGAACTGAAGCTGAACCGGACTATGTTCACAGAATGCATGATTTTATCCGTTCCGTCCTCGTGAAACTTTTCGGCAAAGAAGGAAACAACATCCCCCTCTTGTACGGCGGAAGCGTAAACAGAAACAACGCCATCAGCTATTTGCACGGACAAAATGTCAACGGGTTGTTTATCGGACGTTCCGCTTGGGATCTGCAAAAGTTCACTCCCATTTTGCGCGACATTGAACACTTTTTGAAGAACAATTAATACTTTTTGAAATTTTCATTTACTTTCGATTATTTTCGTATTAAACCCTTTTCATTGACAAAATCGAAAGTATATGAAAAAATACGATTGAAATCAAAATTAAACGGGAGTGATCCTAATGAAAATTGCTATTGGTGCAGACCACAACGCATTTAAGATGAAGGAAGCGCTTAAGGAATACATTAAAGAGTTAGGGCATGAAGTCATAGACTACGGCTGTCATTCTGAAGAAGAAGTCGATTACCCCGGAATCGCTTTTGACCTTGCCACCGGCGTCGCAGAAGGAAAAGCAGACAGAGGGATTCTTGTCTGCGGAACAGGAATCGGCATGGCCATCGCCGCCAACAAAGTTCCCGGCATCAGAGCAGCGCAATGCCACGACACATATTCTGCAGAACGCGCCCAATTGAGCAACAACGCGCAAATTATTACCCTCGGAGCAAAAGTCATCGGTCTTGAAACTGCCAAAAAGGTAGTTGAAACGTACCTCAGCGTTACCTTCCAAGGCGGAAATTCCGCACGGAAAATCGAGCAAATCATGACGAAAGAAAAAGAATTCCATGAAGCTTCTCTTACAACCAACTAATCTTTGTCTTTAACCCTTAGAGAAAAAATAAAAAAAAGGAGAATTTAACCCGATGAAATTTTTCCTCGACACAGCCAATGTTGATGAAATCAAACGCATCACCGCTCTCGGACTTTGCGACGGCGTAACGACAAACCCGACGATCATCGCCCGTGAAGGACGTCCGTTTGAAGAAGTGATTAAAGAAATTTGCAGCATCGTCGACGGACCTGTGAGTGCCGAAGTTATCGGACTCAAAGCGGATGAGATGATCAAAGAAGCCCGCGAACTTTCCAAATGGGCTCCGAACGTCGTGGTGAAAATCCCGATGACGGAAGAAGGGCTGAAAGCTGTCAACGTCCTTGCCAAAGAAGGAATTAAAACAAACGTAACCCTTGTGTTCTCCGTGGCACAAGGATTGATGGCGGCAAAAGCCGGCGCCACTTACATCAGCCCGTTCATCGGACGGCTGGATGACATCGGCGTAGAAGGAATGGACTTAATCAGAAGATTAAAAACCGTTCTCGACAACTACGGCTTTAAATCGGAAATCATCGCCGCCAGCGTACGCAATCTCGCCCATGTGGAAGCAGCCGCCGAAGCGGGGGCGCACATCGCCACCATTCCGGGCAGCTTGTTCCCGAAACTTTGGGCCCATCCTCTGACAGACAAGGGCATTGACGGTTTCTTAAAGGACTGGGAATCATTTAATAAAGCAGTTGGTGAAAAATAATGGCGAACTTCAATGAGACACTGACCAATACTTTACGTGTGTTATCCATCGACATGATTGAAAAGGCAAAGTCCGGGCATCCGGGCTTGCCGATGGGCGCCGCCCCGATCGCCGCAGCCCTTTGGAAAGAACATCTGCGCGTCAATCCGTCCAATCCGGATTGGTTTAACAGAGATCGCTTTATTCTGTCGGCAGGCCACGGTTCCGCTCTCTTATACAGCCTGCTTCACGTTTTCGGTTACGATTTGCCGATGGAAGAACTGAAACAATTCCGGCAATGGAACAGTTTAACCCCGGGCCATCCGGAATACAATCACACTCCGGGCGTTGAGGCGACAACCGGGCCCCTTGGCCAGGGGATCGCCATGGGAGTCGGCATGGCCATTGCCGAGGCGCACTTGGCCGCACTTTATAACAAGCCGGGCTATCCGGTCGTCGACCACTACACTTATGTATTGTGCGGCGACGGCTGCCTGATGGAAGGGATCTCTTACGAAGCCGCTTCGCTGGCCGGACATTTGAAGCTCGGAAAACTCATTTTGCTGTATGATTCCAATGACATCTCCTTGGACGGAGACTTAAACAAATCATTTTCCGAAGATGTTCAAGCCCGGTTCCGCGCCATGGGCTGGCAAACATTGTATGTCGAAGACGGAAACGATTTTGATGCGGTAACGAAAGCAATCGAGGAAGCGAAAAAAGAAACGGACAAACCGACACTGATTGAAATTAAAACCGTTATTGGTTAC
>CALKIU010000145.1 GCA_937995745.1 uncultured Bacillaceae bacterium | reverse complement strand
GTCTGAACCGCCATGCCTGCCCCGCTTCATTCATGATCGAGCTCATCTTTTTGTCCGGATAAACTTTTTCAAACCGGGCAATTAGGTCTTCTTTGCTTTCGACATTTGTCAAGTCGCCGAGTTTTTTCCAACAAATGGCCGCAATGTTGTTTTCCAAAACAATTTCTTCCCTCTGCCCGCGCCGTCCCGCCCGCACAAGCCAAATGGGGCGGCCTGTTTGCAACTCTTTCGCCATTTCATCAACCCATTTCGTTTAATAGATACTTTATTAATATATTTTATCATGTTAAAGTTTGCTTTACGGTGACCTTGGTTGGTTTGGCGCGGATGAAAGGCGCGCCGATGTGAAATGGTCCTCGGTTTCCCCGGTTGCAGCAGGCCTTTTAGCGGATGCACCTGTAAATCACGATTAAAAGCTGGGAGAAACTCATCAGCGGGTAAACATTTTTATTACCAACCCGGCACTATAAATTCTCCGCCTGTAAAAGAACAAGCGGGGTAAAACCGTTTTGAAAAGTTAGACCCCGATATGGAAACAAGCAGCCACTCCCTTTTCAAGATGTCATTTCTGCGCTTGACACGAACCGATGGACATACCTTGCCAATTCCGTCCGGCGATTCTTTATATCTTTCAAACATTTTGCCAGAAAATTTAAATGCAACGGTTCCAAAAGAACCGACCCCATGTATTCGCCGGTAACGGGATTTTGAATGTCAATTTGTTGTCTCACCGCGTATTCATTGGTGGTCGGGTAAATGATCGTCGCCTGTCTGCCCCCTTTGCTGCTCAAGGCATAAACAGAAAGCTGGTAGAGCATGTCGCGCGGCAGGGGGGTTTCCCACAAATCCCTGTACTTTGCATCCATCAACCTGGCCAACTGGCCGTTTTTTAGCAAAGCAAAATCGGGCCTCGGCACCGGCGCCCTTCTGTTTTTCGGGTTGTGTTCGCGGGCATAGGCAAACATGTGATGGAGTTGGTATTGGCCGCGCACCGTATAGCCGGGGGCAAAATCATGGAGCAGCCGGCCTGCTAATGCTTCAAAGAAGCGGTTCATGTCGAAAAAGAAGCCTGTCAGTCTTATCTTTTTATCGCCATCCTCAAATTCAATGCTTTGATTTTCCTTTAGTATGGCAATGATTTTCAAAAGCGGCCGGTATGGTTCCGTCAGCCTGTTGATGTTGTTTTGCGCTCTTTTGATGATTTGTCCGGTCAGTTCGACGGGGGAAATAAATTCCCCGAGATCAGAACAGAGACGCCGCAAATGGAGAATCAGGTTTGGATCGGCGGCCAGCTGGACAGAGAGTTTTAGTCCCGCCAGCAAGACCCTGTTCAGAAGATTGTCTACGTTCCGTTCATAGTACCGGCTCGGCAGCGTTGCTTTTTTCATGCAGTGGTGCCTGGCGATTTTGTTAAAATCGATCCGCCCTTTCGGGGAGGCCAGTTCTTCCTCTTTTTTAATATAACCGCGGTGAAATCCCCTGCTCAGCAAATCTTCCGTGTGGATGTACAGTTGGTAGATTAGGATATCGGCAAAGGTGAACGATTGCAGGCTGAAGTCTGCCTGCCGGATGATGGTCAAATCTTTCAGCCCGTATGCATAATTCATCAACGTAAGCAAATCGGTTCCCTGGATCTTCGGCATGATGTTTAAATGAATGCTGCCCAGGGAAACGGAGCCGACAAAGGAATTGGCGGTGATCGAGAGGCCGTCTTTCAATTCCATGATGTTCACGATGTCATTGTCCGTCAGCAACCGGGCCAGCTCCCGCTGTTCCTTTGTTTCCAATTCCAGATCGGGAAAACATTTGCTTTGCCATTCACGCATATTTATTTTCATTTTCATCATCCAAACTTTCCTCCGGGTCCTCTTCTTCTCTGTCTTCTTCATCCGCTACCGTGATCGTGCTGAGTTCCGGAGTCGGATCCAATAAGGCATTGATGAACATGTCTATGTTTTCTTCTTCAAACAGTTCTTCTCTGACTGTTCTATTTTTCAAATCAAACAGTCCGCTGCCCATTATTTTCGCAAGCAAGGAATAGTCGCCGTAGCAGTATTCCTCAACCAGAGGAATGACATCTTCTTCAATGACTTGCACGAACTTGGCGGGGCTGACGATCGGCTTTTCGTCTTCCAAAAAGTACGAATGGCCAATTTGCAAGTTTCTGCCGTCCTGCCCCAGGTACTCGATGATCCGCAGGTTCAGTTCCTTCAGCCATAAAGCCAGCGGCAAGTTTTTTATCGAAACGCCTTCCAAGAGCTGATAGTCGGGCAAAAGCTCGATGAATCCGAATCTTCTCCGCAAAGCCACGTCCAATAAGGCGATGGATCTGTCGGCCGTATTCATCGTTCCCACGATAAACACATTTTTCGGTACGGAAAAAATCTCCCCCGATAAAGGCAGAATTACTTCCGTATCGCGTTTGTTTTTTTCAATAAGGGTGATTAATTCCCCAAAAATTCTCGAGATATCTCCCCGGTTAATTTCGTCGATGATTAAGTAATAGTTTTTGTCCGGATTGCTTACGGCATCTTTGCACATCGTTTTAAAAATGCCGTTTTTCAGTTCGAACACGGTTGTGTTGTTGATGATTCTCGGTTTTATGCCTTCGATAAAATCTTCATAGCCGTAGGACGGATGAAACGTGCACATTCTCACCGTTCCGCGCTCATGTTCCGTTCCTTCGATCACTTGCTTTTCCTCTGCGGTCAGCCTGTCATAGCATTTGTTGTACAACTGGCGTGCTGACAGTTCTTTGCATGTCTTTTCCGCATGATACGTTTTGCCGGTCCCCGGCGGTCCGTAAAGGATCACTTGTTTTTTGCGTTTTAAAATCCGTTCGATTTTGCCTGCCACACCGGACAAGGGCGTTAATTTGTCTGCCGGTGATTTTAAGGGGGCTTCCCGGCGCTTTTGCTTTTGCGACAGCCATTTCTCAATTTGCAGCAGGTTGTCCGGGTCTTTAATCGTATAAATATACGATTTCTTGCCCTCTGCAGGGTTTGGCAATTTTTGATGGGGAGTGTGGAGCCATTCGGTTTCATAAAGATGAGGAAATTCTTTATCCGGTACATAACGATAGTCGCTGATGATTTTTCCTGCGCCTAATACTTCATCACCTTTCACCGCCACCACGATCGCGCCTTTATTTAAATGAATGAGGAAAGCCGCGGCCTGCCTCGTCCATTTGTTGATAACCTGCGGGGATTGTCCGGTTTTTTCTTCCAATCTCTTTTTGATCTCTGCCCTTATTTGGCTTCGTTTCATGCTCTTTAAATCGGACAAGTCGCCCAGCTCCGGCCAGCCCATGGCCACATATCCTTCTGAATACATTTCATCCCATATTTGTTCGAGGCCGGATGTTAAATTCAGGCGAATGTAAGGACTTTTTACTTTGTACAAGTAATCGACCGCCCGCGTCAAATGATGAACGTGAATTCCCAGCCGCCGGGAGATTCCCATGACCTGACCGGCCATGGAGTACAGCCCTTCCGGAGATGCGGGCCGGATATGGAGTTTGACGAGCGTTTGTCTTTGCAAGTCCTTTTTGTGAAGGTCATCGATCTTGTCGGGAAAAATCAGGTGGTAATATTTATGCACCCAGCCCAAATTGGCCATGTTGAAATCAAGCGCTTTTTCAAGTTCCTGTTGCAGCTGAATGTATTGGGATTCCGTTGCTTGTTCTCCGCCCAACAAATTCTCTATGATTTCCGCGCCTTTGACCAAGTTGTCCCGGATGATTCGGGCCTTTTCGAGCGCTTCCTCTTCAGTCAATTCGACCGGTTTATGGGCGCTGCCGGATATCCAAATCCCGGTGCTGCTTAAATAAATGACAAATTTATGCGAACTTCCGCCCAAAATGCTTCCGTAAATTCCCGTTTGAAATTCCTCATCATTTTTGAATTCCAACCAATAAATGAGACTTTCCCGGTTGCCAAAGTTAAATAGGTCAAGCAGCGCTTTGCCGTCCAACGTCCCAAGCTTTTCAGGGTTAAATTTTTCCCGGAACAATCTTTGTCCGGCGGCCAATTGCTCTTCGGTGGGGATTTTCTTTTGCTGCAACAGAGTTTTTCTTGTTTCCAAAATTTTGTCGAAAAACATCGGGATTCACCTTCTATAAAAATGATTGGCGACAAATTTGCAAAAGGTGGTATTACGACCGCTGGAGCGGTTTGAAAAGTCTGAATGACTGTGGCAACGCCCGGGAATATAAGAGCGTTGTGAGTTTCAGTTTATCGGCAAGGTTTTCATTAAAGGCCGTGCTGCCGGTTCATTAAACGGAGGGTGGTCTTTCATTTCCCCTTTTTTTATTGATAACACGGTATCTGCTAATTTTATTTTAACAAACCTTGATTGGACGAAACGACGTTTGGAACATGGCTCAAGAGATGCCAGATTTGTCGGAGCTTTTGTGTTGATGCGCTTGTGCATGCGGTTCTTCCGTTGACAGAAAACCCCGTGGAGATGTCAGAGCCTTTTTAAAAAACACGCGCATTTAAACGTTATATACTTTAATCTTTGATTGTTCTTTCTTCTTTTGAAACTCGATGTACCGTTTAACAGCGAGAACATAATGGTATTTTGACTTTGGAAATTCTTTTTCAATGGCAGCCTCTAAACCGGGCGTCATTTGCTGTTCGCCGTTATACAGGCCCCTTTTTACAATGCCTCTGATACGGCCTTTGTAGTCCAGGGCCGTGTTTTCACTCAATCCGTATTCCAGCCGGAGGAAGTCTTCGAACTCATCCATTTCCGATTCATAGCAGGAACGGCACAGTCCGGTTCCATTCAAGCTGAAATCTTTCGAGCATGATCTGCACCATACGAAGGAATCATCATTGATTTCCTTCCCGTCCTCGATTAAGGTTCCCTCATCCCCTTTTCTTTGTTCTTCTGAAGGAACACCGGGGAATGTGCGGCATTTTTTTGCCGGCCTGTTAAATGGATGCAGTTCCACATCATTGGGAGCTTTTAGCGGATGTCTGGGAAAACCGTATTTAGTCAAAGTTCCCAAACAATCAACCTCGCAGCCGGCGAGCAGTTTTTCAATTTCCCTGTGTCTTCCGTGCATCACGGCGTTTTCGCCCCAAGCGGCGATAATTTTGTCCGCACTGTTCAAGGCGCGAATCAAGTAATTGTCATTATCCTTTCCAACGGCTTCCTCTTTACTCAAAAGTTTGAGTTCCGAAACATCTGTTGTTATGTAAGCAAATAGATTTACAATTTCCATGGACCCATAACCGAAACTTTTTGCGAAAGAAATGCATTTTTCTGTCGTCTTGTCATTTTTGTCTTCATCTGCCGGGCCGGGGTTTAGCAAAATAAAGACAACTTTTCCACTTCCTTCATCCCAGGTTCGCTTTAATGAATATCTGTATTTCCGCTCTTTGTCGAAAACAGCTGAACCTTTCATGAATGAAGCCTCCTTTAGATTTCCAATATTTCTTAATTTCATGGTAAAGCAAAAATGGCGTGAACCGTGATCATTTTTGATCGGGGTAAAAAAAGGCCTGCAGCCGGGCTGCAGACGGTCACGTGAGCGATAAACCTTTTCCAAAATACCACTCTTTTGCCGGAACCAGAGGCCAACTTGGGGCAGCGGTCCTCCCTCCCGTTTTATTTTGAAAAACGGGGGCTGACTGGCTTTTTTTTCACAAAAAAATCGGGAAAAAAGAAAAAAGCCGCCTTTTGACAGGCAGCCCTTGGGTTGCGTTTTGGCGATTCATTCGTACTGTTTCCGCATTTTTTCTGTTTCCTCTTTTATCCGCTTGACCAACTCCGGGGGATTCAATACTTTTGCATCCGCTCCCCACGTGAGAAGCCATCTGACCAGTCCGTCGCTGATGACCGCCGGAGTCGAGATGCGGAACGTGTTCTCCGTATGTCTGGTGATGGGCACATTTAAACCAAACCGGTCAATGACCACATTGATCAAATGATTGTCAAATTCAATCTCCACATTCCGTTCTTCACCGGAATACATATGAAAAAGTTTGCTCGTGTATTTTGATATGTCAAATCCCGGATCCGGCAGGAAAGTTCTTTCCAGTGCGGTGACGTTCCGCATCCGGTCGACCCGGTAGTGACGGATATCCCCGTCCGGTTCATATTGCCCGATTAGATAATAGAAATTGAAATTCCAAATGAGCCCGAGCGGTTTTACGTAATAAAAGCCGCCATCCCGCCTGAGTTGAAACTGTTTGTCCAAATTGTATTTGCCGTATTGAAAGCGGACCACTTGCCTTTTGCAGATGGCGCCGTGCAAAGTATGTATGGCGTATTTTACATGGGAATTTTCCGTTTTGACGCCGTCGATTAACAGAATACGGTTTTCCAATTGTTTGGCCAGATGGTCACTCGTTAACTTTTTTAATTTTTCGATGAGCTTTTCGGAATCGTTTTTTGTAATAAATCTGGCCGCTGATACGGCATCCACCAAGACCCGCAGTTCATGGAGCTCGAATAGGCGGTTTTGGTGGCTATAATATTTTTCCAAGCCGTTTTTCTCTTGTTGTTCAATCACATCAAACAACCCGGATTCTTCAAGTTCTTTGATGTCGTCCCGGACGGTGTGCACTCCGATCGGTTGATCAGAATCCAGCAGATCGATGATTTCCCTGATGGTCAATTGGTTTTCCTCATCCGTGTATCTCTCCAAAATTTCCCGAACCTTGAGCAGGCGTTGTTTTGTGGACAATTTGGCAGCCAATTCCCTCACCTTTTCCGGACTTATCTCCTTCCTTCTATCATTCTATAACAGAAAGCGTTTACATTAAAGGTGGGACATGGGGATGGGACATGGGGACAGGTTCGTCGTCCCATCCTTATATTCCCAAATGTCAAATAGAAAGGGAAATCGCAGCCTTCCCCTGCCGCTTTGATTTGTGGTGATACAACATTTCGGCGAAAAGAAAGATGTATTGGCGATATTTCGTTTTATCGGCGAATTTAAAAAAATTTCGGCGAGTGCAAATATAAAAAAGTCGGGATCCGGAACGTAGATATGAATACGACATCCCCACTTTCAAAGAGAAATTCCGAAAAAATATCTAAAAAATAGGTGATATAAATCACCCTACTGGAGAATTTCACCGAATTACTGGCGATTTTTCAAATTTACTGGCGATATGGCGCAAAATACTGTCGAAAATGAACTAAAATACTGGCGAAAATCTTATTTTACTGGCGAATTCCGCGAATGCTCCTCCCCCATTCATTTAAAACGGCCCTCTTGAAATCCGACCGATTTGCCTCCAGCGTTGTCGAGTCATCCACCTCCCGTTCTGTTAAGATAAATACGAAAGGAGAGGAAACCTTGTTAAATGAACTAAACCGCGTCATGGATTATATTGAAGAACACTTGACGGAAGAGCTTCCCCTTGAAAAAATCGCCCAGGTGGCCGGGGTTTCCGCCTATCATTTTAAAACCGTATTCTTTTACCTGGCGGGCATGACCATCCACGAATACATCCGAAACCGGCGCTTGTCAGAGGCCAACAAAGATCTTCTGCGCGGCGAAACGGTCACGGATGTGGCATTTAAATACGGCTATCAGTCGGTGGACGGTTTTTCTAGGGCTTTTAAAAAATGGAGCGGCCACTTGCCCTCCGATGTCAGCAAAACAGGAATGAGCAAATCTTTCCCCAAGCTTTCTTTTGTGATTACCGTAAAAGGAGGAACAGCAATGGAATACAAAATTGTGGAAATGCCGGCGTTTTATTTGGCCGGAGTCAGCAAACGGGTGCCCATGCAATTCGAAGGGGTCAATCAGGAAATTGTCAAACTCGCCGAGGGCATCACCGAGGAGCAGCGCAAAGAAATGCGCTCTTTGCAAAATATCGAGCCCCGCGAAATCGTAAATGCTTCGTACGATGCCGATTACAAATTCTTAAAAGAAGAAGGGTATTTGACTCACATGATCGGGGTATTGACGACAAAAAAGGAAATAAGCGACCAACTCGATGTCGTGCCGGTCGAAGCGGGCACGTGGGCTGTTTTTCCGAATGAAGGACCGTTTCCGTCCACGTTACAGGAAACAATGGCCCGCACCTATTCCGAATGGCTCCCGTCCTCGGACTATGAGATCATCGACGCCCCCAGCTTCTCATTTACAAAAATGGATCCAAACAAAGAAAACCACGCCTACAGCGAAATCTGGATCCCCGTCCGTAAAAAATAACGAGCGGGACATGGGGACAGGTTCGGTGTCCCACCATTTATTTCCAAGCATCCGATAAGAAAGGGGAAGGCTGCGCCTTCCCCTTCCGCTTTGCCTTTTGAGATAGTGACTAAAATCAACATATTGGCGATTTTCGGTGATTTATTGGCGATATTTTGATTTTATTGGCGAAATTCCAATTATATTGGCGAATTTCTAATTTTATTGGCGAAAATA
The DNA here is from genome assembly GCA_937995745.1 of uncultured Bacillaceae bacterium. GTDB lineage: Bacteria > Bacillota > Bacilli > Bacillales > Cytobacillaceae > CALKIU01. Next base: position 7,957 of record CALKIU010000145.1, on the reverse strand, counting down.
AATATTTATTGGCGAATTCATCTTCTTGACGAAAATAAATATTTATTGGCGAATTCATCTTCGCTCCGCCCTGCCGAAGCACAGTTTTTCGCAATTTGCCACTCAACCCAATGAATTGCCTGTCTCTAAAAATCTCCGCAAACACTGTCGGAATTTTTTCCGCATAAAACGCCTGCCTGTCCAATAACTTTATGAAAAGGCTGTCCTGCAGATACCCATTTTGCGCAACGCATAGCCTAAACTTTTCGAAATGAGGGAATCAACGATGCTGCGAATATATTTGTGGCTCATCCTTGCCGCCCTGTTCTTCTCCGCCACCGGGTGCAACAGCGAAACCGCGCAAAAAGCGGACAACCCTCCGGCGAAAACCGAACAACAGGCAGACAAAGAAAGCACCAAACCTTCCGGCAATGAAAAAGATCCATCCGCCACTCACAAGTCCAAAAAGCAAAACAAGAAAGAAAGAGATTCCGGTTTCATAAAAATTACCCAAGCCAAGGAAAAAGAGGGGCCGCACACGATTCACTTTCCCCGGCTCACACTTCCGGACAAACAGAGGCAAGACAGAATCAACGACTTTATCTACGGGGACATCTCTGCTTTTGCCGCCCAATCTGATGCTCCCGTAACCATTGATTATGAAATCATGTGGTACACGACGGACACATTGAGCATTTTTTATTACGCGGAACCGAAGGACAAAGAGGACAAGGAGAATGAACGGCATCTTTACGCGGCGACATTCAATTTGCAGAGGGGAGAAAAAAGGACCCTCCCCAACTTAGTGGAGATTGACAAAGATTTTGTCCAAGAGTTGAAAAACGCTCCTTTTCTCGATCCGAAGAACCCCGCTTCACCGCTCAAAAAGAAACGGGCTGAAGTGCTCAAATATCTGGACGAAATCGGCGAAAAAGAGCTGATCCGTGCCTTGGAACATGCCGATCAAGTTCATCCGGAAAACAACGCGTATCAAATGTATTCCATCGTGAGAGGCAACCGTGTTCTTATCACCATGAAAGCGCCCCGTTCTCTGGGAGGGTATATCCTATTTGATGTATATCTGGATTAACTCATGAGGCGGCCATTTTTTCGAAAAACCAAGGCACGAAAATGCTGATGATATTGGGAACAGCCGAGTGGCTGTTGGGGAAAGAGAAAGCGACCCTCGGACAAGTGGCCTTCTTCTGTGCCAACTTCCACCGCCACTATATTGGGCAGGAACGGATCTGGCCCTTGGAATCAGCGCGGCCGAAAAGGGCACTGATGAGGGAGTTTGCAAAGCTCTCATTCACTTCATAAAAGAAGAATTAACGACAAAAGACGTTCGCGGCCCGCGCAACGGATTCGTACACAACGACATAGCGGAACTTGGAGATTTAAACTGGGTCGTCGCCAAAACAATCGGTTTATTAGAGGGGTTGAATCAGACGATCATATGGGGACAGAGGGGCTGACACTCTGTCCCTATGCCAATCCCCCGTCCTTAGTATGCCGGCGAGTAGATTCCGTCTGTGCCGGTGTCTATGACAAAATCAACTACTATATATCTTCGTCATACGGCAATTTTTCGAAGTTGTGCAGCCGGCAGATTTCATCAGGCAAATCTTGTTCTACTAAAGTTCATTTTCGGGCTTCGAGATACATTTGCTCCAATTGTTGTCTGGGTCCTAAAAGCAACCGGGTGTTGGTGTTTCCGGCAATTTACTTCTATGCGTCGATTTTCCGGTTCTATGCGTTTAATCGGGCGATCTATACGTCTATTTTGGCATTCTATGCGTCTAATTTGACGGTCTATGCGTCTTTTTAATATTCCGACAAATCACAGCCAATCTTTTTGGAAATTTTTTATAATAAGAGGTTTCGCTTTAACGTACTGCCGCTCCCTTAACAAAATCTTTCATGAAAATATGTAAAAAACGGACGAATCCGCGGCGATTCGTCCGTTTTTTTTCATATTTGCTTATAAACCTGCGAGGAAGCGCGATTCAAGTCCGCAATCCGCTTATAAATAATGGAAATATTCAATTTCTGTCAATCGCTCTGCCGAATCCCGCTTTCTCATAAGCGGTGAAATACCTGTTTTTCCTTTCCTCCAATGCTTTGCGGACGATCTCATCGGCTTCGTCCAATTCACGAATGAAAGCCTGTTGTTGTTCCGGCGGCAGCAAAGGTATTTCAACCGCCCGGATATCGTTCGGCGTCAGAACCGTGACGGTCGAACCGCTCTGGCTCACTTCAAAAAAGTACCGGCCGACCGGACTTTCCAAAATCCGCTTCACATATTCCGGAGCTACTTCATTCTTATCGTGCAACCGGATGATGACAAACATGCTGGAAACAACCAGTCTGCCCTCGTAATCAGGCACAATGGCAATTTTTTGCTGCGTTCCGCGGCTGGCAACGAGAATGTCGCCCGGTTTTGCCGTGACCCGCTCGATATCCTTCGTTTGAATCGGCATGCGCTCAATGTTGTCAAAAATCATTTCTCCTTCTTCTATATCGCGGATTTGAATGACCGGGAAAAATGGGCCAATGCCCGCTTCCATCTGCCTCTTCCCGGGGAGATTCACTCCCCGGATGACCTCTGCCACATCGCCGATTTTAACGAGGTTTTCCGTTTCTTTTTTATATTTTCTGCGGTTGAAATAAATCGTGCCGAATTCCGTTTCCAGTTCAACGTTGACAAAATATAGGGAAGGATTTAAATCGTAGTTGTTTTCGGCGATTTCTTTTACCGGAACGATTCGTGAATAGCCTTCTACATTTTCATAAGCATCGAGGGCGGCAACAATTTTTTCAACATGTTCCGGCTTTAAAAAGCTTTGCGTCCTCGTCCGTTCATAGTCCCCTTCCGCATTGATGAATTGTACGAATCCCTTTTTGCGGGCCGGCTTGTTTTTATTCAAAATAAGCAGAGCCACTTGAATCCCGGTGCCGGCAAACAGGCTGGAGGGCAAGGCTGTGACGCTTTCGATCACATCGTCCTTCAACAAAACAGCCCGGATTTTCCGGTCGCCCGCCGCCCGGACAAGAGTGCCAAAAGGAACGATCAATGCCGCTTTTCCGTCCGGTTTCAGGGAAGCAAGGGCATGGATGATAAAAGCGTAGTCCCCTTGAGAACGGGACGGAAGCGGATATAATTGAAAACGGCCGTATTTGTCGTTCCGGGCGAATTCGTATCCCCAGTCCTTGAGCCCGAACGGATAATTCATCACCACATAATCAAATTGCCGGACGGTTCCGTTCTCCAGCCATTTCGGTTCGCGAATCGTATCCCCGAGCGCCAAATCCCCATGTTCCGGCAATATGCCATGGAGAAACAGATTTATTTTTCCAATCACATAAATTTCAGGATGAATCTCCTGCCCGTATACTTTCAAGTTTCCGTCTTGAGCTTCGGCATGGCGAAAAAGCGCCGTCAGGATGTTGCAAATGCCGGCCGTTCCGTCATAAGCAATGCCGTTGACAGGCTTGAGCGCCCGAACCATCAGCTGAATGAGTCCGTCCGGGGTAAAAATAAATTCTTTTCGGGTTGAGTCCAATTCATCCAACAAAGCTTGGAAGAAATCCAAAACCAGCTGTTCGTTCTGATATTCCTCTCCGGTCAGCCCTTCCCTGTCAAACAAGACAATCAATTGATACAACTCATGTTCATCGATTCGTTCAAACTTTTGGCCGAGGAAGACCCCCTTTAATTCGGGGATCTGTTCTTCCAGAGCGCCGTACAAATTTTTCAGCCGCTCTTTTAAAAGATTGGCGGACAGTTTCAGTTCCTCCCGCGGGCAAACGGCCGTCAATCTCTCCCTGTATTCCGGTCGTTCCATGGCGGCAAACAGGGCATGGAGCCTCATCGCCTCCATGCCCGCCCATTCGACAAAACCGGTGCGGCCGAACCGGGATTCCAATTCTTTTATAAAGTTCAACGTTTTGTTGCTCATCCGTTATCCTCCTAATTTCCTTTAGAGGTATTTTTAATTTCTTCTCGAAAAAATGTCAAAAAACATATCTTCGCTTTTATCATATCATGCCAAAAAAATCCTTGCCATTCCCTTTTTCCATTGTTGGTTCCTCTTATAAAAGCCGTTCTGCCCATGCCGGATTCCAATGTTCGTTTCAACCATTCTCAGGCAAGCCTTCCATATTACGTTCGGGCCAGACAGATTGTCCGGAATCTTTTTATGCCCTGTTTCTGCCAACAACATGGACTGTTCATTAATCTTATTCTGTATCACCAATTCTTATTTGAGGTATTTCCAATTCTTTTTCTATTTACTTAGAAAAATTTTTCTTCTTTTTAATAGATGACAAACGTTCCCACAATGCCCGGCCTAAATAAAAGGTAACCATTGATTGTTCCGGGCTTTTCTCGTCAACCCCGTCGATTTTGACGTCATAAATCATTTTGAGATCCAGCTTCTCATCAGCGATGGCCGTAGCCGTTCCTTGGCGTCCGTTCACGACAAAGTTCACATCAATTTTGTTCATTCAGTCCGAAAAACAGTTCTTCTTCACGGAAATCGACTTTTTCAATGTTTATTTGCTCCATCATTCAATCCCACCTCTACAATTTTTTCAGAAAGTTCAATGATAATTTAACAAACTCTTAAATTCTTGTTAAGAGTATTTGAAATTCTTTCTAAAAGTTTTTGTTTTTCTTTTTTTGCTTACATAGAAGAAAGCCTCTGCACATGTTCGCAGAGGCTTTTTGCATACCTTGTCCGCTTTTACCTCATCCGGCCGATAAAAGTTGCCAGAGAAAAACCGGCAATCAGCGTAATGATGCTGGCAATCATAAGGGATGCATTGCCAGGCCAGCCAGGATAAACAACAAAAATGGAACCCACCACAAGTCCGGTTAAAGCTGCATAAGTCAAGCTGGAATAATGCTGGAAAAGATAGCGGATAATTTTGCTCGTTATCAGCAGTCCTCCGGCTATCCCGAGCCCTACAACGATAATAATCACAAAATCCAATGTTTTTATTGCTTCGATCACGGTCGGATAAGCTCCCATGATCAAAAGCATCATAGAGCCGCTGATGCCAGGAAGGATCATGGCGGTGCTGGCAATCCAGCCGCAAACGAACAAATAAATATACTGAAGCGTTGTTAAATTTGTCATTACCGCCGACCGGTCCGGAGTGGCCAAACCGGTCAACGCCACGAGAATTGCCGCAATCACTAACAGACCATAATGGGATGCGCGGAAATTCTTCTTAAAATCCGCCTCATAAAGCAGTTGCGGGATAATCGACAAAATCAAACCGACAAAAAAGAAAAAAGTCGGCTGCGTATATGTTTCCATGAGCCAACTGAACAGGTGACTGAGGCTCAAAATGGCAATTCCCATTCCCAATCCAATGGGAATTAAAAAAATCAAATGTTTTTTCCATTCTCTCGTTGTCAATCCGTCAATGGCGGCCACAACTCTCTCATAGATTCCGAGCAACAGAGCCATTGTTCCGCCGCTCACTCCCGGAACCAAGTCTGTTGCGCCGATGGCCATTCCTTTAAAAATGTTTCTCCATTCAAACACGTTGTCATTCCTCTCTTTAACTCGTTAACAACCAAATTTCATCATTTGCCAATTCTGTACCGATCTTAATTATTAGCTTCTTTGGCGATTTTTGCAAGAACGTTTTGTGGAAAAATGTCTTGCCGGACAAAACGAAGTTTTTGGATCATTTCCCGAAGTTGGCGTGGTCCTCTTTTTTCTTGCGACTGTATTTTTTTAAATCCGCTGTACCGGGTTATAATGTGTCATGAACGATCCGGAAGTTTGCGTCAATGGTTATTTGCGGAAGTCGGTTTCTTAGCATCCGCCATGATTTTTTTGTAAACTGGCATTGAGGTGAGAACGATGTGCGGAAGATTTACCCTTACCGATGATTTGCTTATTTTGCAGGAGATGTTTGAGTTTGAATATGCCGGTGAGTATACTCCGAGATACAATATTGCACCCGGGCAACCGATTCTTGCCGTCGGTTCCAACGGCAAGCGGAGAAAAGGAAATATGCTGAAATGGGGGCTCATTCCTTATTGGGCCAAGGACGAAAAAATCGGCTACAAAATGATCAATGCCCGGGCGGAAACGATTGACGAGAAGCCTTCCTTCAAGCATGCTTTTAAAAAGCAGCGCTGCTTGATCCTGGCCGACGGATTTTACGAGTGGAAAAAGACAGACAAAGGCAAGCAGCCGTACCGCTTCATCATGAAGGACAGAAAGCCGTTTGCTTTTGCGGGCCTTTGGGAAACGTGGCGGAAAGGGGACAAGCCTGTCCATTCCTGCACGATTATTACGACGGAAGCCAATGACATCATGAAAGACGTTCATCACCGGATGCCCGTGATCCTTCCGATGGAAACGCATGACTTGTGGCTCGATCCAAATTACGACGACACACGGCATTTAAAGTCGCTCCTGGTCCCCTATCCGGCCGAAAAAATGGAAAAATATCCAGTCTCAACAATTGTAAATTCCGCGAAAAACGAGTCCCCCGATTGCATTGTACCGTTGAACAGCCTTTGAAGTCTTGAATAGCGTGCGACGCTTCATACCGGATAATGAAAAGCCATTCCCCGGCCCCATTTACCCGGTATGGAGCTTTCTAGTTAAAACAAACTATTTTCCCATATTGGAACTTTCCCTCATCAAGGAAGGTTTCGGAACGCTTCTTTTTCGGTTGGATAAGCCGTCGCCGGAGAACGGTACCGGCGGCATGTTGGCTGTTTTTTAAAAAAAAGGCCCTTCCAAACAAATAGTCGCAGGGAAATCCATATTATTTTGACAAAAGTGCCGGATTCCCTTGCTTATTTTGGGAAGATTAGTAGAATGGATGGGAGTACCAGTCTTCATAACATTATAGAAATGGAGTGGGGATTGGATTTGAAAAGAAAATTTGATCAGTTGCTTCATGTGAAAACGACGGGAATCAGAGAGTGGCGGACAAACAGAAGCCATTATAACCGGTACGAGGCCACGCCTTATGCGGCGCTTGAAAAACTCGTCCAATTTTATACATTCAGGCCGGGGGACCGGGTGGTCGATTTTGGCAGCGGCATGGGGAGGGTATCGTTTTTTATTCACTATCATTTTGATGTGCCGGTCACAGGTGTTGAAAACAATGAATTAACGTATAAGGAGGCTCTTTATAACAAGGCTGTCTACCAGCAAAAGAACAAGCATTTGAAAGCGCCGATTCGGTTTGAGTACGGTCTTGCCGAGAATTATGAGGTGAAACCGGAGGAGAATGTCTTTTATTTTTTCAACCCCTTTTCGGTCAGGATCTTCAAAAAGGTAATCTACAACATATTGGCTTCCGTCCGGAAGAATAAGCGAACCGTCGATTTGATCCTCTATTATCCGCTCCCGGAGTTTAAGCAATTTCTTGAACAAGAAACTCCTTTCCAGTTGATTAATAACATTAAAGCATACCCCAGCCACGGAAAATACGGAAAGTTTGTCATTTACCGCTATTCCCCCGAAGAAGAAGATTGAAAGATTCCTTCATGTCGCTGTCCTTGTGCCGCAGCAGAGGCAGTTATTTTTAAAATGTCAGCCTCACGGCAGCGGTGCTTTTTTGTGCTTCGCGGCTGCGCTGTCTCTGCGGAAAGGGGGGGCGGCCCTTTTGCCATTGGCAAAGTATTTTTTGCAAGGATAAGGATTTGCTTCGCCATAGAACCGGTTTCCCGACGTTGTTTCGGGATTTCCGATACATTTAAAATTCGCCGGTATTGCCGGATTTACGCCGATGCAATGGAAAAATCGCCGATGCCGATAAAACTGCGCCGGAGGGCATGTTGTCAAAAACTCACGGGGCAGTTTTCAAATTGGCCGCAGCCGGTCATGTTACACCGGCTTTTTTCGGTTCGGCCGATAAAATCGGAAAATCGCCAATATATCTTGAAATTCGCCAATATATTTTGAAATTCGCCAATATATTTTGAAATTCGCCAATA
>CALKIU010000144.1 GCA_937995745.1 uncultured Bacillaceae bacterium | reverse complement strand
AAAAAAATCCGCCCTCTGCAGCAATGGAAGACGGATGGTTAAATATATTGAATTTAAATTTACTGTCCGTCAACAAATATTTGCCCCGGTTTTTCCCGATGTGTCTTGACGAGCCACTTTGCCAAGCCTTGCCCGAATATGTTCATGAACAGACCCAAAATTCTGCCGATAAACACAGCGGATACCAGCGTTCCCAATCCTATTGATCCCAATTGGCGCAAGAAAGAAAGACAGATTGCGGCGGCCACGGTTACGTTCACCAAATCGCTGTTTACTTTCGCTTTTCCCACGCTCCATTTAAAGAACCTGCTTATAGCGTAAGTTAGACCGTCATACGGAAGGACGGGCAGTTTTGATGAGAACAGAAAAAACAAGCCGAACGCAATGACGAACAAACTGCAAATGAGATAGAGCACACGGAGCAACAAACCGGGAGACGGCGGCAAAACAAATTCCAACACAGCAAGGGTCAAATTAATAAAAAGTCCGAATAAAACACTCAAGATTAATTGAAATGCATGTTCTTTCCATGGCACCGACTTATTGAGACAGTCCTGTAATATTAAATAAAGGATATTCGCAGCAAAGGCCATTAATCCCACAGATAAACCGGTGACCAGCGACAAGGCATAAGCAAGCGCCGAAACCGGCGATACCCCAAAATCTGCCAATATAGACAAACTGACCCCTGAAGATAGGAAAAACACCCCGCTAATGTACAAAATCCATCTTTTTATAATTAATTCCATATATTCCACTCTTTTCAATTTATGAATGATTATGATGACTGAATTTACTGTGACCCTTCATTGTTTTTAACGGTTTGCAATCGCATCGACGGTCAAAGTTTTGATTTTCATATTTGTCTCTTCCCATTCGCAACAAGAAAAAAGCTCCGCCCGCTAATCGTCAGATTCTTTATAATTATTGTAAATTTACTTTTTCAACCATTTATGATGAAGAATTGCCTATAATGAAATAGAAGACATAAGAGGAAATTGGCTAAACACTTGCAGACGGAATGCCGATAGCCGGAGCAAACGGGTTTTTCAATTCGGGAGGTATCGATATGAAAACAAAAAAACTAATGAGGAGACAATTAATCAAAAAAGACTTTCTCACGATGGCCGGTTTAATTACCTCAATTATTTTGGCTGTTGCTGCCCTTGTTCTCGCTTTTATCCTGGTTGATCTATGGATATATGTCGGATTGGCGTCATTTGTCGTCATTATTCTTACAACGGTAAGAGCGGAAAAAATCGTAAAAAAACATAAGTAGAGGGTCCACCGGTTCTCATGAAACGAAAAAGGACCCCGGCACAAAAGCCCATCCCCAAAAACATTAACAAGCAGAAGTTTGCAAAAAAGAGACGGGATAAGAGACGCAGCTCTTATCCCTTAAAACTGCCGGTCAAATTATTTCATGTAAACCCAGACACTCTTCACTTCTGTATAATTTTCCAAAGCATAGGATCCCATTTCACGGCCTATTCCGGATTGCTTATAACCGCCAAACGGTGAAGCTGCATCAAAAGCGTTATAGCAATTAATCCAAACCGTGCCCGCTTTCAGCTTGCTGGCAATGTAATGAGCCTTGGCCACATCGCGTGTCCAAACTCCGGCAGCCAGTCCGTAAATGGTTTTATTGGCTCTTTCGATCAATTCATCCAAATCCTCAAACGGCATGGCGGAAATGACAGGACCAAAAATTTCTTCCTGGGCGATGGTCATATCATCGTCTACTTTGGCAAAAATGGTCGGAGCGACGAAATAACCTTCTTCCCTCGGTTTGTTTCCGCCCGTTAGCAATTCGGCGCCTTCTTCAATTCCCTTTTCAATATAACCGAGAACCCGGTTTTGCTGTTCATCGGAAACAAGGGGGCCCATCTCCGTATCCGGGAGGATTCCTGCTCCCTGCTTAATCTTTTTCGCGTAGCTGACCATATCAGCGACGACGTTGTCATAATGTTTCTTTTGGATGAACACCCGGGACCCGGCACAGCATACTTGTCCCTGGTTAAACATGACTCCGTTCAATGCGCCTCTTATTGCCCGCGGCAAATCAGCATCAGGGAGAATGATGTTTGGAGATTTTCCGCCCAGTTCGAGCGTGACGCGTTTCACCGTCTTGGCCGCATTGGCCATAATTTGCTTTCCGACCTCAGTTGAGCCGGTGAAGGCAATTTTATCAACGAGCGGATGTTCAACAAGCGGTGCTCCTGCCGTTTCACCGAATCCGGGCACAATGTTGATTACCCCCGGCGGGAAGCCTGCTTCTTCAATCAATTCAGCTAAATACAATGCTGTCAGCGGTGTTTGTTCGGCAGGTTTCAGGACAACCGTACATCCTGTTGCAAGGGCGGCGCCCAATTTCCACATGGCCATAAGAAGCGGGAAGTTCCAAGGAATAATTTGTCCGACGACACCTACAGGTTCATGACGTGTATAGTTAAAGAACGGTCCATTGACAGGAATGGTTTGTCCGACGATTTTCGTGCACCAGCCGGCGTAATATCTCATATGTTCAATGGCAAGGGGGATATCGGCGTGAGTCGTCTCGCGGATCGGTTTTCCGTTGTCCAGCGTCTCCAATTGCGCCAATTCTTCCTTATTTTCTTCCATCAAATCGGCGAGTTTGTACATCAACCTGCTGCGCTCGGCAGGATTCATTTTTGACCAAGGACCTTCATCAAAAGCCTTTCGGGCAGCCTTCACAGCCTCGTCTATATCTTCTGCTTGCGCTTCATAAACTGTTGCCAGCACTTCCCCCGTTGCCGGATTATACGAATTGAAAGTCTTTCCGGACTTGCTTTCAACAAATTGGCCGTTAATATAAAGCTTTTTCGTTCCCTGCAAAAACTTTTCTACTTTTTCTTTCAATTGTACAACTGCATGACTCATCCATATTCCTCCTTAAACATATGTATTTTCTTCCATTTCTTGTTTTCTTCCTTTTCCATCCTAGAACTCTTATATTCTCGCTGCGCCCTCTATTCTTAATGATAGATTCCAATAAATGTAAAATCAATGAAAATAATTACAAATTTTCTGTCAATTGTCGACATATCCACAAAAAAACTGCCTTCTCCAAATGCGGTGAAGGCAGTATCGTTTTTCCGTATCCTCTTAACGGTTCATTTTAATGACAACGACAGGCAGCGTGTTGTAAGAGCCAGAGATGCCTGAAAACATAGGCAAACACAGTTCGGCAAGATTTTACTCTTCCAAAAAATTTTTAAATATACAATTTTGCAACACAGAATGTTTTCCAATCTGCTTCAAGCCCTTTACAACATCGTGAAGACGGTGGCCATGCCCCATTTGGCGGCCTCCCGCCTGCCGTTTAACATGTCACAAATTTACAACATTTTTGCACACAGGGCTGTGCTTGTTTTCTTTTATAATAACTTTAAAACGGTCAATCAGGAGGAAGTCCAATGTCCTATACCTTCGTGGATTATGCTTGGTTTTTTCTCATATACGCCTTTTTGGGCTGGTGTACGGAAGTGGCTTATAAGGCGGTCACAAGCGGAAAATTTGTCAACAGGGGATTTTTACTCGGTCCGCTATGCCCCATTTATGGATTCGGAATGATTTTGCTGTTGATTATTTTTCAACCAATCAAGGATAATGTGATCCTCCTCTTTTTTGGAGCCATCATCATTACTTCCGCATTGGAGTTTATCACCGGCTATATTTTGGAAAAGGTGTTTCATCATAAATGGTGGGATTACTCCGACGTGCCTTTTAACATCAAGGGATATATTTGCTTAAAGTTCTCGCTGGCTTGGGGGCTCGCTGCCGTTTTTGTCATCCATATTGTCCACCCTTCAGTGGAAAAATTCGTTTCCTTCATGAATCATCCGCCCGGCCATCTTGTTCTTGCTATCTTGTTCGCTTCATTAATTGCCGATGTCATTGTCACCGTTTTAGGAATTATGAAGATCAAGAAACGGCTCCGCCTTCTTGATGATATTGCCAAAAAGCTGAAAGCCTCTTCCGACGAGCTCGGCATCAACATTTACAAAGGGGTTAGCACAGCCATAAAGACAACTAGCCAGGTCAAACACAAGCTCAAAGTTTCAAAGACAGAGCTGGAAGCGGCTATTGAAAAAAGAAAAGAATATCTGGCTGAATTAAGAAACAAATACGAAAAGCTGTTAAAAGAGAAAAACTTCGTCCACAAACATCTGGAGCGCGCCTATCCGCGCATTAAAGAAAGTCTGGCCAAACTGGAACGGCACCGGAGACATAAAAAATGAACCGGCCCAATCACGCGGTGGCACCACCCGCTGCCGGTCCGAAAAAATTGCCCCATTTTGTGAACAAGCCTCATCAAGACGGAGCGCGCCGGTTGGTTATGCCAAAAAATTGCCCGGGAAATAGGCATACAACTCTTCCGTTCCGGGCGCTTTCCGACTCGCCGGGCGGCTGCCGTATAAAGGCAAGGATTGCCGGCAATGAACGTCTTTTTGGCCTGCCGGGACGAGAGCCTTTTGCCGCTGTCATACTGCGTCAAAAAGGTTCACATCCTGTTTTTTAAAGTCTTGTAAATTCCGTCCGTATAGGGCCCCTCCGCTATGCGGTTGTATTTTCTTTTTGCTTCTTCGGTTGCATTTGCAAGCAAATAGCCGTTACCCACCGTCCGCAGCATTTTCAAATCATTGCCGCTGTCGCCAAAAGCAAAAGAATTTTCCCGGTCTACTGCAAATTTTTTTAAAATAAACTTGACAATCTCTTCTTTGCCGGCCCCGCGGGAAATAAAATCCACATCATACGCATTTTCCGGATCTCCCACATACGGATTGCAGCGGCTGATATTGACGGTAATCCCGTAAGATGCGGCCAACTTTCTGATATACTCAATATTCTTTTTATCCTCATCCTCATTTTTCATAAAATAATAATAACTGTGCGAATGGTCGACGAATTCCACATATTCCTGCCTCTTCAGCACAATATCTTTCTCGCGCAACAAACGGAGAATTTCCTCAATTTTTTCATAAGTGTAACCTTGTCCGGCGATATGCCGTTTCCATTCTTCATCCATTTTTCCCATTTCGGATTCTGTGAAATAATGGATTTGCGTACCAAAGGCACTGGCAATAAAATGCGGCGCAAACCGATATCCGCCAGACGCCATTTTTTCAAAAACCCAATTCAGCCTGCTTCCGGTAACAAGCCCGATCATTAATCCTTCTTTTTCGCTCTTTTCAAAAATAAATTCTTCCAGCCGGCGGATGCTCTCCTGCCAATCCGCCGTCCTGTGATGGGGAAAATAGCTCTCGTCAAAATCGCAGAAAGCGATATATTTCGGTTTCTCCGGCATGGGGAATGGCCTGAACCCGTTTCTCTCTATCAACTCTTTCCAAGCATTCGCGTGTGTGGTTTGCAATTACTACATTCCTCCTTTTCTGTCGGATTTCTTTTCGAAAACTCTTCCTTTATTTTTATATGATAACAAATATTTCCGCTAAATCCTTAAGATAGCATTCTGTATTTCATTATACCGCTTATTATATGAAAATAATACTGAAACGAAATGCCAGCCTTTGAAAAAGGAGGCTTTTCCGTTTGGATGCACCGTTGCGGTAAAATCCCGGCAAAGCGGCGGGTTTTTTTTATTATCCGGACAGTTTTGCGCCAACCGTAATTCCTTGCAACATTCTTCGCAAGAAAGCATTGCAAGAAAAAAAGGCTGCAAAAAGCCATTCAACCGGCTTTTTGCAACCCTTTGCAAATAAACTTTGACTTTTCCGTCCTTTATTACAATCCGAAAATTTTCACCGCAAAAGAAGGCAACACGGGCTTGAATATTCTGCCTTCCTATTTGCTTATCCCGGCTTCCAATTTTTCCAACCTTTTTTCCAAACTGTGTATATAACGATAACTGTCGATCAGACGTTTAATCAAGTTGAGTTCCGCTTGGGCGGTCATCACATGGTCCTGTGCATGGACAAGCAAAAAGTTGGGCACCGATTTTTCATCACGGATTAGTTCCGTTTGATATCTGTGGCTCGTGTAAAATTCTTTTTCCGCTTCTTCAATATGTTTTTGTGCCTGTTCAAAATCAAAATCCTCGGCGGCGTCCAACGCTTCATAAGCTTCTCCCCGGGCGTTGCCGCCATGAAGAATCAACTTAAAAGCAGCTTCTTCATTCGTCATAGAATTCATCCTCCAAAGACATATATTAAGTTCTCCATTTTATGCCGCAGTTTCATTTAAACGACTTCATGTTCATGCAGGCTGCAATGCATCTCCTGCTTTGTCCGCTTTTTCCTGCTCAACCAGTGTCTTTTCATAACGTTTGAAGAACGGCCAATAGATCAACGCGGCTATAATGGCATCCATCACCTGTACCAAACCGGCCAGTACCGAACCTCCGGTGGCAATAAATCCTCCCAAAAAGATCGGCACGGTAAACGGAGGCTGAATGACTACCGGAGGAAGGATTCCTGTTGCAAACAAGATATAGTTTATTGTTACGATCACGACCGGCCCAAGAATGAAGGGGATAAACATAATAGGGTTTAACACGATCGGAACACCGAAAATAACCGGTTCGTTAATGTTGAAAATGGTCGGGATGAGTGCCGTTCTTCCAACTTGCTTCAACTGCTTGGACGCCGAAAACAGCATGAATACGACCAATCCCCATGTTGCCCCGGAACCGCCGATATGGGCAAACATATGATAAAAAGGTTCTGTTACAATACCGGTTGCTTCAACCCCTGCTTCAATCGCATCCACGTTTGCCGCCATCTGGCTCAGCCAAAATGGATAGGCCACGGAGGAAACCACGTTCATTCCGTGGATTCCCAATGACCAGAGCAGCATCATCAAGAATATCATCGCGACCGCTGCCGGATACGAATTGGAAGCAGCTACCAAAGGTTTAAATATTTCCAAGACGGCTTGCGGAATGGTGATGCCGAAATTCGCCCATACAATCCACTGGGCAATCCACACCAACGGCAAAATAACCATAAATGGCAACATGGCGCGGAATGTTCTCATGACATAAGGCGGCACCCCAGCCGGCATTTCAAAAGTCAAACCCTTTTTCAGGAAAAAGCGCATTAACTCGGTTGTCAAAATTCCAAGGATAATGGCGACAAAAAGCCCTTGTCCTCCCAAATATCTTAAAATATCGCCAAAGGGCACTGCTTCGATGGCGGTAACGGGAAAAGCCGTCATAAAAAAGGCAAGCATGGACAAGATTCCCGCCATCACTGAATCAATGTCTCTTCGTTCGCCCAAACTGTAGCCGATGCCAAACGCAACCGTCAAAGACAAAATACCAAAAGTTAAATTAAACGGAAAGAGAATCTCCGCCCGAATGGGAGCTACGGCATTTTCCCACGCACTAATAATTCCCCAATTGATCGTTGTCGGAGGATTGGCAATGATTAAGAAAAGCGCACCGGTTAAAATGACAGGAAGGGCGAAAATGACGAACGCATCACGGATCGATTGCAAGTAAATATTTTGCGCAATTCTTCCAAGCGGTTCCATCAAATGGTCTTCAAGCCATTGCAAAATTTTCATTTTTAACCCTCCCGTTTTTTGACTAATTCAAGCACTTGGTCCAAAAC
>CALKIU010000143.1 GCA_937995745.1 uncultured Bacillaceae bacterium | reverse complement strand
AAGCATTGAAAAAGGAAGTGCTATTGTCCTCAGAGTGGCAGTCTGAAGACAAAAGCGCTGTAAAACCGGTTTGTTTTGTCCTCAGAACGGTGATCTAAAGACAAAAGCATTGAAAAAGGAAGTGCTATTGTCCTCAGAGTGGCAGTCTGAAGACAAAAGTGCTGTAAAATCGGTTTGTTTTGTCCTCAGATCGGTGATCTGAAGACAAAAGCGCTGTAAAACCGGTTTGTTTTGTCCTCAGATCGGTGATCTGAAGACAAAAGCGCTGTAAAACCGGTTCGCTTTGTCCTCAGATCGGTGATCTGAAGACAAAATTCAAAGAAAAGCAAAGAGTTTTGTCCTCAGACCGTCCATCTAAAGACAAAAGTGATGGAAAAATGGTCCAATTTGTCCTCAGATCCATGCTCTAAAGACAAAACCCAAAGAAAAGCAAGTGTGATTGTCTTCAGAATGGCAATTTAAAGACAAAAGTCAAGGATAATCCCTCGGATTTGTCTTCAAACAAACGCTTTGAAGACAAACACAAACAAAAATTCGGCCATTTGTCTCCAAGCTTTTTGATGAAGATATCCCCGAAAAAAAACGCATCCCTTTTATCATAACCCTCCGACGGGTATAACGATATCCAAAATGCCAGCCTCCCTGACCTATGTGTACCTTTCAACACTGTACCTTGACTAACAAAAGTTCCTTTCGTCCCCAAAAACCTTGATCGATAAATGATTCTGTCCCACGCACTTCCGCATTTTTTCTATGAGAAGGAGAAATCGTTTATAATGTAAACAGGTAAAAGGAAGACCGGCATCAAAAGTGAAAACGTTTTTTTACAGTAATTCTGTTGACGATCACGGGGAGTAAGAGTAAACTACATATAATCACTTTTTAGTTTGCTACCATATTAGCGAACTAAAGGAATCCAAAGACGAACTAAAGGAATCCAAAGCCGAACTAAAGGAATCCAAAAACAAACGAAACGATTCCGAAAACGAAATTTATAGATTGCAAATGAAAGACCGGCAGCACGGAATAATGATAAGCGAACCGGGAACACCGCCGGTAAAACCAACTGACAATCAACACACAAAAGGATTGCCGCCAAAACCGGATTGCGCAGCAGCGCCTGACAATAAACAATCGTTTTATCCGAAAAACATTCCAACGACGATCAAAAAATAAAATCAATAAACCGGAAAAAGAACTTGTTATAAAAGGATCAAAGTCGTAAGGTGGGAAGAAGATTGAGTCGCTTATTTATGTTCGAAAAACCTCTCGGAATGAGGGACACGCTCCCCGATTTATACGAAACAAAAAAACGTCTCCGAACGGCGATCGAAGAAGAGATGCTGCGGTGGGGATATCAGTTCATTGAGACTCCCGCGTTGGAATATTACGAAACGGTCGGCGCCGCATCGGCGATCCTCGATGAGTACCTTTTTAAGCTGTTGGACAAGCAGGGCCACACCCTCGTGCTTCGTCCGGACATGACCGCGCCGATTGCCCGCGTGGCCGCGTCGAAACTTTTAAAAGACGGGCTTCCGCTCCGCCTTGCTTACTCGGCCAACGTGTACCGGGCCCAGCAACGGGAAGGGGGACGCCCGGCGGAGTTTGAACAGATCGGCATTGAATGCATATCCGATGATACGGTGAGCGCGGACGCGGAAGTCATTGCCTTGATGATTTCATCCCTGCAAGCCGCCGGATTGAAAGAATTCCAGATTTCCGTCGGCCATGTCGGCTTTCTGCACGAGCTTTTCCTGCAAATTCTGGGCACGGAAGAACGCGTCGATGAACTGAAAAAATTCCTGTATGAAAAAAATTATGTCGGTTACCGGGAGCATGTGAAAAAACTCCCTCTTTCTTCCATTGACAAACAAAGACTCCTCGATTTTCTGAACCTGAGAGGCGGGGAAGAAGTGCCCGACAAAGCGGCCGCCCTGATTGAAAACGGCCAGGGCAAACAAGACATCGACCAACTGCGGAAACTGTGGGAAATACTGACTGATTACGGCGAACAGGAAAAAATCAAATTTGACTTGACTCTCGTCAGCCACATGTGCTACTACACCGGAATCGTTTTTGAAGTGTATGTCAGCGGAGTCGGCTTCCCGATCGGAAACGGCGGCCGTTACGATCTGTTATTGAAAAAATTCGGCAAAAATTCCGGTGCGACCGGTTTTGCCTTAAGGCTCGACCGCCTTGCCGAAGCGACCGGCATTCTCGATAAAAAAGATCCGGTCACTTGCATTTTGTTCAGCGGCGAAAGAAGAAAGGAAGCGATCGGCCTGGCCAAAGAAAAACGGGGCGCGGGCGAACGGGTCGTTCTGCAAGACATTAATGGAGTGAAAAACATCGATTTGTATTCAGAACAGTTTACCGATGTCATCTTTTTAATTGGCAAAGCAGGAAAGGAGGCGGGGGAATGAACGAGCTTTTGACGATTGCTATGCCGAAGGGGCGCATTTTTGACGAAGCGGTCGAACTCCTCCGCCGGGCCGGCTACCGTCTTCCGCCTGAATTTGAGGATTCGCGGAAATTGATTGTCGATGTCCCGGAGGAAAACTTCCGCTTCATTCTGGCCAAACCGATGGACGTGCCCACTTATGTGGAACACGGGGTGGCCGATCTCGGCATCGCCGGCAAAGATGTCATGCTGGAAAAAGAACGCGATGTATATGAACTGCTCGATTTGAAAATCAGCAAATGCCGCCTGTCCGTTGCCGGGCTGCCCAACACAAAAATGAATGATGTCGCTCCGAAAGTGGCCACCAAGTATCCCAATGTGGCGGCCGCCTACTTCCGTGAGCAGGGCGAACAGGTGGAAATCATCAAATTGAACGGTTCCATCGAACTGGCTCCGATCATCGGCTTAAGCGACCGCATTGTGGACATCGTGTCGACGGGAAGAACGCTCAAGGAGAACGGCCTTGTGGAATACGAAAAAATCGTCGACATCACCTCGCGGCTGATTGCGAATCCGGTCAGCTACCGGATGAAAGATGCCCGCATCAGCGAAATGGTGGACCGCCTCAGCAAAGTGATCGAACAAGAACCTGCCTATGATTTGTAAGACAGAAAGGGATGGTCATGGTGAAAATTCAAAAAGTTACGCCGGATCTTTCCATTAAAAGGTCGGTTGACAGCGGAACGGAAGAACAGCTCCGCGCCGTGAAAGACATTATTGCAAAAGTGAAAAAAGAAGGGGACAAAGCCCTGCGTGAACTGACGGCCCGTTTTGACGGCGCCGAACTCGACAGTTTTGCCGTCACGGAAGAGGAAATCCGGGAAGCGTACGAAAAACTGGATGAAGAAATTATCGCCGTCATTCGCGAAGCGGCCGACAATATCCGCCGCTTTCATGAAAAACAGAGGCAAAAATCCTGGATTACAACGGAAGAAAACGGGACGATCCTCGGGCAAAAAATTACCCCGCTTGACTCCGCCGGCGTCTATGTACCGGGGGGAACGGCCGCTTATCCTTCTTCCGTGCTGATGAATGTCATTCCCGCCAAAGTGGCCGGCGTGGAGCGGATTGTCATGGTTTCCCCGCCCGGGAAAGACGGAAAACTGCCGCCGGCTGTGCTCGTCGCCGCCGATATTGCCGGTGTCAAGGAAATTTACAAAGTCGGCGGAGCGCAGGCCATTGCCGCTCTCGCTTACGGAACGGAATCGATCCGTCCTGTCGACAAGATTACCGGACCGGGCAATATTTATGTGGCGCTTGCGAAACGGGAAGTGTTCGGCGATGTGGACATTGACATGATCGCCGGGCCGAGCGAGATCGCCGTGTTGGCCGACGAAACGGCCGTCGCCGCAGAAGTGGCCGCCGACCTGTTGTCTCAGGCGGAGCACGACGTAAGGGCATGCAGCGTGCTCGTCACAGTTTCGGAAAAACTGGCGGAGGAAGTGGCCCGCGAAGTGGAAAAGCAATTGGCAGAGCTTCCCCGCAAAGAAATCGCCGCCCAATCGATTGAAAATTATGGGGCAATCTACGTGGCCAAAGACATGGATGAAGCGGTGGAGACGGTCAATCAGTTGGCGCCGGAGCATTTGGAAATCATCGCTGAAAACGCGGTGGAACTGGCCGGCAAAATCAAGCATGCCGGGGCGATTTTCATCGGCCGCTACAGTTCGGAACCGGTCGGCGACTATTTTGCGGGCACGAATCACGTTCTCCCGACCAACGGCACGGCCCGTTTTTCCGGCCCGTTAAGCGTCGATGATTTCCAGAAGAAATCGAGCATCATCATGTACAGTGAGCGGGCTTTAAAGGAGAACGCCAAAAAAATTGCCGCTTTCGCGCGGTTGGAAGGCTTGGAAGCCCATGCCCGCGCCGTGGAAGAACGGCTCAAATAATTCCCGCCTGCACCGGGCGGAAAAGCTTCCGCGCTTGTTTCGCCCGTCCGCTTTGAAGACAAAGACGATGGAAAATCGGTCCGTTTTGTCCGCAAACAGGATTTTTAAGGACAAATCCTTGGAAGAGCATGTGAAATGGTCCTCAAAGTGCAAATTCCGCATCATGCGGCAGTTTTAAAGGCGGGGAGAGGAAAAATATTCGGCAGGTACAAGGGATGGAGGGTTAAGATGAAAAGAACGGCAAAAATCGTCCGCAAAACGGGCGAAACCAATATTGAATTGTCCTTGAATCTTGACGGGGAAGGAAAAGCCGATTTGAAGACGGGGGTTCCTTTTATGACCCATATGCTGGATCTGTTTGCCAAGCACGGCCAATTTGATTTAACGGTGCGCGCCGCCGGCGACACGGAGGTAGATGACCACCATACGACGGAAGATATCGGAATTTGCCTTGGACTGGCATTGAAAGAAGCCCTCGGCGACAAAAAAGGCATCCGCCGCTACGGCAATGCGTTCGTGCCGATGGATGAGACCCTTGCCCAAGTGGTCGTCGATTTGAGCAATCGGCCCCATTTTGAACTGCGGGGCGAAATTCCGCGCGGAAAAGTGGGCACCTTTGACACGGAATTGGTGGAAGAGTTTTTGTGGAAACTGGCGCTTGAAGCGCGCATGAATTTGCACGTCATCCTGCATTACGGCAGAAATACCCACCACATGATCGAGGCGATTTTTAAAGCGTTGGGCCGGGCCCTCGATGAAGCGACGATGATCGACCCGAGGGTCAAAGGAGTGCCGTCGACAAAAGGGGTGCTTTAAAAAGCGGCGCCAAAAGAAAGGGACGGCGAAAAAGTTCCGGCAAGGGCCGGGCAGAGTCCGCCCGCGTGCCGCATAAAACCGTCTTTCGGAAAAAAACCGAGCGCATGGACAAATCCCGTTTTCCGGCCGGGCCATTCATCATCCCGTTAGTTTGATCGCTTAAACAACGGGCGCGGCCGGTTTTACCGGGGGATTGCGGCACCGGCCACCGTAATCACGGCCACACATTCCATTTAGAAAGGGGAACAGCTATGGGATTCACTCTGTATCCCGCCATTGACATGCGGGGCGGGAAATGTGTCCGCCTTTTGCAAGGGGATTACAACAAAGAAACGGTGTACGGGGATTCCCCGTTTGACATGGCGAAAACATTTGTGGAAGCGGGCGCCGCTTGGCTTCATATGGTCGATTTGGACGGCGCCAAAGACGGCCGCCGCATCAATGACCGTTTCGTCATCGAAGCCGCCAACAAGTTGAATGTCCACATTCAAATCGGCGGAGGCATCCGCACGGAAGAAGATATCGTGCATTACTTGGAAAACGGCGTAGCCCGGGTCATCCTCGGCAGCGTGGCCGTTTCCGATCCCGACTTTGCCATAAGGATGATCAAAAAATACGGCAAAAAGATTGCCATCGGCCTTGATGCGAAAAACGGCTATGTGGCCACCCACGGGTGGATGAATACGTCGGAAGTAAAGGCGGTCGACCTCGGGAAAAAATTTGCCGACGCCGGGGCGGAGACGTTCATTTTTACCGATATTGCCACCGACGGGATGCTTTCCGGGCCGAATATCGAAGCGGTTGCCAGAATGGCCGAGGTAACCGGCAAGGAAGTGATCGCTTCCGGCGGTGTCAGCAGTCTCGATGATTTATTGGCCCTGAAGGCTCTTGAGGGGAAGGGAGTCAAAGGGGCGATTGTCGGCAAAGCCATTTATGAAGGAAGATTTACTGTAAAAGAAGCTTTGGAAAAAGTGGGGAACTGATATGAGAGCAAAAAGAATCATACCGTGTCTGGATGTAAAAGACGGCAGGGTCGTCAAAGGCGTACAGTTTGTCCAACTCCGCGATGCCGGAGATCCGGCGGAACTGGCCCGGTTTTACGATGAACAAGGGGCCGATGAACTTGTCCTTCTCGATATATCCGCTTCCGTTGAAGGACGGAAAACGATGATCGATGTCGTAAAAGCGGTCGCCGCCCAAGTGGACATTCCGCTGATCGTCGGGGGCGGAATCCATACTGTTGAAGACATGAAAAAGATTCTCGATGCCGGCGCCGACAAGGTGTCCATCAACACGGCCGCGGTCGTCAATCCGCAATTGATTAAAGAAGGTGCCGAAGCTTTCGGTTCCAAGGCGATCGTGGTGGCCATCGATGCAAAATTTGACGAAGAACTGGGCACGTGGCGGGTATATACGCACGGCGGAAAAAAAGCGGCCGAAAAAGATGTTCTCACCTGGGCTAGGGAAGCGGAAAGCCTCGGCGCCGGGGAAATCCTCCTTACGAGCATGGACCGGGACGGGGAAAAGAACGGCTTTGATGTTGAGCTGACGAGGGCGGTCAGCGAAGCGGTGTCCATACCGGTCATTGCCTCCGGCGGCGCGGGCAGCGCGGAACATTTTAAAGAAGTTTTGCAGGAAGGCAATGCGGATGCGGCCCTGGCTGCTTCCATTTTCCACTATAAAGAAACATCGGTGGCCGAGGTGAAGGCTTATTTGAAAAATCACGGGGTGAATGTACGGTGAATATAGACGATCTGGAACTCAAATTTGACAAGCAAGGTTTGATCCCCGCCATCGTCCAAGACGCAAAAACGAAAGAAGTGCTCACCCTTGCTTACATGAACAAAGAATCTTTGCAAAAGTCTTTGGAAAGCGGCGAGACGTGGTTTTACAGCCGCTCCCGCCAAGAGCTTTGGCATAAAGGGGAGACGAGCGGAAATACGCAGAAAATCGTCGCCATGAAATATGATTGCGACCGCGATGCCATTGTCGTCCTTGTGGAACCGGCCGGCCCCGCTTGCCATTTGGGAACGACGAGTTGTTTTACGGAGACGTTTTACGGAGCGGCTCCCGAATCTGCAAGCGGCGATGAACTGGAGGAATTCCGCATTTTAAAAACGCTCGGGAACATCATCGCCGAACGCGAGCGGGAAATGCCGGAAGGATCTTATACCACCTATCTGTTTAAAGAAGGCGTTGACAAGATCCTGAAAAAAGTCGGCGAAGAAGCGTCCGAGGTGATCATTGCCGCCAAAAACCGCAGCCATGAAGAACTGAAGTGGGAAGCGGCGGATCTCATTTACCATCTCCTTGTTTTGTTGCAGGAACAGAAGCTTCCGTTGAAAGAAGTGCTTCGCGTCCTCGAAGAACGGCATCAAACTCCGAAAAACAAAAAATAAACCGCCGTTTGGATGTTTTGCGGCTGACCCGGAAGACCGCCCGCCCTTTGGCGCGGATTTTCCGGGTTGTTTTTTGTTTCCAAAAGCCGCGCCGTTGGTTCGGGAGTGCCCCCCTTCTGATAAAACGCCTTTCCGGATAAACCGCTCCTCCCGGCTTGGCCAAACCGAAAAATATTTCATTCCGGGGTATACCGGCAAAGATTGTTGGCAACATTTTTTTCTGCCGGGTTTCAGAACGGATTGCATTTTTTTGCAATTTAACATCCAAGCCACGGGTATTTTGTGCTATACTACTTTCGGTAATAAATTTGATGGAGGATTACATGGGTAAAAACACTAAATTGCAAAAAAAACCGGGGGTTATCATCCCCTTTGCATTATCAAGTGAATACTATTTTTCGAAAGGATTAAAATACCATCAGCAACGGGATTACCAAAAAGCGAAAAAGTTTTTGGAACGGGCGCGGCTGCTTAGTCCGGATGAGCCGTTAATCTTGTTCCGGCTCGCCATCGTTTGCACGGAAATGGGCGAGTTTTCCGAGTCCAACCAAATTTTGCATGAGCTTTTGGAGAAATCCCGCGGCGAAATGACAGAGTGTCATTATTTTTTGGCCAATAACTATGCCCACCTGGGGATGTTTAAAGAGGCTTACCACCATGCCGTCACGTATCTGGAATTGGACGAGGACCTCATATTTGCCGAAGATGCGGAAGATCTCCTCGATTTGCTCCGTTTGGAAGATGAAGAGCTGGCCGGGGAATTTTACCGGCAGGATGATTTGATAGCCAAGAACGAAAGAGCGCGGGAACTTCTGCAGGCGGGACGGCTGACGGAAGTGGTGGATTTGCTTGAATCCCTTGTGCAAGATTTTCCGGAATATTGGTCCGCATATAATAATTTGGCTTTGGCTTATTTCTATTTAGGGGAAAAGAAGAAGGCCGATGCCATTTTGAACCATATTCTTGAAAAAAATCCCGGCAATTTGCACGCTTTGTGCAACAAACTGATTTTTGCTTATTACAACCGGGATTTTGCCGCTGTCCGCTTTTACAGGGAGCGGTTAGTGAAGGTCAAGCCGATGCTCGTCGAACAGCAATATAAGCTCGGGGCGACGCTCGCCTTGACAGGAGAATTTGAAGTGGCTTATGGGCTGTTAAAAAAGCTCTACCGCCAGGGTTTTTACGGCGAAGGACCGTTTTTCTACTGGCTCGCCCTTTCCGCCTATTACAGCGGAAGGGAACGGGAAGCAAAAAAGCACTGGGAAAAAGTCGTGGAATATGAGCCGGAAAAAGCAGGCCAGGAGCCGTGGAATGGCGGGCCTTCTCCTTCCAAAGAAAAAGACCGGCAACTCTCCGTCATTCAGAAAAGCATCCAAAGCAAACATTTGGAAGAACGGCTTTTGGGTCTTTTTCTTGCTTCCCTGTCCGATCAAAAAGAGGAAATCCTCGCCGATTACCGGGCCGGTGACGGTTTGGAAAAACAGTATGTCCAATGGCTGCTCGGCCGGGGCACAGGCGGAACGGCGATGGAAGGCGTCCACGAAGCCGCCGAATATCTGCATCTTTTCCACCACCCGCTCGACAGGAGAAGCATGGGCATATTTTTATTGTGGTTTTCCCTTGCGGTTGAACTGGAAAAAGATTCTGTTCCGATCAAGAACGGGAAAGCTTACGCCGCCGCCGTGGAATATATATGGGGGAAACTCCACAATGAAAGGATTTCGCAGGATTTAGTCGCCCGTCAGTACAACCTTTCCGTTTCCACGTTGAGAAAATACGTGAAAATGATCAACCAATACCTTCAGTGAGCATATATTTGGACGTTGAGCCGGATTTTTAATAGGATATGAATTATCAGGATATATTATTGACAAATGTTTATCAGCGTTTTTTAGTGTGTCCTAAGTTTGTGCTGAATTGGGAATAAAGGGTTGTACGTAAAGGAGTGGGTGGATATGTCAGAGGAAAAAATGTATGACGTGATCGTGATTGGAGCTGGGCCTGCCGGAATGACGGCCGCTTTGTACACGTCCCGTGCCGAATTGTCGACGCTGATGATTGAACGGGGTGTACCGGGAGGCCAGATGGCCAACACGGAAGAAGTGGAAAACTATCCCGGTTATGAAACGGTCCTCGGACCAGAATTGGCCAATAAAATGTTTGAACACGCAAGAAAGTTCGGGGCCGAGTATGCTTACGGCGAAATTACCAAAGTGGAGGATCACGGGGATTACAAGACGGTCGTCGCCGGCGATAAAGAATACAAAGCCCGCGCCGTCATCATTGCCACAGGCGCCGAGTATAAAAAGCTCGGAATCCCCGGGGAAAAAGAGCTGACAGGCCGCGGGGTTTCTTATTGCGCCGTTTGTGACGGGGCGTTCTTCCGCGACAAGGAAATTGTCGTGATCGGCGGTGGAGATTCCGCCGTGGAAGAGGCTGTATATCTGACCCGTTTTGCGAAGAAGGTGACCATCGTTCACCGCCGCGATCAATTGCGGGCGCAAAAGATTCTCCAGCAAAGAGCTTTTGCCAATGAGAAAATTGATTTCATCTGGAAACACGTGCCGAAGAAAATTGTGGAAAAGGACGGCAAAGTCGGTTCCATCATTCTTGCCCACAGGGAAACGGGTGAAGAAATGGAATATAAAACTGACGGAGTGTTCGTTTATATCGGCATGGTTCCGTTGTCGAAGCCGTTTGAAGAGCTCGGCATTACGAATGAAAACGGCTATATCGTCACCAATGAGAAGATGGAAACGAAAGTGCCGGGAATCTTTGCCGCGGGAGACGTCCGCGAAAAAGCTCTCCGCCAAATCGTTACGGCCACCGGCGACGGCAGCATTGCCGCCCAGAGCGCGCAGCATTATGTGGAAGAATTGAAAGAAAAATTGAACGCATAAAACCAAAACCGTACACTTTTTGTGTGCGGTTTTTTCCTCCTTTCTAGAAACCGGCACGGGTATGCCCCGGGGAAGAGAACCGCGTCCGCTGATTCATCCCGGGCGTCCGGCTTCTTTTTTCAAAAATGCGCGCAAAATCGGTGAAACATGGTCCGGCGGAAGGACAAATGATTCCTGTTCAGGAAAAAATATCATCGTTAACTGCCTTTTAATTATCCTGTAACAAACTTGAAACATATTTTTTGTATGATATTAGAAGAAATTGACCCCCTTTTTGTCATATAATCCTTTGAATATGCACAGGCCGTCCTGTGCTCTTTTTTTGCCGGGTTGCGGACAGGCACAGGACTCAGGCGGATTTTTTTCGGGACATGCGGATTGTCACAGCAGTGGGCAAAGACGCCAATGCAAAGGTCAAATACGGAAAAAATCACAGCAGCTCCTTGAAAACAAAGGGATTGGATAAAATTTCAATTCATTGTGACCTATTCATAAAAATAGTATAATAATCTAAGGAATTTGTTTGGTCTGACAGGAGCACGTCTTTTTTCGCAGTGAATTCACTCCCGCCCGGACCGCAGTCGGATGAAAGACATAGATTGGTTGTTTATTTGGGGTGGAATGAATGCAAAGAGTCACTAACTGTGTTTTGGTGAAGGATAATAAAGTTCTCC
>CALKIU010000142.1 GCA_937995745.1 uncultured Bacillaceae bacterium | reverse complement strand
TGTGCTCTTCCGATCTTTCTTACCGCACTCACCGGCGGCCCGTTCTTTATCTGGCTGCTTAAGAAAAAATTGAAGGAGGCAAAATAGTGGCGCTGCAACTAAAAAATATTTTCTTTTCATATAACGATCGCATCATTCTAAAAAATGTCTCCTTGACTGTTTCAAAGGGGGAATTTATCGGAATCATTGGACCAAACGGGAGCGGAAAGTCAACGTTGCTAAAAAACATATACAGGGCTCTCAAGCCTCAAAAGGGAACGATCCTTTTGGATGGAGAAGAGTTATATCAATTACATCCCAAAAAAGCCGCCCGAAAGATGGGGGTTGTAGGACAAGAAAATGTTGTCCCGTTCGATTTCAAGGTGGAAGAAATTGTCGCCATGGGACGAAGCCCGTACAAAAGACTTTTCAGTCCGGACACACCGGATGATAAAAAAATTGTTTTTCTGTCGTTAAAACAAATTGGTATGGAAGAAATGGCAAAAAGAAGCTACTCGCAGCTTTCGGGAGGAGAAAAACAGCGTGTCATAATAGCAA
Organism: uncultured Bacillaceae bacterium; assembly: GCA_937995745.1. Taxonomy (GTDB): domain Bacteria; phylum Bacillota; class Bacilli; order Bacillales; family Cytobacillaceae; genus CALKIU01. The sequence continues at coordinate 3,706 of CALKIU010000142.1, read as the reverse complement.
GAGTACTGGCCCAGCAACCGGAAATATTAATACTTGACGAACCCACAAACCATTTGGATGTCCGCCATCAACTGAAAATTTTTGATCTCATTAAGAATTTGGACGTCACCGTCATTGCGGCCATTCACGATCTGAATATCGCCGCTTTGTACTGTGACAAAATCTATGTATTAAAGAACGGAGAAATTTATCAATCCGGACCCCCGGAAAAAGTGCTTACTCCTCAATTAATTTATGAAGTGTACGGCATAAAAACAGATGTGGCGATCCACCCGAAAACAAAGAAGGCAACTATTACCTATTTGCCGGCAGGATTAAATTTGTAAAGAATCCCCTTGCATCCTGCACCCTAATAGTCTTTTCGGCAATGACGCAAAAAGAGCCGATCCGTTAACCTGCATATCAGCTTATAAGGAGAGAAATGGCGATGAGAAAAAAATCTTTCATATTCTTTCTATGTCTATTACTGGCCGCTTTTTTCATAACGGGATGCAACCATTCTTCTTCTCCGGAATCGGAACATGACGGGCAACGCTATGATAAACCTTTAACGATAGACAATTACGGAAGAACCATTACTCTAAACCAAAAACCGCAAAAAGTATTGACATTGGGACCCAATTGCACTGAACTGTTTGTCGCATTGGGCCTTGGTGATTACGTCATTGGCAACAGCCTTAACAATCACAGCAGAGGCCCTCTTCCTGAATATGCCGAAGAATATAAAAAAATACCTGAATTAAATCACGGCACGGCAACAAGAGAAGCTGTCATCACCAGCGGTGCAGATTTTATTTACGGAATTGATTGGCAATTCGGCGGGGACAACCTTGACGTAAAAGAATTAGAAAGCTTCGGTATCATCACCTATGTCAATCGGGCAACAACATTGGAAGACATCTATAAAGAAATAGAAGATATTGGAAAAATTTTTGCAATTGAAGATATAGCGCATAAGTTCATTGCAGAACAAAAAGCAAGAATCCAAACCGTGCAGAAAAAAGTACGCGGAAAAGAACCGGTCAAAGTGCTCGTTTATGACAGCGGAGGGGACGGAGTTTTTACAGCAGGAGGAACCAACTTTGAAACTCTGCTCATCGAACTCGCCGGAGGAAAAAATATTTTTGATGATATAAAAGATAAACAATGGGCAACGGTCAGCTATGAAGAAATCCTGAAAAGAGAGCCGGACATCATTTTAATTCATGATTATGATGTTCCTTCACTGGAACAAAAAATGAAAGATATTAAAAACGATCCCGCCCTTTCCAAATTGGAATGCGTTCAAAAAGAAAGATTTGCTTCCATCACCTTGGAAAGTGTATTGCCCGGCAACCGAATGGCTTATGCGGTGGAAAAACTTTCGGAATCTTTTTATCCCGAATTGTTCTGACAAAGAGTGCAGCTGAAACTTTAAGAAAAAACGAAAAACCTCCTAACCCGTTTATTAAATAAATTAACAACGATCCATTCAAGATGGGGCTTCCAACAAGCGCATTTTGATTGTTGGGAAGCCCCTTCTTGCATTAGAGACCACAGTAGTTCGATTCTATAAATACTTTAAACCTGCTAATCCGCTTCTCTCAATACTGTAAAACTAGTGGAATCTGCTCCGTGCAGCATAGTCACAAGAACAATTAAAAAAGTGATATTTTTCTCCCCTTTTAAAACTCTTGCCCCTTTTTTTACAAATAGCGTAAAAAACCTATTGAACCAATTATCTATTTATTTTAATTATTAGGATAAAAGTATTATTTATTTGGGCCTATTATTTTTGAACCTTTTTAAGGAGGTGTAATCCTTGTTAACAGGAATTCTTGTCCCTGTCATTCGTGTTCTGGACTATATTGTTGGAGGATTGCTTAGTTTGTTGGGGTCAATTTTCGGGCTGTTTTAAATCCCTGAGCAAATGCCCCATTACCGTTCGATTGGAGCGGCGATGGCACCGTTAACATTTGGATTTTGACTGTTTGCCCGTCAACGGACTTTCACACCTGAAAGACCATATGCAAAAAAGATCATGGTTAAATGCCGAAAATGATCGGGCATTGTAAAAACATTTAATCCACGATTGTGAAAGCCGTATCTGTAATCGAATATCGGTCCCGGAACCGGCGGAAGGAATATCCAAATTCAAGAAATGGAAAGTCGGACAGATTGCTGCAAAAAATGTTTAGTTGCTCTTCCTTCCGCCGCAACCGGCAGCCGGCTGAGTTCATTTGTCCCCTTCAAAACGGTTATTTTCTACAGAGGATCTTCCCCCGAAAAAATCCCCGCCTAAAATCAGAGACGGGGAAAAATGATACAAAATATTAATCTGCGACATTCCTCTCGGCCGCAGCCGCCTTTTTCTGCTTTTTCCAAGGGAAGGTAATCGCATTAACGGGACAACTTGTGGAACATTCCTTACACTTCATGCATTCACTGATATGTCCTGTCCCCGTCCCGTCTTTTACGTCAATGTCAAAGGGGCACGCTTTGCGGCATATTTGACAGTGAGCGCCCTTCTTTTCTTCCAAACAGACGGAACGATTTACCGTGGGAACAAGCCTGCGGTTAAAGCGGCTGATTAGGCTTAAAAGCGCGCCAAGCGGACAAATCTTGCTGCACCATTTCCGCAAGATCAAAAGCTCAGTCAAGATAATGGCCGGAAAAATAATGAGGTCCAAAGTTGGATCTTTAAAACCAAATAAACGGATTAAGGCAAAAACAGTCGCAAATGTCAATCCGATGGGGCAGATCAGGCAAAAGACGGGAAACTTAAAAACAGCCGATGAAGCCAAAGCGGCAATCAAGACCGGAATCCCGTATTTAGTCTGTTTTTTCGTTTCGGAAATGTTTTGAACGGTGTCAGATGGACCGCTTTCTTCTTTCCCGGTTTTGTCTGTTACTTTCTCAACCCCCCTTGCAAGTTTTTCCTCTTGTCGCAGGTGCTCACCGGCGATAAAAGCATCATTAGGCTCATCGATTTTGTTTTTTGTCACTTTCCGCAAAAGGGGCACCGGACAAACCCAGCCGCAAAATATTCTTCCCACCAAAATCGTGATACCAACGACCACCAGAAAACAAATAAGCAAAGGAAACAGAATATCCCGCGATGCAAGAGCTGTTGACAAATATCCCAACGGACAAGCCAAATAGATCTTCTTTATCCCCGCTGCAGACAGGGTTCCCGTGCCTAATCCGAAAATCATTCCGGCCGTCAAAACTCCCAACACGGCAGTCATCGACAACAGACGCAATCTTCGAACCCTTTTCTTTCTCTCGTTCATGCCTGATTCCCTCCCGGATCGGACACGGAACTTAAAAGGCTTGCCAAAACTCCGCCGGAGGACGCAGGCTGAACAATGATACCGCGGTTCTTTCCCCCAACATAAGAACGCAATATGAATGCTGCGCATTCATATTCACATACGCCGCATCCCTTGCATTTTTCTTCATCGACGACAGGCCGGTTATGCTCGTCCAGACTGATCACATCAAAAGGGCACTTCTCGGCGCAAATGGTGCAGCCTCCTTTAACCCAGGCGAGGCAAATGTCTTTTTGCACAACAGCCGTGCCTATTTTAACAGTATCTTTATCAAATTCTTTTAAAGCCCCGGTGGGACAGACCTCTACGCAATCATTGCAAAAATCACAATAACCACGGGTGTAATTCATCGTCGGCGTTCTCGCTTCGACAATCCCGTCCGTTATTTTTGCCGC
>CALKIU010000141.1 GCA_937995745.1 uncultured Bacillaceae bacterium | reverse complement strand
TGGCCCAGGAAAGCGCCCACCGCGCGGCGCTGGCCGCCGGAGCGCGCATTATGCAAAGCACGTTGATGGATTTTCTGCGATGAGGATGAGATAGGCGCCCATGTTTTGTAAAAGTGGGGGTGAACGGCATGCGCCTTCCGCAAATCCGCATTGAGACGACGATGGGGCAGATCGGCATTTCCACCGTTCCGGGCCGGATGACGATCGAGCAGCCGCCGGCGGAGATGCATCTCGAACAGCCCCGGGCGAAAGTGAAGATGAAGACGACCCCGGGGAGGCTGACAATCGACCAGACGGAAGCGTGGGCGGCGATGGATATCAAGCATATTTTTCGAAGAATCAAAGAACAGGCGGAAAGGGGCAGGCAGGCGGCGCTGGAAGGGACGGCGAGGCGGGCCGCGGAAGGCGACGAACTGATGAGGATTGAAGACGGCGGCCGGCCGATTGCCGAACACGCGGAACGGAACAGCCGGCTTCTTGATTTTCAATACAATTACGCCCTTGTCCCGCCGCCCCTCAGCGTGAAGATTCATTATGAGCCTGGGACGTTGACGATTGACGTCGAACCGGGGCGGGTCATCCATCGTACGGTCGCCCGCAAGCCGGTGATTGACTATGAGCCTGGCCGGGTGGATATTTACATGAAACAATACCCGTCCCTCGACATTTCCGTTGTGGATGTGGAAGTTTAGAATGGCGCTATTTTTGCCAGAAAAAATGAATGCACGAATCTCCCGCGTCCGGGAGATGATTTTTTCGGGAAAGGTTGTGGCACATGAAAATCCAGACAAGATATCACGGTGAAGTGGACATTACGGAAAAAGACATTTGGCGGTTTGACAAGGGGTTGCCCGGTTTTCCCGATGAAAAGGAATTTGTCATTCTCGCTTTTCCGGAAAACAACGTTTACGGCATCCTCCAGTCGGTCAACACTCCTTCGCTCGGCTTTGTGATCGTCAATCCGTTTCATTTTTTCCCCGATTACAGTTTTGATTTGGATGACGCCAGCATCGCCCAGCTGGAGTTGGAAGATGAAAAGGATGTGCTCGTGTACGCCATTTTGACGATTCAGGATCCGTTTGATAAAACAACCGCCAATCTCCAGGCACCGATCGTTATGAACCGGCGGAACCGGCGCGCCAAGCAGGTCATTTTGCATGACGGACCGTATACGACAAAGCATTTGCTGCTGCGGCAGACAGCGGTGAAGGGGTGATCGGATGCTCGTTTTGACAAGGAAAACCGGCGAGTCGATTAAAATCGGCGATGACATTGAAATCACCGTCGTGTCCGTCAAAGGCGACCAGATCAAACTGGGCATCACCGCCCCGAAGGATGTGGAAATTTTCCGCAAAGAAGTTTACGTGGCGATACAGCGGGAGAACCAAAAAGCTTCCGAAGGCGTTTCCGACTTGTTGTCGCTCCTGCCGAAAAAGAAGAGTTGATGGAAAAGGGCCCGGACGGGGGCTCTTTTTTATGGCAGGACGCGGCCTTTGGGAAATTTTTTTTAATTTTATTAAACAACCGAGAAAAGGGACGATATAAAGGATGAGATCATAGGGCGGCCGCCTGGAATCTCAAAAAATACGGTTCACACGGACGTGAACAAAACATTTCAAGGAGGAAAAAATCATGAGAATCAACCACAACATCGCAGCTCTCAATACGTACCGCCAATTGAACGCGGCGAACAATGCGCAGATGAAATCCATGCAAAAATTGTCATCCGGTTTGCGTATTAACAATGCGGCAGATGATGCAGCAGGTCTTGCTATTTCTGAGAAAATGCGTGGTCAAATTCGCGGGTTAGAGATGGCGTCCAAGAATGCCCAGGATGCAACATCTTTGATTCAAACGGCAGAAGGAGCCTTAAATGAAACGCATGCCATCCTTCAACGTATGCGTGAATTGGCTGTTCAAGCTGCTAACGATACGAATACTGACACAGATCGTCTAGAAATTCAAAAAGAGATTAACCAATTAACTTCCGAGATTAACCGAATTGGAAATACGACTGAATTTAACACTCAAAAATTATTGAACGGTGAAAAAAATTCTGGAACGGTCGGAAATCCAGCGGAGATTAGATTTGACTTAACAGGAATGACAGGAGGAAAAGTTACTGTATTAGGTAAAGAAGTTTTATGGAATACTGATGTGGGAACAACTGTCTCAGCTGTAAAAGATGCTATAACTAATGACGCTGATTTAAGTGCTAAATATAATGTGAGCGGTACAGGGGATGAGATCATTATTACAGCAAAAACAAATGGACCTGACCCTGATTTAACAGCAGATCTTTCTGAGGCTACGGGTATTACTAATAAAGAAGTAATAGTAACAGAAGGAAAAGCT
>CALKIU010000140.1 GCA_937995745.1 uncultured Bacillaceae bacterium | reverse complement strand
GGAAAAATTGGCCGCTTTGTCCAAAAAAGGCATGAATTTGGACAAAATGAGGTCTGTCTCATTAGTTTTTGTCCAAAAAAGAGGACAATTTGGACAAACCCCCAGCCAAAGCTCAGCCGATTTGTCCAAAACACCCTCTGCCAAGCCCTCCGTCCTCTATCTTGACGTAATTGCCGTCCGCAACCATTTTTCACCTGCCAATCCCCTTTAATGTCCCGACAACGACGGCAGCACAGAGGACAAAAAGCCGCGCAGTTCCCCCTTTATTCCACAAAAAGTTTCCCGGGAAATGACCGAATCCGACAATGAACTCCAACCATCCCCACGGCCCGCCCGTCCCTTTTTTACCATCACCCCCGGCCCCCAACAAAAAAACAGAAGGGCCCGAAAACCCCTCTGTTCCTTAAAATGTCTGTGCCAGCTCCTTGGCCCGGGCGATGGCATCCGCTTTGATTTGCTCCGCCTTGTCCGGTTCGGCGCTGTGTCCTTCCACAAACAAACCGAGAAACGGTTCAACGCCGAAAAACTTCATTAACGCTTCCAGATAGCGGTGGCCCATCTCCAGCTCCGCGGCGGGACCGCTGCTGTAATATCCGCCCCGCGCCTGAATGTGCAGGCCTTTTTTTCCTTTCAACAGGCCGACGGAGCCTTCCTCCGTATATTTGAAAGTTTTCCCGGCCACGGAAATGGCGTCAATATACGTTTTCAGCACCGGCGGAAAAGAAAGGTTCCAAAGCGGCGTTACAAATACATACTTGTCGGCGGCCACAAATTGGTCGCTCAGCTCATCCAACCGGCGCACTTTTTCTTGTTCGGCCGGGGACAGGTTGTCAAACGCCTCCCCGGTCTGCAATTTTCCCCAGCCGTTAAAAACGTCCAGATCCAACATCGGAATGTTTTCTTTGTACAAATCCAGATGGGTGACCTCATGATCCGGATTCTTCTCCTGATAAGCGCGGATAAAGGCACTTCCGACCGCCATGCTGTAGCTTTTCGTCTCATCGTACGGATGTGCTGTAATGTACAACACTTTTGTCATCGCCAACACCTTTCTTAAAAAAATATTCTAATCAAGCGAATCTTAATCGATTTTGTTATCAAAATAAGGATTGCGGCCGATGCGGGACCTCATTTCATCGGTGATCTCCAATCCTCCGCTTTGCCCCGGATCTTCACTGTCTTCTTCCGTCAGCGGAAGATCACTTCCGTCGTAATAGGGCGGTTTTTTCATAAAAATGTTCACCCCCATTATTCATTTTCCCAACATAGGTTTCGTCATTCTCATGCCAAATATTCCAATATCACAGGCCCAAGCCCCGCGCGCAACAAATACTTTTTCAAAAAACACCCCCGCGGTCTAAAACGGGATATCGCCGGCCGCATTTATGCATTAAAATCTTCTGTAAGCAAACCAAAACGGGACAATCGCCCGACAGCAAAAAACCGGACAGAAAAAATCCCAAAAAAATTTTTCAAAAAAGTGCAGGGTTTTTTACAAGCGCCTTCGTCTATTAGGGTGAAGCCGTTTGGAAGGGAGGGGAAGAGAGATCAGCGAACAAACACTCATCCAAAAAATATTGGACGGACAAAATCACGCCTTCAGAATACTCGTTGAAACATACCGGGCCCACCTGTTCCGCGCGGTCTATTCCGTCCTCAGAGACGAAAAAGACGCCGAAGACGCCTTGCAGGAAGTGTTCCTGAAAATTTATCTCTCTCTCCCCCAATACAAACAGCAAGGCTTAAAAACGTGGATGACGCGGATCGCCGTCAACCACGCCATTGATATGAAGCGAAAACGGGAACGCAGGCAAGAGGACGCCGCCGAACACGAACTGTACGAAACGGCCACCCACCCCCAACAATGGGTGGAAACCGTCGTGCTGACAAAGGAGCAAAGAAACCGCATCAGACAAAAACTGGACGAACTTCCCGAAAAGTACCGGAACGTCATCTATGACTATTACATCCTCGAAAAAAGCTACCGGCAGATTGCCGAAGAACAGCAAATTCAGGTCAAATCGGTCGAAGCAAGGCTTTACCGGGCGCGACTCTGGATGAAAAAACATTGGAAGGAGGAAGATTTTTTATGAGCCATTACACCCGTGAACAGTGGCAGCGTTACATCAAAAACGAACTCGGTGAAGACGCGCGGCGAAAGTGCGAAGACCATTTGTACCACTGTGACCAATGTTTGGAACTCTATCTGGAGGCGCTGGCCCTTTGTGAAGCCGATTTGCCCGACATGAAAAGCGCCGTCCGTTTTACGGATATGGTGATGGAAAAAATCGGCCAGTCGGCCGGAGACAATCCCTGGGAAACGGGAGCGGGGGAAAATGCCCGTGTGACGGACCCGGCAAAAACGGCCCGGGAAACGGAGCCAGCCGCAACCATCCGGGGAACCCCTCTGGAGGCGGACTCGACAACAACCATCCGGGAAATCCCATTAGAGGCAGTTCCCGCAACAACCCGGGAAACCTCTCTGGAAAAGGAGCACGTCTCAATAAGCCGGGAATTCCCTTTAGAAACGGAGCACGTCTCGACAATCCGGGACATCCCTTCCGAGGCGGCCCCGGCCGCAACAACCCGGGAAGACTCTTCCGAGGCGGCCCCGGCAAAAACGGCCCGGGAAAAGACCGAAAAAACGCCATTTTACAACCGGACCGCTTTCCACTTTTGCATCGCCGCCGCGGCAACATGGCTGTTTCTTGTGACGGGAGTGTTCGAAAAAGTGGCGGAAATAGCCGCAACAGTGAAGGCTCCGGAAATCGAAGAAGAAGCCCCGTCGCTCACAGAAGAATTGCTTGATAAAACTTTTACACTGATTGATTCGGTGAACACGAAATTGGAGGAGGGAAACGAATAACATGAAAAATCCGCTGATCGCATTCATATTGGGGTTTTTTCCCGGCGCCGGCCTCCTGTATTTAGGAAAGGTGCTGCGGGGGCTTGTCTACATGTTGGGGGAGTTCTTTCTCATTGGAACCACCATTTTCATCGCCTTTGTCGGCGCATTTCCCCCCGCGGTCATGACCGTTGTTCTCGGGGTCATTCTCTATCTCATCAGTTTGATTGATACGGCCATCACCGCGTCCAAAGAATATCCAAAAGCGCGCAACGGCCATGAACAAAACGGCGCGGCGGGAACGGAAACAGACAGGCGGACAAGAGAACAGGAACGTTTTTACACGATTGTTCTTTCCTTCGTGCCCGGGCTCGGCCATTTTCAACTTGGCCTCATGAACCGCGGGATGACCATTTTGGCCGCCTTTCTCGGCCTCGGGATAATGGTGATTTTCGTCGCCGCCCTGACGGGACGGGGGGCGTTTCTCGTATTCCTGGCCCTGCTCCCGCTCATTTGGGTGTACGGCTTCTTTGATGCCATGCAGCAGCTCGGCAAAAAAGAAAGAGGCGAAGAACTCGTCGACCGCTCCATTTTGGAAGATTTTGAAACGAGACATGAAGACGGGAAAAAAAGCCGGGCCATTGCCACGTTACTGTCCATTTTTCCCGGCGCCGGCCACCTTTACCTGGGTTATCAAAAACGGGGTTTGCAACTCATGGCGGCTTTCCTGTTTTCCATTTATATACTCGACATTTTGCGTCTGGGGCTCTTTCTGTTCCTCATTCCGATCATTTGGTTTTACAGCTTTTTCGACGGCATGCAAAAAGCGTCCAAAGTCGGCCGGGAGCCGGTTGAAGACGCCTCGCTCTTGCCCGGTTCGCACAAATACCAAAAATGGATCGGCATCGGCTTAATCGTCGTCGGTTTGTACTACTTAACGGTCAACATCCTCATTCCCGTTTTGTCGCCGGTATTGGCAGAGTCCATTGATGCCAATCTGCGGTACTGGTTCGACCGGTATTTCCAAATGGCGGTGCTTTGCATTCTTTTCATCGCCGGCGGCATCAAACTTCTCGCCGGTAAAAAAGAAAAGCCGAAAAGCGGGGAGAGCACCCGAGAATAAATAAAAGGGGGAAACAAGTAATGAGAACATGGCGCGTCGGTTCCTTTTCCATGGGAATCGCCCTGCTCAGCCTGGGAATCATTCTGCTTTTGTCCCATTTCTTTTCCTTCGATTTGACATTCGTCATGACGGCTTGGTGGCCGGTCCTCTTGGTCGTGCTGGGCATAGAAATCCTGCTCTATCTGTTTTTTACGCGGAAAGTACAGCCGGTTCTAAAATACGCTTTTCTCAGAATCATTATTGCGGGAATCATCGGCATGGCGAGCATCGGGTTTGCCGCCTTGAGCGCAACGGGGGCGGTTGAAGCGGCCGCCGGGGTGTTCGGCCGGGAAGAGCGGACGTTCGATCTTCCCGAATACACGGTGCCGCTCGCTGAAGGGGTGAAAAGGGTGGTCGTCGACATGGCCGCTTACCCCCTCACGCTCGAAAGCACAAACGGGCGGGAAATTTCCTTCTTCGGCACCTATTCGGCCGTCACAAAGGACGGCAAACCGCTTCTGAACAAAGCAGCCGATTACTTGGCCGTCTACAGAAGAGGAGACACCTTGTTTATCAAAGTCAAACAACTGCCGGCATCGCAAGGGCCTTGGATGGATACGGATGCCTGGATGGAAGGGACCCTTCTCGTACCCGGATCGGTGCAATTGGAAGTGACCGGAGCATGGCACGAACTGGAACTAAATCCGCGGAAACTCAACACAAATTGGCGTTTTGAGCAATTTTCCGACGTCACCGTTCACCTGGCTGAGGACAGCGACGTGCAAGTGCTCGCCGCCGGCGTCCGGAGCCTTGACAGCAATTTCGGCCAATGGAACATCCTGAAAAACCAAACATCCGGAACGGAAGACGGGGCACAGGAAAACTCCGCACCGCCTCTCAATAAAGACAACGGACAAGATGAAATTTACGGGATCTATAAAAAAGGCCAAGGAACCCGCACCATTTACATCAGCAACTCCCATACCGCATATGTAAAAGTGCGTTAAAAGGAAGGGGTTGGCTGGAAAGTACCCAAAATAGCGGAAAAACACAAGCAAGGGGAGAAACCGAATCAATGCCCGCTGCCTTCAGGCGGGCATTTTTTCCGCTCCGACCGGCATTAAGTACTGGATTGGACGCGATGCTCACAAAAAAAACCTGCCCGCATTTGCGAAAATTGCAAAAAATGAAAATAAAATACAATCTCAGGGCCATAGAAATTGCTAATTTCAAGAAGGATCGGATATTATAGAAGTTGGGTAAATTTTTTCGTTTTTACAACAAAATATAGGATGATGAAGATGAAAAGAGCGAGAATCATTTACAATCCCACATCCGGCAGGGAAATTTTCCGCAAACATTTGCCGGACGTACTGGAAAAACTGGAAGCAGCCGGATACGAAACATCCTGCCATGCCACAAGAGGCGCGGGAGACGCGACAAAGGCCGCCCGAATCGCAGTGGAACGCAGATACGACATCGTCATTGCCGCTGGCGGGGACGGAACATTGAACGAAGTCGTCAACGGTTTGGCCGAACAGGAATACCGGCCGAAACTGGGGGTCATCCCGACAGGCACGACCAACGACTTTGCCAGAGCGCTGCAAATTCCGCGGGAAATAAACGAAGCGTTAGACGTCATTATAAAAGGAGACACAATCCCGGTCGACATCGGCCGGATGAACGATAAGTATTTCATCAATATCGCCGGAGGGGGAAAACTGACCGAGCTCACATACGAAGTCCCGATCAAACTAAAAACCATGCTCGGACAACTCGCTTACTATATAAAAGGAATCGAAATGCTTCCCTCCATCAAAGCGACGGAAGTCAGAATTGAATACGACGGCAAACTTTTTGAAGGCGAAGCCATGCTTTTCCTCGTCAGCCTGACCAACTCGGTCGGCGGATTTGAAAAGCTGGCGCCCAACTCCTCCATCAACGACGGCTTATTCACGTTAATCATTTTGAAGAAGACGAATCTCGCCGACTTCATCCGCCTTGCCACACTGGCGTTGAAAGGCGAACACATCCACGACCCGAAAGTGATCTACACCCAGGCCAGCCGCGTAAAAGTCACTTCCGGGGACAAAGTCCAACTCAACATTGACGGCGAATTCGGCGGCTTGCTGCCGGCGGAATTCGTCAACTTGTACCGCCATCTCGAAGTATTCGTACCAATCGACAAAATCAGGGAAGAGGACCGGCCGTAATGAAGCGGACCGGTTCTTTTTTTCTTTTGCGTATTTTTTTGAAAAAAGAAGCCAGGCGCCGTTTGAGCGGATCACGGCCCTTTGCCTGAGCTTCCGGCCCCTTTTTCCGGCACCGCTCAGAATCGTCCGGTAAAACGCCATGTTTTTTGACGGCACTTTAAAACACCCTGTTTTTTGACGGCCCCTTTTTGTTGGGGATTTAATTCTAGTGAGATTGTATTTTTTCGCCCTTATGGAGAGGGAATATTTTCAGAGAACAGGGTATAGTTCCCGCGAACGAACGCATTTGAGGACAAAACCTTTGTAAAAAACGTCTTGTTTGTCCTCAAACCTGAGTTCTAAGAACAAAACCTTTGGAAAACCATGTGGCTTTGTCCCCAGAGAGCCAATCTGAAGACAAAAG
>CALKIU010000139.1 GCA_937995745.1 uncultured Bacillaceae bacterium | reverse complement strand
AATGTCATTTTTTTCACAAATTTTTTATCATGATTGCAGAAATATAGCAAAAAAATCCTTGCATTGATTTGCAAGGATTTCTTTGCGGAGATTTTACTGGGCTGCTCCCGGCTGCGGTCCTCTCCCATAGCTTTCATCACCCTTAAACAAGAGGCCCAGATTGATGAGGCCCGCAAGCCCGACCAAGGCGAAAATAATTCTTGAAATCATCGAATCTTGTCCTCCGAAGATGGAGGCGACAAGATCAAATTGGAATAAGCCGATAAGTCCCCAGTTAATTGCTCCGATAATCGTTAAAATCAACGCAATACGCTGCAGAGTGCTCATCATGTTTCCTCCTTTCATTTGTAAATTCATGTGTATTTTGTGTTAAAAGGAAAAATTTATACATTTTTTGGATGTATTTGCGTTATTTTTGCGGAAAGGTATGAACACGAGACAATGCTCTTTGCAACTGTCATCGCTTGCCGTTTGTTCCGGGAAAAGCAATTAATCGTTTTAAGGTTGGATGGAAAAAAGTTTTGTTTGGAAACATGCCGGGTTAGCTGAAGCCGCCCGCGCGCCTTGTCCGCAAATAATATCCGGCATTTTTGCATTGACAATGGGAATAATGGATAATATTCCTAAAGGGGGAGAGAAGTTTTGGAAAACTTTATGTATTGGAATCCAACCAAGTTAATTTTTGGAAAGGGACAATTGGAGAGCTTAAAAAAAGAAGTGCCGCAATACGGAAAAAATGTTCTCTTGGTATACGGGGGCGGCAGCATTAAGCGCAACGGCCTTTATGACGAAGTGGTCTCTATATTAAAAGAGATTGATGTCAATCTTTTCGAACTCTCCGGAGTGGAGCCGAATCCGCGCATCTCGACCGTCCGCAAAGGGGTTGACATTTGCCGCAATGAAAAGATTGATTTTTTATTGGCCGTCGGCGGCGGCAGTGTCATTGATTGCACAAAAGCAATCGCGGCTGGGGCAAAATATGACGGCGATCCGTGGGATCTCGTCATCAAAAAAGCGCCTGTCCGCGAAGCCCTGCCGTTTGGAACCGTGCTGACTTTGGCAGCGACCGGTTCGGAAATGAATGCCAACTCTGTGATCACGAACTGGGAAACAAAAGAAAAATACGGCTGGGCCAGCAGAAAAGTTTATCCGAAGTTTTCCATTCTTGATCCCGTTTATACATACACCGTGCCGAGGGAACAGACGGTTTACGGCATTGTCGATATGATGTCCCATGTGCTGGAACATTATTTTCATTTGGAGGAGAATACTCCTTTCCAGGATCGCATGTGTGAATCTTTTCTCATCACGGCCATGGAAACGGCGCCGAAATTGCTGGCGGACCCTGAGAATTATGAGCACCGGGCGACGATGATGTACTTGGGCACGATGGCATTGAACGGCATGCTGTCCATGGGCTTTAAGGGAGATTGGGCGACACACACTCTGGAACATGCCGTTTCGGCCGTCTATGATATTCCGCACGGGGGAGGTTTGGCCATTCTTTTTCCCAACTGGATGCGGCACACGATTCATGTGAAGCCCGAACGGTTTAAACAGCTGGCCGTCCGCGTATTTGGCGTTGATCCGGCCGGAAAAACGGATATTGAAGCGGGGCTTGAAGGGATAGACAGATTGCGGGCGTTTTGGGACAGCATCGGCGCGCCGGCGCGACTCTCTGATTATGGCATCGATGACAGCCGGTTGGACATGCTGGCAGATAAAGCGCTGGCGAACGGGGAGTTCGGCCGTTTTAAAAAGCTGAACCGGGAAGATGTCCTCGCTATTTACAAGGCTTCATTGTAATAGCGGCCAATCGCATGTTATGATTCGTCTTTTATCAAACCCGGAGAACCCGGAAATAAAGCGTTTCTTTTCCCGCCTTATGAACGGCGTGATGCAAGTCCAGAATAATCATTGTGCGGGAATGCCATCCAAAAATGATGAATCGGCTTCTCTCCGCACATGTTAATGGCTCACGCACGAAAAAATAAATGTTTGGGAGGCAGAAAATGACTAAGTTTCGCTTTGATTATTCCAACGCACAGCCATTTTTTTCTGAGCATGAACTGGATTATATGCGTGATTTCGTGAAAGTTGCCCATCATTCTCTCCATGAAAAAACGGGCGCAGGCAATGATTTTTTGGGCTGGATCGATTTGCCTGTCCACTACGACAAAGAAGAATTTGCCCGGATTGAAAAAGCGGCTGAAAAAATCCGCCAAGATTCTGATGTCTTGGTCGTCATCGGCATTGGCGGTTCCTATTTGGGAGCGCGGGCGGCCATTGAGATGCTGCAGCACAGTTTTTACAATGTGCTTGCCAAAGAAAAACGGAACGGCCCCCAAATCATTTTTGCCGGCAACAATATCAGCTCCACTTACATGAGCGATGTCATCGATTTGTTGGAAGGAAAAGATTTTTCCATCAATGTCATTTCCAAGTCGGGAACGACGACGGAGCCGGCCATCGCCTTCCGGATTTTCCGCAAAATACTGGAGGAAAAATACGGCAAGGAAGAAGCGCGCAAACGGATTTATGCCACGACGGACAAAGAAAAAGGCGCTTTAAAAACGCTGGCCAATGAAGAAGGCTACGAATCGTTTGTCATTCCTGACGACATTGGGGGACGGTATTCCGTTTTGACCGCTGTCGGACTGTTGCCGATTGCCGTAAGCGGCGCCGATATCCGGGCGATGATGAAAGGAGCGGCCGATGCCCGCAACGATTTTGCAAAGTCGGAACTGGATGTAAACTATGCCTATCAATATGCGGCGGTAAGAAACATTTTGTACAACAAAGGAAAAACGATTGAGATGCTCGTCAACTATGAACCGGCGCTGCAATATTTTGCCGAGTGGTGGAAGCAGTTGTTCGGCGAGAGCGAAGGAAAGGACCTGAAAGGGATTTTCCCGGCCTCGGCCAATTTCTCCACCGATCTTCATTCCCTCGGCCAGTACATTCAGGAGGGGCGGCGGGATCTGTTCGAAACGGTCATCAAGGTGGAAAAACCGCGGCGCGAGCTCGTGATTGAAGCAGAGGATAAAGACTTGGACGGGCTCAATTATTTGGCCGGCAAAACGGTGGATTTTGTCAACGACCAAGCGTTCCGCGGAACCCTTCTCGCCCATACGGACGGGGGCGTTCCCAATCTCGTTGTTTCCGTGCCTTCACTTGATGAATACCATTTCGGCTATCTCGTTTATTTCTTTGAAAAAGCTTGTGCCATGAGCGGCTATCTGCTCGGGGTCAACCCGTTCGACCAGCCCGGAGTGGAAGCATACAAAAAGAATATGTTCGCCCTTCTCGGCAAACCGGGATTTGAGGATATGAAAGCGGAATTGGAAAAGCGCCTGAAATAAATGTTCCCGCACCGCCATTGTGACGGTGCGGGATTTTTTTGCGAAAAAAAGCCAGCGGGCCGAAGTATCAGACGCCGCCGAAAGAGAAAGGCCCGTCCCCGTTGTGGCCGAGAACAAGAAGAATATCCCCGTCCCTGATGACAAACGGGTGCGGGGGATTGATGCGGGTAAAATCCCCTCTTTTGACACCGAGCAATAGACAGTTTTCCTTGAGGAGCGACTGGCTCGCCTCGGAAAACTCCATCCCGGCAAATGATTGGGAAGAGCGGAAATAAAGCTTGTTGCCGTGTATTTGTTCGAGCAGGTCCACGAGCGAGTCCACTTTCGAATCTCCCGCCAGGCAATGGAGCATGACCGAACTCGTAATGGCATTGGATTGAATAATTTGGTCCGCTCCGGCCCTTTTTGCGTTTTCCGTTTGTTCGGCAGTGAGGATTTCCGCAATGCAATGGACGTCCGGATTCAATCCTTTGACGGCAAGGATGGTCAATATCGTTTGCATATCCGCTTGCAGCTCGTCTTTGTTTTGATCGGCGGTAATGACGACGTTCTTCGCTTGTTTGAGATTTGCCCGCTTCAACACTTCGTCGGCATGGCTGCGGCCGCGGATAAAATGGATGTGCTGCTCTTTCAAAGGATTGGTCGGCAATGTTTCGTCAATGAGGACAACCGGCCGGCCGGGATGGTTTTTTGACAACTTCAAAATCATTTCTTTGGCTCTTTCATTCCAACCGATGACAATCGTATGATCTTTTCCCCTGAACATCATCTTCCCTTCCAAAAAAGATTGATGTCTGTCAAAAGCCGTTTTTGACAAAAAAATGATATAGGTGGAAATAAAACCGGCGCCAAACAAGATATACAGCATCCCGGTCAGTTTGCCGGCAACCGTTACGGGCACGATGTCCCCGTATCCGACCGTTGATGCCGTAATGACGGCCCACCAAATTCCCTGAAAAGGCGATTGGAACGTTTCCGGTTCAACGATATAGATGAGCACGCCGAAAAATGCGATTAATGCCGCGGCAATGAGGAAAACGCGCAGAAAGAAAGGGAGTCTGTTGAAGGCGGAAATAAAGCGGTGCAGCATGGCTTTCACCTGCTTGTTATGGAAAAGAAACACAAAATATCAAGCGTGTTCATATTTTATTCTTTTTTTTGCATTATTAAACTTCTTCCCAAAAAGAAACCAGCGGTTTTTCGCATCCTGTCCCATTTGCCGGAATACAATGGAAAAAATTGTCCCGGCGGAAAGCCGTTGGCGGCGGGAGAGAAGGGCATCTTCAGACGGTTGGAGGGAACGGCGGCAAGGGTGGAAATGGCCGGAAGCGCCGGGAACATTCGGTTTGGGAACAATGCCCGGATGCCCGTGCAGGGAGTTTTCGGATTTTCAGCGCACCGAAACGAACATTTCAAAAAAACGCTTGTTTAAAAGCGGAGGGGCGCCGAATGCCGGGAAACAGGCCGCCCGCCGCATGCTGATAGTGAAATAAGACCGGGTAAAGGCTGATATTATACTTGATAATTTTTAAAAATAAAAATTGCAGCGCCGCGGAGCAGCGTGCCGGAGAAAAGAAGATCAAGTTGAATTATGACCGGCAGCGATTCCCGCAAAATCCATTTTGTTTCAAAAAACAGGAAATTTGCCAGACAAACTCCTACAATATTTGCCATCGATCTCCAATATGAAAACACGTACAGAAAAAACTGTTTGTTAAAATGAAAAATCTTTCGAAATAGATGGAAAATAATCCTATTTTTTGTCGTACAAATGTTCTTTAAAAGAAGGAAAATGCAAGCTATAATGAAAATGAACAATCGAATACCAAAATAATCCATTATTGTAAAATTACTGCAGCAACTTCTGATTGTTTTTGCAGTGAGAAAAGTAGGAGGTTTCTATGAGCAGAGAACTAGTCCAGGCAATTTACGACCCCGTTCTTAAGTTGCCGGAGAATACTTATTTTTATAAGCATGCCATGAGTGAAATTGAATATTTCGGGATAGCTTCCCAAGTATACTATTTGCTCCAGAAACTTGATCTGTTGAAAAAAACTCCTTATTTTTTTCAGAATTATCTGGAAGATAGATATAAAAAAGTGCTGGAAAAAAACTCATTCATTGAAAAAGAAACGGAAGAGTTTCTTAAGGCCTTTGAAGAGGCGAGGATCGAAACGATTTCCATCCCGTTGAACGGCACCCGTTTTGCGAAAAAATATTTCCGCAATCCGGGGGCAAGTCCTGCATCGCATATCAGTTTGTTAATCAACAAGCAAGACTTGAATTATGCTTTGGAAGTGTTAAAAGCATTTGGCTATTCCGGTGCGGAAAAAGCGGATGAAGATGAGCAGGATTACCTTTATTTCTACAATGAATTGCCGGGCATCGGACCGTTTATCGTGCAGCTTCATTGGGGACTTGTAGGAGAACATGCCGACGGATTTAAGCCGGAAGAGCTTTGGGAAAGGGCGGAATCTATTGAAGGATTCCGGTATGTCAAAGAATTGTCCGATTTTGATTGCTTCTATTTGGCATGCTTGAACGGTTGGAAATCCAATCTCGCTTCTTTAAAGCATTTTATTGACATTATCCAAATGATCCACTGTCTCGGCGAAAGAATTGATTATACTCATCTACTGGCCATGGCCCGCAACCATAAAACATATAAAAGAATCGTCCGGATTTTGTCCATTGTATACCGGGAATTCCCCCACTTGAATCTGATCAACGCTTTGCCCCGTAAGAGAACGCTTCTGTTTTGGGATTATCAGGCCATTTTGCCCGGAAACCGCAAGAAGTGGAAACAGTATTTGGATTATCTGGATTACCAATTTTTCAGTCATGATAAATTAAAGCATCTGCTGAGGGAAGTGAAGAGCCGTCCGGTACATATTGAGCGCGCTGCCTCCGATCATTATTTTTAACATGCAGGTTCTCTCTGCCTGCATTTTTTATTGCCGTCGGGAGCATTCTATGGATGTATCACGAATGAAGGGAGGAAGCGCGCGGTGAACAAACCGCTCGCTTATTTGCGGGAAATCTTGTCAAATTATACGGAGCATTCAAATACAGCCAGGGAAATTGATGCCATCATCAGGCAATATCATTTTCCGGATGAGGAATCTTTTGTAAAAACGTTGTCCCAGGAACAAATGGATTTTCTTGATCAAATTCTTCCCGGTGAAATTCAATACGCACTTAGAGGAAGGGACCATGTCCGGGCATACCAGTTGAATGAGGTTTACGAGCAGTTGTATTGAGACGCATTGGGAAAGTCCATTTCCGGATGACGGTCCATGAGCGTCTTCCAAGATACGGAGAAAAAAAGACGGGGGACCGTCAGCAAGAAAGGGGCGATTCCAGCGTCAAGAATGAAACAAGTGCAGGTTTCCCCTTCCGGCAAAAGGCTTTTCCTTTTACCCCCTGAAACGAAAAGGACAATGACCCCGATCAGTCATTGTCCTTTTTTCTTTCCGGTATATCAAATATTTGGTCCTCTGTATACGGATCGTGCTCAAATGCCGGCAAATCGCCGAAAGGTGTCATGATCCCTTCCTCGTCAAGGGCCTCTTCAATTTCTTCATGAACTTTTGTTGGATATACGGTGACATCGTTGCCGTAAAGGTCCACTCCGGCGAATGATTCATACGCTTCGGGGAAGTCCTGCCCTTCATCAGATTCGTTGTAAAGATTATGATAGCCCCCATGCGGTTTCGCGAAGTCGGAGGGAGTTTCCGACGTTCCCCAGCTTTGAACTTCCTGCCAGGAATCTTCCGCGTCAAAAACGGTCGATTCATCTGTTTCATCCATGTCAAATTTGCCGAACGGCGGCATCAGCACGCCTTCTTCCAGCGGCCGGCCGCGGGAAACCATTTTATCCGGTGAATGTTCCTTGCAGAAAGTGGTTGTCGGCAAAGCTTCCAACCGTTCCGGATCAATGTCCTTTCCGCAGACTTCGCATTTTCCGTAAGTTCCCTTTTCTATGGATGTTAAAGCTTTTTCAATATCATCCAGTTCGCGGCGGTAATGTTCAAACAAGGCAATGTCTTTTTGCCGTTCGAACAATTCCGTTCCTTCATCGGCCGGATGGTTGTCATAGCTTGACAATTCCCCTGAAGCTTCATGGTAGTGGCCGGCTTTTAATCCAAGGTTGTCGTTTCTTTCCATCCTGGCTTCCAAATCCCGCTTTTCCTCTTCAAGGCGGGCTTTCAGTTTGGCCAGCTGCTGTTGTGAAAGCATTATGATTGCATCCTTTCAGTGAAGTGGTGCTTTACTATTATTTGTTTTCCTACCTTGCCGCATGCAGGGAATGTTTGACTGCCGCTCTTATCACTTGGAAAGCGCCGCCGGTTCAAAATGCTTTCATTTTTTTGCTAAGAGCGTTAATATTAACAATGTCATTTTAATTAGACCCTCGCAGTTGAAGGAGATTTCCATGTCAACATGGCAAAAAATTAATGTTTTTTTAAATCGCATCATTCCGGTTATTACACCGACAAGCGTCATTTTCGGGATCATTTTTGCGGATTATTTGCATCCCTATACATATTTGGTGCCGTGGATTTTTGCCTTTATGACTTTTTCCGGCAGTTTAAGATCCGATTTTAAATCGTTCGGCCGGGCCCTTGCCCATCCTATGCCGATGATCGTAGCGCTCCTTGTCCTTCATGTGATTATGCCGTTGTGGGCTTTATCATACGGCCATCTTGTTTTTAGAGGGGATGTGTATACGATTACGGGGCTTGTACTGGCGACGGTGATTCCGACGGGGATTACAAGCTTTGTCTGGGTGACAATTTACAAGGGAAATATTCCCGTCGCTTTGTCTGTCATCTTAATTGACACATTATTGTCGCCGTTTATCGTCCCGTACAGCCTCGCCCTCTTTGTCGGACAGCAAATCGAAATGGATGTTGCGGCCATGATGGGCGGACTGTTCGGAATGGTTGTCCTTCCGTCGATTTTGGGAATGCTCTTCCATCAGTTTACGTCAGAGCAGACAGCCGAAAAACTGAGCAGCCGGCTCGGCCCTTTTACGAAAGTTGGACTGGCCCTCGTCGTCATGATTAACAGTTCCAACATCGCTCCGTTTATAAAGGATTTAAATTTTAAATTGCTCTTTATTCTGTTTTCGGTCTTGTTGATTGCTCTTTCCGGTTATTTTATTTCTTGGATGATAGGAAAATATTTAAAATGGCAAAAAGAAGAAATCATTTCGCTCACTTTTACGGGCGGAATGAGGAACATCAGTGCCGGAGCGGTAATCGCCGTTACGTATTTTCCGCCGGCCGTGGCTTTGCCGGTCATTCTCGGCATGCTGTTCCAGCAAGTTCTCGCTTCTTTGTACGGCCACTTGCTCCAGCGTTCATTCACCCGTGTTGAGGTGGAAGAGGCAAAGGGGCAAACGTATCAGCACGGTTCCCGTTGATTTGGGCAAGGGAGAAGTGAAGGGGCTGTCCGAAAAAGCGCCAACGTCCTGAAATGCCGTCATGGAGAATGTGACAATCGCGCTTTTTGGACAGCCGGTTTATTTTTTTCGATTGACAACGAATATACTGTTGAAGAAAAAGATTTATTTCCCGGAAAATTGTCGAAATGCTTGCTGAACAAAGTCCGGCGAGCATGGAAAATGACTCCATTTTTCATACAGTCTCTTTTTTAAAAAATTTGATGGGCCGGGCTTGCAAAGTTTTTCGTTCCACTGATTTTTTTCCGCATATCGCCTTTTCCAGGGGTTGACCTCTCGGTGTCCCTGCCGTTTGCCGAACGAACAGGTTTTCCCTGCCATTTGTCTTCAAAGAGGAGGCTATTGGAGGATAAAACGAACGGGTTTTTTCATGCGTTATTCCTAAAACATGGCTTTTGAGGACAAAGCGGCCGGATTTTTCAATGCTTTTGTCTTTAAACAAGATTGTTAAAGACAAAGTGTGACTATTTTCGTACATTTGTCCTCAAACAGGCGTGATGTCCACTAAGCGTGCGGAGTTTTCGGGCCCTGTGTCCCTATGAGCGGCAAAGAGATTGCTCCTTCGGCAAAAATGTGGGAAAGATGCCCAATCATAACGGGCCCAAAAAAACGCAGCGGTTAGTCAGACAGCTCCATCGTCCTGCCGCCAATTGTCTTCATAATCCCTTTTCCCACTCGCTGTAAGTTCCCGTGCCGCCGCAGGAAGAACAATCCAACTGTTCGTCATAAAAAATAAGTTCGTGGGCAGGATACAAATGGAATCCTTTTCCTGAACAGTCGGGACATTTATTTTCCTCTTTCATTCGCTGCATATAGTCTTCATACCGCGTTTCCCGCCATTTGTGAAATGATTCCCAAAGACCCATTTTTTTCACCTCTAAAGGGATAGTTTTTGCAGGTTTAGAAATTTTATACGTCTGCCGCCGTTTCTGTCACGGCTTACACCCCAAAACGGCCAAATCATTCTTACATTTATAAAATAGATGGGCGTGCCGTCTCTTTTGTTCCCAAAAAAACCCTTTTTTTAGTGATTTAACGGAGTTTTTGTTTTTCCGTTGCGGAGGCTGGCCGGCGGGATATTCGGGATAATTTTCCTATGACTGGGAGCATGATCCGGGGCAGTATTTTTGAAAAATTTATTTTTCTTATTAAAAAATTCATAAAATTCATAAAAGATATTGAATTTTTTCCAACCTCCATGATAATATCATGTGTGAGAATATTAGAAACGCTGTTGCGTAATAGCAAACAGTTAAACCGGGGTATAGGTGAAATAATCACAAAAGGAACCACCATTTTTTTCGAGGAGGAATTGTGGATGACACAGTATGTAAAGATTGGAAATCTCCAAGTGGCAAAAGTTCTTGCCGATTTTATCGATAACGAAGCCCTTCCGGGAACCGGTGTCGACCGTGACAAGTTTTGGGCTGATTTTGAAAAACTGATTGACGACATGGCGCCGAAAAACAGGGAATTATTGGCCGTTCGCGAAGAAATGCAAAAGAAAATCGACGAATGGCATAAACAAAATAAAGACTTTGATCTGGAAAAATACAAAGCCTTTTTAGAGGAAATCGGCTATCTCGAGCCGGAAGTGGAAGATTTTCAAATTACGGTTGAGAATGTGGACGATGAGGTGGCTGTCCAAGCCGGACCGCAGCTCGTGGTTCCCATTGACAATGCGCGCTACGCAATCAATGCCGCCAATGCGCGTTGGGGAAGCCTTTATGACGCTTTATACGGAACCAATGCCATCAGCGAAGAAGACGGAGCGGAAAGAGGAGACAAATACAATCCGGTTCGCGGCGCAAAAGTCATTGCCTTCGGACGGAATTTCCTTGATCAAGCCGTTCCGTTAAAGACCGGGTCTCATAAGGATGCCACCAAGTATGAGATTGTCGACGGAAAACTCGTTGTAACTTTGGAAAATAACGAAAAAACCGGCTTGAAAGAAGAGGATAAATTTGTCGGTTATCAAGGATCAGAGGAAGAACCGTCAGCGGTGCTTTTGAAAAACAACCGCCTCCATATCGAAATTCAGATCGACCGCAATCATCCGGTCGGAAAGTCTGACAAAGCCGGCATTAAAGACATCATTTTGGAAGCGGCGATTACAACGATCATGGACTGCGAAGACTCTGTAGCCGCTGTTGACGCCGAAGACAAAACATTCGTTTACCGGAATTGGCTCGGCATTGTCAAAGGCGATCTGTCGGCCACTTTTGTGAAAAACGGCAAACAGATGACCCGCGTTTTTAACGAAGATCGTGAATATAAATCTCCGGACGGCGGAACATTCAAGTTAAAAGGACGTTCTCTCTTGTTTGTCCGCAATGTCGGCCATCTGATGACTTCAGAAGCGATTCTTGACAAGGACGGCCGCGAAGTGCCGGAGGGCATCATGGACGGCGTGGTTACGAGCTTGATTGCCAAACACGACATTCTCGGCAACGGACGGTTCAGAAACTCTGAAAAAGGTTCCATCTATATCGTTAAACCGAAAATGCACGGTTCGGCTGAAGTTGAATTTGCCAACGAACTGTTCACCCGCATTGAGGACATGCTCGGCCTTGAGCGCAATACGTTGAAAATCGGCGTAATGGACGAAGAGCGGAGAACGAGCTTGAAC
Organism: uncultured Bacillaceae bacterium; assembly: GCA_937995745.1. GTDB lineage: Bacteria > Bacillota > Bacilli > Bacillales > Cytobacillaceae > CALKIU01. The sequence continues at coordinate 16,031 of CALKIU010000139.1, read as the reverse complement.
TTGAAAAACTGCATCAGCAAAGTGAAAGAAAGAGTCATCTTTATCAATACAGGATTCCTTGACAGGACGGGGGACGAAATTCATACGTCAATGGAAGCCGGCCCGATGATTCGCAAAAACGAAATGAAAAACACAACGTGGCTTGCCAGCTATGAAAAATCCAATGTCAACATCGGACTGCAAACAGGTTTTAAAGGCAAAGCGCAAATCGGAAAAGGCATGTGGGCCCAACCGGACATGATGGCGGAAATGCTGGAACAAAAAATTGTTCATCCGAAAGCGGGAGCCAACACGGCTTGGGTGCCGTCGCCGACTGCAGCCACGCTCCACGCCCTCCACTATCATCAAGTGGACGTTCCGTCTGTGCAGGAACAATTGATGGAGCAGATGAACGAAGATTATCGCGATAAAATGCTGCAAATTCCTGTTGCTGAAGACACCAATTGGAGCGCCGAAGAAATTAACGCGGAGCTTGAAAACAACTGCCAAGGAATTCTTGGCTATGTTGTCCGCTGGATTGACCAAGGCATCGGCTGTTCCAAAGTGCCTGACATCAATAACATTGGTTTGATGGAAGACCGGGCGACATTGAGAATTTCCAGCCAGCACATTGCCAACTGGATTCACCACGGCATTGTGACAAAAGAACAAGTGCTTGAAACATTCAAGCGGATGGCGAAAGTCGTTGACGAGCAAAACGCCGGCGATCCGAACTATCGTCCGATGGCGCCGAATTACGAAGATTCTGTTGCCTTCCAGGCAGCGTGCGACCTCGTGTTTGAAGGCCGCAACCAACCGAACGGATATACGGAGCCGATTTTGCACCGCCGCCGCCGTGAAGCAAAAGAGAAATTTGCCGTAAAAAGATAATATCTTTTCCTGTTCATTTTGTTGAACGGAAACGGAAAGCTGTTCCAAGGGGGAAGAAGACCCTCGCGGAACAGCTTTCTCCCTTATGTCAGACCCGGGGGATTGAAAGGGATGCGTATACATTTTCTGACTGGGTTTTGTATACATACATTTCCGGTACAAAATAATGTCCGCTGCCCGCAGACATTTTTTCTCGAAATTGCTTATAATTGATGGGGAGACGTTGATGCGGGCGTATTTTTTTGTGTAAAAAAACGTCTATTTCCTTTGCGAATTCTGTGCGGAACTGCGGAAGGTTGCATGCCATTATGGAGGAATGCTGTGCCGGCGGGGAAGACGGATATTCTTCGGCGAAAGCGGCCGGATGTTTGAAAAACAGTTTATGCGAGGCGAGGGAATTTTGCCATGCATCGGTTATATGTTCCCGGCGGGAGGTGAAGAGATGGCAGAGCGGGAAAATATCGTGAAATCGGTGAGCAGGGCCTTTGAAATTATCGATATTATCAGCGGACATAAGGACGGTTTGGGAGTCACGGAAATCGCCAAACAAATTGATATTAATAAAAGTTCCGTGTACCGTATTTTATCGACAATGGTAAAATACGGATATGTGGAACAAAACAAAGACACCGGACGTTATAAACTGGGTTACAAGTTTTTGGAAATCAGCGCCAAGCTTCTGGAATCCATTGATTTGCGCGCGGAAGCAAGACCGTTCCTTCAAGAGTTGGAGGAATTTACAAACGAAGTCATTCATCTTGTTGTTTATGATCAAGGGGAAGTTGTATACATAGAAAAGCTGGAAGGCAATGAAACCCTGCGGATGCATTCCAAGGTCGGCAAAAGAGCGCCGATGCATTGCACGGCTGTAGGAAAATCGATCCTGGCCCATTTGCCGGAACAAGAGGTAATGGAAATTATTGAGAGGAAAGGTTTGTCGGCCCACACGGAATATACGATTACAGATAAAAACGCGTTTCTCCGGGAACTGGCTTCCGTCAGGGAAAAAGGCTATGCCCTTGACAGGCAGGAAAATGAATATGGAATCATTTGCATCGGCGTGCCGATTTTTGATCATACGGGACGGGCCGTTTCAGCCGTGAGCATATCGGGGCCGTCGATGCGCATGACCGATGAACGGGTCGAAAAATTGAAAGATAAAATCTTGGAAGTGGGGCAAAAGATTTCCGAAAGACTGGGTTACAGGGGAAAATAGTTTGGCTTCAAAGCCTCGGAAACGAAAGCGGTCAGTAATGTTCCTTCTTGTCCCGTAAACGATTGTTGAAGAACGTTGAAAAATATGGAATAGAGCGGGATTCCCCGCAGTTGATTTTTGGTCGCCGTCCATTTGCAATGTTCCCGGCATTCCCGAAAAACGGACAGAGATATTGCCGGGAAATATCAAAAGGAAGCTCCTTTTTTTTGATATTGGAACAGCGGGGTCCGCCCTTTCCCCGGTGGATGGGATGGCGGCAAGACCGTTATCGTTTCCGTTGGAACCATTTATCCGCGGTTCAAGAGACGGAAATTTTTGTTCCGTCATCCACAAGAAAAACCCGCCCGATATGAAGTGGACCGGTGCGGGTTTTTTCCTTGCAAGCAGCCGTTATCCTCAGGCCATGAACAGCTGCTAATGGTTAAGAAAATAGCGGTCCTTTTTTCTTTGCGGATAAAAGACAATCGATGGTTGGGTAATGCGGATATCCGGAAAACCTTCAATTGCCGGCACGGCATTCGGGTCCACAAAAGTTTCCAAATCGACAAGACCGAGGGCGGAAGTTGTGCAAGCTTCCACACATGCCGGAAGAAGTCCTTGGTCTTGACGGGGATAGCACATTTGACATTTCGTCACCTTGTTTGTTTCCGGATCAAACTGCGGAGCATTGTACGGGCAAGCTTCCACACAAATTTTGCAGCCGTTGCAGAGACTCGAATCGATAAGCACAATGCCGTCGTACCGTTTCGTAAAAGCATTTTCCGGACAGACCCGGAAACATTCGGGGTTGTTGCAATGGTTGCATGAAACCGACAGGAACGTATCTTCCGAGATCTTCGTCACCCTTCTCCATTTTACGCCGTCGAACGTTTTGTTTTCATTCCGGCAGGCGACCTCACAAGCTTTGCAGCCTATGCATGAATCGGCGTCAAAGATAAAACCAACTTGATTTGTCATGCCTCTGCCCCTTCTTTCTTGGAAATATTGACATAACAATCATAGAAATAAGTGCTTTCCGGAATGTTATTCCCGCCATTTATTTTGATCAGTTGATTGATCGGATTCTTGCCGCCCTGCTCCACAACGACCGTATCTTCCGGCAAATATTCATTTGTTTTTGCCGTGGCCGTGAGTGCGCCTTGTTCGTTGTAAATTTTTATCTTCATCCCGTCTTTGATTTCTTTTTTCGCGGCTAAAGTTGTGCCGATGACCGCCACGGTTTCCTCATGTTCCGGCCGGAGCCACGGAACATGGGAAAATTGCGAGTGTATTCTCAACAATGATTGCGGAGAAAGAAGACGGTACGGATAGTTTTTTTCTTCGTCACTGCCGGCTGGTTTTTTTCCGGCAAAAAAGGAGAAATTTTCTCCGGCAACGGATTCGGGCTCCATGTCTGTCCGGTGCCGCGGGCCTTCGAGCAAATCTTTGTAAGAACCGATTCCGTATCTTTTTTTGATTTTCGGTGTCAATTCCATTTTGATCCAATCGATTGGTTCCCGGTCATACGGAAAATTTGAGAATCCCGGCGACAGTTCATTGAGTTTTTTTGTTAATTCTCTGGCTATTTTCAAATCACTTTTGGCTTCAAAATAGGGCGCCACCGCTTTTTCGTTGAATGAGAGCCAGTGATGCCAGTATCCGACGAGCAAATCTTCTTCTTCAAAATGACTTGCCGCCGGCAGGATTATGTCTGAATGTTTGGCTGTTTCCGTCATATATAAATCGACAGTGACAATCAGTTCAAGGTTTTTTATTAATTCTTGCCAACCTTTCAAGTTTTGGTCTTGTGAGAGAGGATTGCGTGATGCGATCCATAAAAATTTCAAGGGCGGATCGGTGAGCTGCAAAGCTTCTTCGGCAAAATTGGCAATATTAATTTGGCGGGAGCGGGGAATGATTGGATGTTTCTTTTCCGGAAATCTTGCCAAGTGCAACGGAAAATCATTGATATCGTCATGGGCAAAATACACGCCTCCGCCTTTGACATGGATATTTCCCGTTAACGCCGCCAAAGAAATGATCGCCTTCATGCTCTCTTTGCCATGGTTGTTGCGTTGAATGCCGAAGCCGGCCCACGTAGCCGCCGGTCGGCAGTTGTCATACAGAACGGCCAATTTTTCAATATATTCATGTGTGATTCCTGTTTTTTGGCAAACGGTGTCCAAATCAATTTTGTTTTTCAAAAATTCTTTGTATGCCTTCCACCCGGGCAAATGAACCGGTTCGTCTCTTCCTTCTTTTTTCTCCAACAGTAATTTGGCAATCCCATGAGCAAGGAGGGCGTCAGTGCCGGGACGAATTTGAACATACAGGTCCGCTCTTGCCGCCGTTGCTGTATACAGAGGATCAATGACGACCAATTTGCCGCCCTTTTTCAAAGCGGAATAAATAAACTTCATTTGGTGAACGTTCGTAACGGCCGGATTGGCGCCCCAAAGGACAACCAGTTTTGCCTCAGCCATGTCTTCGGGGGCGGGATTACGGAATTCGCCGCCGAAAGAATCCCGGATGGCTTGTTCTCCCGTGCCCATGCATAAATTGCCGGCAGGTTTTGTGTGGGGACCGAGGCTGTTAAACATTCCTTCCGTGGCATAATGAAGAATTCCCAAGTTTCCGGAAAATTTATTGTAGCCGAGAGCGAGATTTGATCCGTAGCGGTCATGCAGTTCGAGTATTTTCCGGGCAATGATATTGTAAGCCTCATCCCAGCTGATTCTTTTCCAGTTTCCTGATCCTCTCGGACTTTGCAAAACAGGATACTTCAAACGGTAAGGATTGTATACATATTGCGTGTAAGCGTATCCTTTTGCGCAAAGATGGCCTTTTGAATAACCGTGCTTCGGATCGCCCGTCACTTTCGTGAGGATTCCGTTTTCTACATACGACAACATGCTGCACGTTCCGTAGCAGTTTCTGGGACAAACGTTGCGGAAAATTTCCATGGCGGCATCTATCACCCTTTTGTTCCGCTTTCTTTTTCTCTTTTCAAGCGGGCTGATTTTGTAAAAGCAAAAACACTTTCTTCGAATCATGCAGGGAATATTGGGCAGAGGAGGTTGGGCAAGGAATGCTTTTCTTGATGAATCCTCATATGCATCAAAGATTGTGAAGCTGTTTAATTTTGAATGCGGCAATAATATTTAACCGATTATTTAAATCATCCAATTTTATATCGAGAATTTCTTCAATTTTTTTCATCCGGTACCGTAATGTATTGCGATGGAGAAAGAGAGCTTCCGACGTTTGTTTGATATCAAATTGGTGTTTTGCAAGACTTTCCAATGTATACATTAGTTCACCGTCTTCATCTTGGTTGAGCAAATCTCCCAGAACGTACTGATAAAATTCTTTTAACGCTTGCAAATCGTGTTTATATAAAATGGTTTCCAATCCCATATTGGCAAAAGCGGGCATGTCCACATCGAGCAACCGGCCCAGTTCATAAGCAACCTTGGCTTCTTGATAGCTTTTATAAAGTTCTTCCGGATTATTGTACGTTTTTCCGATTCCGCACGCCACTCTTTCGTTTAAGTCCGTTTTTTTCGCTTGTTGCATGACAAAGGCAATAAATTCTTTTTCCTTTTGTTGATTTTTGCTGTCTGTATCCTTTGGAAAAATAACGGCGATTTCATTTTGTTTTGAAAAGGTAATTGGTTGGATGCCGTTCTGAATCAAAGCCTGTTCCACCGTATAGCGCAATGTCTGTAGAAGCTGGCGGTCGGAAGAGTAATAGTTGAAATCTTTAATGGCGAAGACAAGGACGGCATGGGGCTGGAGGAAATCCCAGTTCCAAATGTCGCCGAAAGCGAGAATGTCTTCCCGCTTTTTCAAATTGCCGTACAGCAAATCAAAAAGAAAGGCGTTTTTAAATTGAAAGCGCTCGGCTTTAATCTCCTTTTCTTTTTGTATTTGCATGGAGCATAAGGAGGCGGCATATTTGATCAAGGATTCGTATCCCTCAATCAACCGTTTTTTTCCGTCCGCTTCTTTTAATAAAGTAAAGATATAGCCGTGGTTTTGATTGTTAAAAAAAATCCGGTGACCGATCGCTTCATGAAAATCACCGTTGAAAGAAAGGACACAATCGAAAAACAACTGTTCAAAATCCTGGTCTAAATGAAGGTGAATGACGATTTCGCCGTAATCGGGATCCACTTCTTCCGCTGTTGACGCTTTGACCCTGTGCAAAGGATCTGTTATGATGACCGGATGAGCGAGAATTTCTGACAATTTGCCTGCGATGCCTTCTAAACCGTGTTTGCTGGAAGCCAGCAATTCCTGAACGAACTCGGGTACATTGACGCCTCCCATGATGTTCACCTCTCCTTTCCCCGACGGTCGTTTCTCAATTTATCATATATGAATGTTTAAAATAGGACAATTCAAGTCACAAGATCGTCATAAAAGATTTGCTTTTTAGTAACATACGGTACAAACCCTATATCACAATTGGGCGGGTTCTGTGAATATTTCATTTTCCGCCTGTTTTTGGGTACGGCAGCTACCGGAGAGTGTATGGCGCGGGGGAAAATAAAAGATCCTGTTTGCCCCGGGCTTCTTAAAGGTTTGTCAATTTTTCAAGAAATTGTCGATTTTATATTGGTTGATGGAAGTGACTTATGGCATTTCCTTGGAAACTGTTTAACGGTACAAATCCACAAGCCTTTTTTTGTCTTCATTTACTATATTAAAAAATCATTTTTAATTTTATAATAGTGATAAATGGCAATGTTGTCGATGCGTTTCTATGTTAAAATTTTCACGAATGAAGTCAAGAGGGGGAACCATCATGCTCAGACGAGTAACCCTGGATACAATAAATATCATTAAGAATAAAGCTTTTTTAAAATATGCCCAAATCTATATTGATAGAGAAAAAGCGACTCTTGAAAATATATCCTCTTTCGGTGTTCCTTTTGCGGAAAGGCAACGTCCGCAAGACAAAGAGGGAATCTTGAATGAATTGGAAAAGATGGGGGCCCTTGTCCGCAACAACCGCAAAAGCGTAGTGACGACGAGAATATCGAGTGCCTGTGAGGCGTGCCAAACAGGTGTCGGCAGCTACACAACGTATGTTTCATTAAAGTGCCATCGCCAGTGCTATTTTTGTTTCAATCCGAATCAAGATGACTATGAATTTTATAAGGACAGGACGAAAGACATTCATAAGGAACTGCAGGAACTGGTGGACAGCGGTGTAAAATTGAGGCACCTTGCCGTAACGGGCGGTGAACCCTTCCTGTTTAAGGATGAGGTGGTCCGATTTTTTGAACTGGCGCAAAAAATTGCCCCCGATGCGTATACGCGAATTTATTCAACCGGGGATCTGGTGGATGAGGAATTGCTTATCAAACTAAAAAACGCAGGATTGGATGAATTCCGTTTCAGCATCAAAATGGACGATTCCCCGCAGAAAATAAAGCATATTCTCGGGAAAATCGCTCTGGCCCAAAAATACATTCCGCATGTGATGGTGGAAATGCCCGTGATTCCCGGCACGGTTGAGGAAATGAAAAAACTTCTTGTGGAATTGGACAAACTGGGGATTTTCGGAATAAACTTGTTGGAATTCTGTTTCCCCCTCGGCAATGCAAAAGAATTTACGAAGCGCGGTTTTAAGCTGAAGAATCCACCGTATGAGATTTATTACAACTACTGGTATGCGGGCGGGCTGGCCGTGGCCGGCAGCGAAGAAGCCTGCCTTGAACTCGTGCGATTTGCCCTTGAGAAAAATTTGCAGCTCGGCGTTCATTACTGTTCGCTGGAGAACAAATTCACCGGGCAAGTTTACCAGCAAAACTTTAATGAAAAGCTGGATCAAACGTATATGTTTTCGGAAAAAGACTACTTTTTCAAGACTGCCAAAGTGTTCGGAAAGGACAGAAAGCGGGTGCGCACCCTGCTGGAAAAAAGACGGATTCCGTACAGCGAAAATGATCGGTACGATTTTATCCAGTTTCCGGTTAACGTCATTCCGGCGCTGCGCAACAGAGATATAGAAGTGGGAATTTCCAGCAATATTGTCGAACCGGCTCCGGGAGAATCCCTTCTTCGGGAAGTGGGCTTGGATTGGACGACCCCGGATTTGTTTGAGATGGAGGATATTACCGGATAACACCGCAAAGGAGTTGACCAGCTGTGTCAGAAAAAATGACTTTGGAAGATATGGCCTCCGTTTTGCATGCGAGGAAATATGCTTACGACATTTTGAGACGGTTTTTTATTGAAGAACCTGTTCAAGAGTATTTAAAAATATTTGTCCAGCAAAAAATGGCCGAACATTTTCCGTTCGTAAACGATTCGGAGGGAATTTCCGAAGGCGTTCGTAATATTAAGGAATACTTGGCGAATTTTGATCCTGTTTACAACCGGGATGATTTTGAGGCTTTGCATTGGGATTATACAAGAATGTTTATCGGGCCGTTTGAACTGCCGGCTCCGCCGTGGGAGTCGGTGTATGTGCGGAAGGATCGGCTTTTATTCCAAAAACATACACTGGAAGTGCGCAACATTTACAAAAAGTACGGCTTTGCCGTAAAAGAGCAAAATTTTGAAGCGGATGACCATATCGGTTTGGAACTCGATTTTATGTACCATTTAAATGACATTTGTTTGCAACAGGTGGAAAATAACGGCGATTTAGACTGGAGCAATGTGAAACATTTGCTTGGGGAGCAAAAATCCTTTTTGGAAAAACATCTGTTAATGTTCGTTCCCGAGTTTGCCGACAATGTTATTGAACATGCCGACACGGATTTTTATCGCGGATTGGCAAAGATTTTGAAAAACTATCTGCATATGGACGCAGAAATGTTAAACGAACTGTTGAAAATCGAGCCGTTTGCATAAAACCGTATGCTCAAAGTGCTGATGAAATAGCTGCGAGGTGCATAAGCCATGGGAATTTTTACAAAATGGATCGAAAGTCTTCACTATGAATATGAAATCTTAAAAACTTGCACCCGCCATAAAAGTCCCCGTTCCACATGCACCAAGTGCATCGATGCATGTCCCCGGAAGGCCATTTCACTCGTCAATGGCATTCCGCAAATTAACGGGGAAAATTGCAATGAATGCGGAAAATGCATTGCCGCTTGTCCGGTTCAGGCGGTGGCGGGAATTTTTCCTAAAAGATCCGTTGTGCAAAACCAATTAATTGTCAAAAATAAGGATGTACCTGCAGGGAAAGAACTTCTCATTTATTATAAAAAAGGCGTGCGCGGCATTATTTGCGAGGAAGAAGAACTTTGCAAAGAATGGCAGGAAGCCATTGACGAAGCCAACAAAATTCTCCTTGAGCTAGGAGAAACCCCTTTTACGGTAACATGTCGCAAAGTGAACCGGGCGGAAGAAAAAATCACGAGACGGGAATTGCTGACTGCATGGAAAAAAGAATCGAAGTCACTATTGAAAGAGTTGACTCCGGCAAAATGGCGTTTTAACCAAAATGATCTTGACGTCTCCAAATATTATCCTGAACATCAATTTGCGGAGATTGTTCTCGATCCGGAAAAGTGCGCGTTGTGCAAAGCTTGTCAGGCATTGTGCAATAAAAAGTGTTTTTCGATTACGTCAGAAAGCTTTGCCATCAATGCGCACAGTTGTACGGCATGCGGCTTGTGCATGGACATTTGCCCCGAGAAAGCGATTACCGTCACGGAAAAGGTCATGTTGAATACGCCTGTTTCCCATCCTGTTTACACAAAAGTTTGCAGGATTTGTAAAAGAAATTTTGACACTCTGTCTGAACATGATGAAGAATGTGTTGCCTGTGTAAAACGGAAGAAATATGCAGAAATGTATATGCGTCATTGACGAGAATAAAAGGAGATGAATTTGATGCTATCAAATATTGGAATTCCAGGTCTTATTTTGATTTTGTTTCTCATCTTGATGATTTTTGGACCTAAAAAGCTTCCGGAAATTGGTCGTGCCGTAGGTCAAACTTTTAAAGAATTTAAGACTTCCACAAAAGGACTTATTGATGAGGAACAAGACGGAAAACAGGAAGAGACCGAAAAAGTAAAGTGAATCAAGTAGAGAATTCAGGATTAATAAAATGTAATAATTTGCTTTTTTCAAGGGAGTACGGTTGTTTTTTCAACTGTACTCCCTTTTATTCGGAAAGGCTTCCTCCCAAATATAAAAGCCGGCCGAAATGAAAGAATTGACGCATTTAACACAATTTTCCCTTCGAAAAATACATAATTTAGTTGTTATTGTGTGTTTCGTGGAAAAATCAGCAAAGAAAAACGTCTGAAATTAACCGGCTCGGGAATAAAGGTTTGGGCCGGTCACGTGAGAGCCATTATTTGTTTCCCTTTCACCCTTGGTATTTCGTACGGTTGCCATTGGGACAGTTTCTGGTTAAGCCGTGAAATTCTTTTTGCCGGATTATTTTTTACACTCAAGCCTGTCTAGACTGATTTTAATACCTATCTCTTCTTTTTCGGAACTATAGCAGAATCTGGAACGGCGGAGTCATTCGCATTATCTTGATTAGTAAGGAGAAAAAATGAGCATGTAATCGCTATGCTGAAAATGGCAGGGAATAGCTGGATTTATTACCGTTGCTGTGCAGTCCATTTGGAGTGGAGTCACTCCCTGTGCTGGTTGGAAGTCCCTGGTTTTCTGCCATTGCCCTTTGATTCTCTTAGCCGGTGATGGAACGTTATTCTTTTCGGTGTGTTTCGGAAAACATTGCCAAAACATTGTCTGCAGTTGCTTTATTTTAATGTTGGACGAAGGGCTATATTTATGCCCTCTTCCGGATGATATAGGACAAGCCGTAAAGAGGATGCGTATTATGCGCTTCCTCTTTTTATGGGAGTGAATTCAAGAGAATAGCAAAATAATGGACATGCCTGAGAAGGTGTAAGAGCGGTTAAGGAAATACTTTACAGTTAAGTCGAAATGAGCAGGATTTCGTCTTTAGTGCAGCAGGGTGAAGCTTGATATTTTGCAATAACATGGAGGTTGTGAAACCGGGATTATCTATTATAAATGTTGCAAGTTATTGACTCTGTTTCGGATTTTTGCATCTAGAAAAAGTTTGTCAACTTTGAAGAAGTATGGTGTGAAAGAAAGATGGGAGAATACAAGTTTATCTTGCAAGTGTCGCTTTGATTTTTTTCCAACGGTATATCTTTTTAATTGCAAAAAAGAGATAAATATTACAATTATTGCGAAAATGTAACAAATTTTTCTAAGTTTCTATACAATCTTAATTGTATAATGATATCGATATTAATAAAATTTTCATAGGAATATATTACTAAATTAATAAGAAATTTAGAACGATTTAAAAAATGGTTGCGCTATTATAGACAGACACAAGTACATTATTCCCATCAAGAAAAAGGCGCTTTTGCATTTTTTAAGGAATGTCAGAGTTTGAAAGAAGAAGTGTATTGCCAATGCCGCTTAATTTCTGATTTTTTAACAGTGTTTTTTATTTTTTTATTATAAAGCATGGTAATAAATAAAGGAGGACTTCTCATGAGTGAAGAGAAGAAGGGCATTAGCAGGCGTCAGTTCTTGAAAGGGGCAGCAGGTGTAGCAGGTGTAGCAGCGATGGGTGGTCTGGTGGGATGTTCATCAGACGGAGACAAATCCAGTGATAAAGAAGGAAAATCGTCTTCCGGCGGGGGAGTCATGACGGCGGAAAAATATGAAAAGACAAAATGGAGTTTTGAAATTATGCCGGAAGAGTATCCGCTACCGGATAGCAAGATTAAAAAGACCATCACACATGACTATATTGTGATCGGTTCAGGTTTATCCGGATTAACGACTGCAGTGGCAGCGAAAGAAGACGGAGCAGACGTCAGGATAATTTCTGCAAGCTCTAAACCAATCGGACGAGGCGGATCATTTCATGCCATCGGCAGTAAGAAACAAAAAGAATTAGGAATCGACTATACTTTAACCAGTGAAATAACGCGTCATGCGACAAAAATTGAAAAGATTTCAGCCGCTCATTTTATAGATGAGCGCAAATGGGCAACTTGGCTGCAAAACTCCGGGAAAGCCATGGACTGGATGATTGATAAAATGGCATCCAAAGGGTTAAAAGTAGCCCTTGAACCCGGTTATAAAGATCCGGACGGTGTATTGACGGTGCCGCCGGGTTCCCATAATTTCTATAATGATGAACAGCCCTTTGGTGCATTGTTTGGTGCTCCTTTGTGCGCCCAAGCTTTGGCGGATATCTTTAAAGAAATGGGTGGAGAAATTGATTTCCGCACGAAAGCTTTGTATTTAATCCGCGAAGATAATAACAAAGGAAGAGTGTCCGGTGTCGTTGCCGAAAATATGGAGACCGGAGAGTACATTAAATATGAGGCTAAAAAGGGTATAGTCCTTGCCACTGGAGATTTTTCAAGAAATGCCGATATGATGGCAAAATATGCTCCTTGGGCTTGGGAATTGTACAAAGACAATCTTGAAACCGAAAAAGTTGACTATGATGCCGAGCTTGTTTATAACGGGTTGATGCCCGGAGACGGACACAAAATGGCTCTCTGGATTGGTGCGGCTTGGCAAAAAACTTATCCCAATGCCCCGATGATTAACTGCGGAGCTGTTGGTCCGACTTTTAACTCGATTGATAACTTCTGGGGAATTAACCTGACGAGTGACGGAAAACGTTATCATAATGAAGTAACAAACTTCAGTTACGGTGCGATTGCATTATTGCAATTACCGGACCGTATAGCGTTCTCTATCTGGGACAGTCAATATGCCTATATTCAGGATAAATGGGAGTCATTCGGCTGTACGGTAAATGCCGAAAACGGCATCGGCCCGATTACTCCTGAAGAATTAGTGGAACGCTGGGAACAAAATGTTAAAGCCGGGCAGTATTATAAAGCTGATACCATTGAAGAACTGCTTGATCAAATGGGCTTTACAGGCGAAGCAAAACAAAATGCCCTCGAGTCCATTGAAAGATACAATAAATATGCAGAACAAGGATTTGATGAAGAATTTAATGTAAACCCGGATGTATTGCGTCCCATTAAAACAGGACCGTTCTACGGTGCACGAACTCATTTTAACAGAAACGCCATGACTTTTTTGACCGTTACAGGCGGACTGCGTACAAATGAATATATGCAGGTTTGTGAGGAAGACGATACGCCAATCGACGGTTTGTTCAATACAGGAATAATGACAGGCGACTATTACGCAGGTGTATATAATTTTGTGCTTCCGGGACAAAACCTGGGAAGTGTTTGTAACTGTTTATCCTATGTACTCGGTAAACGTCTTGCCGATCCGAACTTCAAGTTTAAGTCAGGAAAAATTAAGCGCATGACAACGGAAGAAGAAGAAAAAGGACAAAATACGGGAGAAATGTTTAATTAATATTTTAAAATAGCGTTCAAAATGAAAGGAGGCCTATTATGGGCCTCCGGTTATCAATTTATCAGCAATTTATAAATTCTGGATGATTAATCATCGGAGGGAGATCAATATGTTGTCAAACATTGGTATACCTGGATTAATTTTAATTCTCGTGCTCGCTCTTATAATTTTCGGACCAAGCAAACTTCCTGAATTGGGACGAGCCGTGGGTCAAACGCTCGGGGAGTTTAAGAAATCTGCCCGCGAACTGACAAGTGAATTGGATGAAACTGAAGAAAACGAAGAACAAAAATCAGAGAAATAAGGACTAACGCTATCTATCCGGTAAAGAAAGTCAGATAATAACTGAAGAACGACAGCATACATGCCAAGGATGGGAAGTGTATGCTGTTTTTCGAAGAAGGAATACATTTTTAATAAAGAAAGAAGTATTTAATAAAAGTTGGAAATAACGCTAGTTATGTATATTATGTGTGAGTTAAGTTAATAAAGATAAAATATTGTAATAAAATTTACAATATTATTTTTTTGTTTACATTGTATATTAAAAATGTATTCTTTTTATTTTTTTTAAATTAATAACAATGTAATTATATAAAATACCAATTATATTGTAAAAACAACGAGTTTTCCAATTGATGAAATATTTTTTTGTTGCAAAGGGATACCCGTTTTTTAAAAACAGACAACCGCAAGCATTTTAACCAAAGGAATAATTTTTTAATTTTTATAAACCAAACTTAAAATTAACAGGAGTGTGAACTGCATGAAAAAGAAGGGGGAAAACGGTAATAAAAGGCAGTTTTCTACCAAGAAAAAAATTCTTATCATAGTTGGAACGTTGGTTGTGTTAATGTTTGCAAGCGGTTTCGCAGTATTGAAAGCTAGTGAGAATCCTTCTTTCTGTGGCATATGTCACACAATGGATCCATATATGGCTTCATATGAGGAAGGTTCTCTTCTTGCCAAAAAACATGCTGATGCAGAAGTAAAATGTCAAGATTGTCACCAGGAAACTTTGGGAAGGAAAATTCAAAAAGGCGTTAATTTTATAACAGGGAATTTCGAAACACCATTTGAAAAGCGTGATTTTGGAACATTTGATTATTGTTTGGAATGCCATGATGATCCTGATAAGGTTGACAAAGTCTTTGAAACTGTTAAAGCTGAAACCTTCTTTGAAGATGGAAGCAACCCCCATCAAAGCCATAATGGTGATTTAGATTGTAATGTATGTCACAACATGCACCGCAAATCAGTAGTGTTTTGTCAAGATTGTCATTTCCGTCCGTGGGTCGCCGATTTGGATCCGGAAAGTTGGGAGATTCAGTAATCAAATAATATGAGAAAAATTGCTATTTTTAGATTTTTGTACCTAAGTCGACACAAATTCATTATATTAAAATAGTATAATCAAATTGTATTTTTAGTAAATTTACCATATACAATTTGCGAAGGGAGCCACTAAACATGAACAAGGAAAACGGTTCCAAGAAAAAAGGCATTACAAGAAGACAGTTTGTAAAAGGCGGGGCAGTTGCCGCAGTAGGATTAGCTGCGGGAGGATTGATGACAGGTTGCGACTCGGATTCCAAGTCAAAAGGGGGTCAATCTAAAGATTCTGGTAAAAGCGAGGGGAAAAAATGGAGTTGGGAAACTCCCCCGGAACCGATTCCGGATTCAAAAATTAAAGAAACCGTTGAAACAGAAATCCTTATTATTGGTGCAGGTATAGCAGGCTGTATGGCAGCTTTGCGTGCGACTGAGCAGGGTGCTAAAGTGGCTATTGTGGAGAAAAACTATATGCCGAGCGGTCGGGGCGGAGGTTGGGCGTCATATACTTCCAAAGCATTGCAAGCAGCCGGGATTGAACCGGGAGACAAGGTTGAGATGTTCCATGAATGGGTCAAACGTTGCGCAAATCGTTGTAACGAGCGAATAGTCTGGAAATATCTTGATCGTTCCGAGGAAGTATTTAACTGGTTTATTGATATATCCGAGGGAGAATTGACATTCCTTCCGTATTTGCCCCGCTATGTCGGTCCAAGATACTATGAATATCCAGGCTGCCATTTCATCATGGGTGATACCGGTGAATTTAAAAACATGGAAATCACAGCACCAGTTTACTTTATGTGGAAGAGATCTGAGAAACAAGGTGCCAAATATTATTTTGAACACCGTGCCGAACAATTCGTAAAAGACGGTGATAGAGTAGTAGGAGCTATTGTAAAAGCAGGGGATGATTATAAAAAGTTTATCGGAAAGAAAGCAGTCATCCTTGCCACCGGGGATATCGGCGGAGATAAGGAAATGATGGAAGCATATTGCGAACCGATTGTTTTGCATCCGGCATTAAAGAGCAAGTATATCCCTGTCGGCATGAATACCGGTGACGGTCATAAAATGGCTATGTGGGCAGGTGGACATATGGAGGATACTATTATTCCTTCTATGCTCCATTTAACTGAATACGCCTGGTATTGTTTCGGATTCTTACATGTAAACGCTCAGGGTAAACGTTTCATGAACGAAGATACTTGGGCACAGGCGAAGAGTATCGAGATTTTGAACC
>CALKIU010000138.1 GCA_937995745.1 uncultured Bacillaceae bacterium | reverse complement strand
GCTTATTTCCGGCATTGAAGAACAGCAGGCAGCATTTTACAAGCTTGCGGACGGACAAGGCCGGATTGTGGACAGTCTTCCGCAAATGGCGGCCGGATTGTCCGGCATTAATGACGGGCAGCAGCAGCTGTTGGACGGTTTCAGTGAAATTGGAGACCAGCTTTCCCAATTGACAGACGGATTGAAACGCAGTGCGGACGGATTGGACCAGGTGTCTGATGGGCTTGGCCAGGCGCAGGAATATTTGGCCGGACTGGCGCAATCCGAAGAGACGGGCGGATTTTATCTTCCGAAAGAAGCGCTGGAAAGCGAAGAATTCGCCTCTGTCCTTGATGTTTATATGTCGCCCGATCGCAAAATCATGACCATTGACGTGATTTTCAAGGCAAATCCTTATTCCAATGAAGCGATGGCGCAAATTCCCGAAATTAAAAAGGCTGTGGAAAGAGCGACCAAAGACACAAAACTGGAAAATGCCGTCATGGCCGTTGGCGGAGTGACAAGCTTGAACGCCGACCTTGATGCAATGTCGAGCGAGGATTACAACAGAACGGTCATATTCATGCTCGTTGGCATTGCGTTCATTTTAATGATATTGTTCCGGTCATTTGTGATGCCGCTTTATATCATCGGTTCGCTCATTCTTACTTACTACACAACCATGGCCATTAATGAAGTGATTTTCGTCCAGCTGCTCGGCTATTCGGGATTTACTTGGGCCGTTCCGTTCTTCGGGTTTGTCATTCTCATCGCTCTTGGCGTCGACTACAGCATTTTCTTGATGGACCGTTTCAACGAATACAAAAACCTCTTGGTGGAACAGGCGATGTACATGGCGATGAAGAAAATGGGAACAGTCATCATTTCCGCCGCCATTATCCTCAGCGGCACATTTGCGGCCATGATGCCGGCGGGAATGCTTTCGTTGCTGGAAATCGCTTTGATTACCATTGTCGGATTGTTTCTGTATTCATTCGTCGTTTTGCCGCTTTTCATTCCGGTTATGGTCAAGATTTTCGGAGAGGCAAACTGGTGGCCATTTCAGCGGCCTGCAAATGACTGAGAAAATGTTTTTTATAAAAAAGGGGTCACGCAGACGGCGCGGCCCCCTTTTACCAAGTGTAGTAAATTTCTTCGCACGTTTCTCCGGTTGGTTCATAAAAACAGTGCAGTTTGTATCTGCCGGCTAAGGGCTGATCATACCATCGGGACGGGCAGTCGCCGGGAGGCCGGAAATACCAGAGGCAAAATTTTGCCGGCCAGAATCTTTCGCCGTTCACGACCCGCCTGGCGAGACGCCGTTCGTTTTCCCGCGGCGCCTGATAAAAATACCCTTTTTGAACCGCTTCAAAGGCGTGGGGTTGAAAGATCATCTGCCGGATCGTGCGGATGCCTCTAAAATCGGAACAATCAACACGGACACGGTTGATCGCCACATTGCCGACAAGAAGCATGCCCAGGTTGCCTTCCCCTTCGGCTTCAGCGCGAAGCAGTCTTGCCAAAAGATTGATATCGGCGTTTGTCGCTTTTACGACAGCCATTTCTCCACCTCCGTGATGGCTCCATGTTTTCTATTTTATTCTTTCCCAGCAGAAAGATGACTGGGGCCCGGAAACAGGGGAAACGGTTTTGCGAACCGGAAGCCATCCTCTCTGGGGCATTTGCGAAAAAACCGATAAAGATGTCAATTTTTTTGGAAAATAACTATTGGAAAGTTGCGTTAAGATGTTTATAATGGAGGTATTAAGTTTCGAGTTTAGTTGAGAGGAGCAGAGTTCAGCTATGAAGAGTGTGAGTTTGGCAGAGAAAGGCTATTTTGGCGATTTTGGAGGAAGTTTTGTTCCCGAACGGCTCCAGCCGGTGCTGGATCGTATTGAAGAATATTTCTTGAAGTATAAGGATGATCCGGAATTCATTGAAGAGTTCAATTACCATATGAAGGAGTATGTCGGCCGCGAAACGCCGCTGACATTTGCGAAAAATCTGACTGAAAAACTGGGCGGGGCCAAGATTTATTTGAAAAGGGAAGATTTGAATCATACCGGAGCCCATAAAATTAACAATGCCGTCGGCCAAATCTTGTTGGCCAAAAGAATGGGCGCGAAAAGAATCATTGCCGAAACAGGGGCGGGCCAGCACGGTGTGGCCACAGCGACCGCCTGCGCCATGTTTGGCATGGATTGCGTCATTTATATGGGAAAAGAAGACGTCAAACGGCAGGCCCTGAACGTGTTTCGCATGGAATTGCTGGGGGCCAAGGTCGTTTCCGTTGATAAAGGGCAGGGACGCTTAAAAGAAGCGGTCGACGAAGCGTTGAACGATTTAGTGGAAAACTATGAAAACACTTTTTATTTGATTGGTTCTGCCGTCGGACCGCATCCGTATCCGAGCATTGTAAAGCATTTCCAATCCATTATCAGTGAAGAATCGAAACGGCAGATTCTTGAAAAAGAAGGCAGGCTTCCGACCGCCGTTATCGCTTGTGTCGGCGGAGGCAGCAATGCCATCGGCGCATTTGCCAACTATATTGACGAAAAAGATGTCCGTTTAATCGGGGTGGAACCGGCAGAGGCGCCGACACTGACGGAAGGTGTTCCGGCCGTTCTGCACGGATATAAATGCTACACGCTCATTGACGAAAACGGGGAACCGAAGCCGACTTATTCGATTGCGGCAGGTTTGGATTACCCCGGTGTCGGCCCTGAGCACAGCTACTTGAAAAAGATTGGCAGGGCCGAATATGTGACGGTAACCGGCAAAGAGGCGTTGGAGGCATTCCGTGTCTTGAGCAAAACGGAAGGAATTATTCCGGCTTTGGAAAGCTCCCATGCAGTGGCTCACGCGTTAAAAATTGCCGGACAAATGTCCAAAGACGACATTTTGCTCGTGAACATTTCCGGCCGGGGCGACAAAGACGTAGAGCAAGTGTTTCATATGGATAATCATCAATGATGGGCTTGTCTGTGGCGCTTGACGCAATCGTCAAGCGCTTTTTTGGTGCCGTCCCTTTTGGGATAGGCGAACTTCGGGTCCATCAAACTTCCGGAGACTGTTTATGTAAAGATTTTTCAACCGCCGTTTGCGCTGGCCGGGGGATTTTTTGGGAGTTCTCCATTTTGGGGTGTTCCGGGACTTTTGCACTGAATGTAAACATATTCATGGGGATGCTCGGACGGAAGGGACAAGAAGCGAGCATGGCGGAAGAAACGGTGAAGTTTGTCAACAGTTGGCGTTTCCATTAATTCAAACAAAGAATCACATTGAAAGCAAAAAACCCCCCGTATACAAACGAGCGGTTTTTTGCAAATACGCGTCATTTTGGTAATCGCCCGGAACTTCAAGGTTTGGCATTTCTCAACAGATTGATCATAAAATCTTTGTTCGGATAATCAGCGGTCCGGTACTGATGGCATACTTTTTCAACGTCATAATCAACACGTTCAATGGATGTCCGGAAATTTCCGGCGGCAATTTCAACAATCGCGTAAGAAGCTTTGGGCATTCCGTCAAACGGCAAGCCGACACTTCCCGTGTTAATAATCACTTTGCCGTTTATGTACCGGATGAACGGAATATGAATATGGCCGTATACAAAAATGTCATCTTCTTCATTCATCAATTTTTCATACATAATCTGATCTTCCGCATGGGGGAGAACGATTTCAAACAAACTGCCGGGCGTGGCGTGGAATCCGGAAATGGCCATCGGTTCAATGGTCAGTTTGTAGTTTGTCGGCAGATTCAACAAATAGTCGATATCGTCTTTGCTCAGTTTGGAAGCGCACCATTCCCGTTCTTTGTTCATGATTTCTAAAGCGCTGTCAGGAACTTCCCCTTTTTTGATCCCTCTTATGACCCATTCGTCCGCATTTCCTTTAATGACATCGGTACCGAGCGAGCGGATTAAATCCAAAGCCCGTTTAGGTTCAGGTCCGCGGAAACATAAATCACCGAGAACAACGATTTTATCCACGTCTTTTGCGGAAATGTCCTTTAAAACGGCTTCCAATGCCACGGCATTTCCGTGAATGTCTGAAATAAAGGCATATTTCACGTTTTATCACCTCCGACGTTACTGGGTTTATTTTACTGCAAAAAAGTTTCTGTTTCAAAAACAGACGGAAAAAGATGAAGTGAACAAGCCTGTTCAAAATCTATTTTACCTTGAAATCGGTTTGGGGGGATATTTCTCAAAGAAAACACGACGGGTCAATGGAATTTAGCGGGGGAAAAGACATACCACTTTTCATCGCAGTGAAGGACGGCATGGCTTTCCCGGACGGTCATCGTAGCAGCGGAAACAACGATATCGGCTCAACGCTACGTTCTTGACGGACGCATTTTAAAACATGTATTCTCACATTTTGCCACTATCGAAGAATATTGTTTTTCTAACGGGAAATACGGGCAGGAAATTTTACGAAAGGAGACTGTTTGCTGTATAATTCTCCGAAAAAAGGCAGGTTTTCGGGATGTGTCTCATATTGTTAGCCTACAAAGTTCATCCTGATTACAAATTGATTGTTGCCGCCAACCGTGATGAATTTTATAAACGGTCGACGGCTCCGGCCCATTTTTGGGAAGATGACCCGGATATCCTGGCCGGCCGCGATTTGGAAAAAATGGGTACGTGGATGGGTGTCACCCGTTCGGGCCGTTTTGCGGCGGTTACAAATTACCGCGATCCTTCAGAAGTCAAGGATGGAAAAAGGACGCGCGGGGAGATTCCCGTCGGGGCTTTGAAACATAAAGGGAACTTGGCAGATTTTTTGAAAAAACTGGCCGCTAAAGATGAGTTGTATACCGGCTATAATTTGCTTGCCGGAGACGGGGACGATTTGTATTATTATTCCAATATCAGCCGCCGCCTGCAAAAACTGGAGCCCGGCATTTACGGTTTGAGCAATGCATTGTTGGACACCGGATGGCCGAAGGTGAAAAAGGGAAAGGAAAAACTGCGCAAAATTGTAGCTGAAAAACACAATGATTTCGTGGACTCGCTTTTTTCTCTGCTGCGCGACGAGGAACGGGCCCCTGATCATCTTCTGCCGAAAACAGGCGTGCCGTTGGAATGGGAGCGGGTTCTCTCACCGTTGTTTATAAAAACGGATGTATACGGAACAAGGAGTTCGACGGTTTTGTTGATGTCAGAAAAGTCAATCTACATGCAGGAGCGGACGTTTACGGGAGATAAGGGCCGCATGCGGGAATTTTCATGGGAGCTTCCCGAAAAATAATGTGCCTGCACGGTGAATGATTCCCATTTCTTTCACAATATTGCAATTTTTTGTCTGAAAAAAGATGTAAAATGGAAATATGGGATCATCTTACCGGAGGGATTTCTTTGTTCACTGTGCAGGAAATGATTGAACAATTTGCAGAAGAGTACAGCTTGTTTGCCGAACAAGACGCCCGTTTCCTGACGATTCATTCCGTTTCCCAATATTTGGACTTTTTTTCAGCCAATAAAATTGATTGTTTGGGCCAAAAGAGAAAGTGTTTGAGAGGGCATGCCGCAATCGGCCCCGTTGACCGTTTTTTGAAGGCATGGAAGGACGGGGAGCCCTCCTTATGGCCGGAAACTTTTTTATTAACAACGGAAAAAATGGAAGCGGAAACAATCAAAAAATTACAAGAATTGCACACACGGCTGAAAGCGCGGGCAATCGTTCTGATGCAAACAAAGCTTAAAGCCGAGGAAATGTATTTGATTCTTTTGGAAAAAATCAGCCGACAAAACCGGGAGACGAAAAAATTCATCAGCAAGGATCTTTTCCGGTTAACAGAACTGTTGAATAACGGGGCCGATATAAAAGAAATTGAAAAGGCCGCACGCAAAATTCTCGGCAACCCGATGATTATTACCGATGAAAGTTACAAAGTTCTTGCTTATTCCGAAGACGCAAGCATGACAGATCCCATTTGGAAGACCATTGTCTCTCACACTTATTGCCCTTCCAATCTCGTAAAGTTGACCGATTACAATCACTTTTGGAAGCGTCTCAAGGCGGCAAAACGGCCGTTGTTTGTGGACAGCGAGGCTTTTTCCCCTTATATCCGCAGGGCGGTGGCGGAAATACGGGTAAAAGGAAAGACAAAAGGCTACATTGCCCTCTTGGAAAAAGACAAAACAATAGCCGAACGGGACCTTGATGTGCTGCAAATGGTTGCCGATTTAATCGGAATCAAGCTGAGGGAAATGGATGAAATTTCCCTTGTCAAAGGACAGATGGAGAGGGAATTTCTCAGCGATTTGTTTTCCGGAACAATGAAAAGCGAGAAAATGGCGCAAAACCGTGCCGAATCACTCGGATGGAAATTGTGCGATTATTATCTTGTCATTTGCGCGCAACAGGAGAGCAAGACTTTAGAAGATTTAAAGACTGTATTCTTAAAACTGCGGCATCTGCTCCGGGAACGGTTCCCATTATGTGTTTTCCGCCATCACAATAACTTGGCTTATTTTCTTTTGGGAAGCAGCACAAAATCAGATTTGGTAATGTGGGCAAACAAAAGAATAGAAACGTTTCTTGAGAGGGAAAAAATCATTTGTTATGCAGGAAAACCGTGCCAGTCCCTAATCAATGTTTCGGCAAGCTGTCGCCAGGCGGCTGACAGTCTGAAAGTAATGGGGATGTTCGACGAAGTTTTGTTGAAAAAACGACTTTATTCTTTCAGTGAAACGGCGGTGTTTCTCATGCTCAGCCGGCTCAATGGTTCGGACGGACAAAATCCCGCTGTCAGCCCGTCGTTATGGAAACTCGTGGAAACAGACAAAACGGAGGGAACCGAATATGTACAGACGCTGCGCCACTTTTTCTTAAATAATCAAAGTGTATCCGCTACGGCAAAATCGATGTTTCTCCACAGAAATACGATCCTTTACCGTTTAAACAAAATCAAGGAACTTTTGGAAGATGATTTTGACCATCCGGCCGTCCGTCTCCATCTTCAGATTTCACTCATTCTTTATGATATGGGGGTTGTTTCGTCCGATTGACGAGCGCCTTTTACAGACGATTGATTTGTGCAAATGCACAAAAAAACGGTCAAATTTTTTTCAGCAAATTGTTTGTGAATCTTTTAACATGATAATTGGAAGCATTTTCAAAAACAGGCAAGGAGTGAATCTGAAGATGGGCTTCGAAAAAATTCTTCAACCTGGAAAAATCGGAAACATGGAATTGAGAAACCGTTTGATTATGCCGGCCATGGGCACTAACCTGGCGGCAGCGGACGGCACGGTTTCGGACGTGATTGTGAATTACTATGCGCGCCGGGCGAACGGGGGTGTCGGTTTGATTATTACGGAAGTCGTCAGCCCCGATCCCCTCGGAAACTGCATTCCCGGAGAACTCGAAATCTCGTCCAACGCCTTCATGCCCGGTTTGAGCCGGATTCCTCATGCCGTCCACTCAGGCGGAGCAAAAGTCTGCCTGCAATTGGCCCATGCCGGTTGTTTCGCCAGCCACCACGTCACAGGGCAACAACCGGTTTCCCCTTCAGGAGTGGGCACCTATCAATTGCCCGACGATACACCCAGAGAAATGACGATTGATGAAATCAAAGATTTGATAAAAAAATACGGACTGGCCGCCGAAAGAGCGAGAACTTGCGGCTATGACGCCGTCGAACTGCACGGGGCGCACGGATACATGCCGCTGCAATTTTTGTCTCCTTACACGAACCGGAGAACGGACGAGTACGGCGGAAGCCTGGAAAACCGCGCCCGTTTCGCTTTGGAAACGATTCGTTCCATTAAAGAACATGCCGGAGAGGATTTCCCGCTCATTTACCGTCTTTCCGGAGAGGAATATGTGCCGAACGGGCTCACCATTGAAGAGGCTTGCACATTTGCGAAATGGGCCGAAGAAGCAGGTGCTGATGCCATCCACGTAAGCGCCGGCACTTGGGATTCCCGCTTGGAAAAGTACTTTGAAGTCATGGCAGGCAAAGCATCGGCCAAGGGAGAGGACTTGTCAAAAGGAGTGGCTACCTCTGTATGGGTGCCGCCGAACTATACGCCGAGAGGGACGCTTTTGCATCTTGCCGCGGAGGTGAAAAAGCACGTCAGCATCCCTGTCATCGCCGTCGGCAGCTTGACGCCGGAAATGTCGGAGGAAACGCTGCAGCGCGGAGATGCCGATTTTGTTGCTCTGGGCAGACAAATTATTGCCGACCCGGACTACCCGAAGAAGCTGGCGGCAGGCAAACCGGAAACGATTGCCCGCTGCCTGCGCTGCAATGAATGCTTGGGCGAAGTGATGAAAAGCAAAGGCATCTCCTGTTCCGTGAACCCTGGGGCGGGGAAAGAATACGAATCTTGGGTAACGCTCACCCCGGCAACCGCGAAAAAGAAAGTCGCCGTCATCGGTTCCGGTCCGGCAGGCATGCAAGCGGTGATTACGGCGACAGAAAGAGGGCATGATGTGACCCTGTTCGAAAAAGAAGACAGGTTGGGCGGAAATCTGTATTATGTGGCTCTTCCCGATTTTAAGAGCGATTTCCGCGCCTATCAGGATTATTTGATTCATGCGGTGGAAAACAGCGGCGCCAAGATTGTCAAAGGTACGGAGGCAACAGTTGCGCTGATCAAATCCGGCGGTTTTGACGCGGTGATCGTCGCAACCGGAGCCACCAGCCACCGGCCGGATTTGCCGGGAGCGAATGATGAAGGCATTTATGATTCCCTGGAAGTGTTGGACGGAAAAATTCCGGAGGGAGAACATGTTATTGTCGGCGGCGCCGGCTTGTGCGGATGCGAGGTTGCCATGTTCCTGGCGGAAAAAGGCAAGAAGGTGACGATGGTCGACGTGATTCCCGAACCGGCTCCGGATATGCCCATTTACAGCCGGTGGGTGCTGAATTCCCGCCTGGCGGAACTGGAAGTAACGTTTAAAGGGAATTTCGAGATTACGGCTCTCTCTGCGAAATCGGTGACCGGCACAATCGACGGGGAGGAGAAAACGTTGGAAGCAGATGCCGTCGTCTGCGCCCTCGGCTTAAAGCCGCGGAAAACCCTCACGGAAGAACTGCGCAAAGCGCTTCCGGGTGTGGAAATCATCCCTGTTGGCGACACGAACGAGCCGCGGAAAATCATTCAAGCGGTTCACGAAGGATATCATGCCGCAAGGAGAATATAATTGATTGGCAAAAACCCGCCGTTTATCATAACATTCCATAATTGGACAGGCCCGTGTTCTTCCAAACACGGCCTGTTTTTTTGACCCCGATTCAGCATGCGCATCTTGTTCTTTTTAAAGGGGAAACACTTGAGACCGCCCGTTTGCAAGCGTTCACCCTGTATGTGTATCGTCTTTGACGGCATTTGCTAAGTACGCCAATTTTCACTTAAAACTCCCTCGCTTTTCCAGAAAATTCGAGAATAAGAACCATTTTTCATTTGCCGATAGCAGTTTTTCGTGATATATGCTATTACTCATTAATAGAAACAACTGTTTTGTATGGATTTTGCGGATGGTTCGGGGGGATTTGACTGTTGAGGAGAATTGCATACTTTGACAACGCGAGGGCCATATTAATTATCTTGGTGGTATTCGGGCATATGATGAGCGGATATTTGAAAAACAATGACCTGATTTCAGATGTCTATTTATTCATTTATACTTTTCACGTGCCCGCTTTCGTTCTGATCTCAGGCTACTTTGCCAAGAAAGTTTATGAACAAGGCTATTTTACAAAGCTAGTCAAAAGACTCCTCGTCCCCTATATCATCTTTCAAGTATTGTACACGTTATACTATGATTTCTTTTTTAAAGACATCGACAGTTACAGCTTGTTCATTCCGAGATGGGCCTTGTGGTTTTTGTTGAGCCTTTTCTGTTGGAATGTTCTCCTGTACTTCTTTGGAAAAATGAAATACGGACTTATCATCGCCGTCCTGATTTCATTGTTCATTGGATATGATGCCGAAGTGGACGGATTTTTAAGCTTATCCCGCACCTTTTACTTCTTTCCCTTTTTCCTGGCCGGTTACCATATGCAGTTGCACCATTTCAAACGCTTAAAAACCGGCCTTTTTCCGGTAATCGGTATTATCATGGCGGTGGCAGGATTTGTTCTCATAGCACGTTATATGCCGCTCGACTATCGATTTTGGCTGTTGGGTAAGAGGCCTTATGAACAAATCACGGACATGGTGGAATACGCGGCATTGATGAGGCTGGGCGCCTACGGTATTCAGTTTTTGGCCGTCTTTACGTTTTTCACGTTGGTTCCGAAAAAACAAAATGTTCTTACAGCCGTCGGCCGGACAACGATGGTCGTTTATTTGCTTCATATGGCGGTTGTCCGCTGGTTCCACGAAGATCCGTTCAAACAATATTTGCTTGAAACAAGCCACTATTGGATATTGTTTGTCATGAGCTTGTTGATCGTTTATTTCTTGTCCCGGAGACCGGCCGTTCAATTTTTCAATCTCCTTCTGTTGAGAAAAACTTCTCTGAACTTCAATCTGCGGACATGGGCGGGAAAATGTTTTCCCGGAAAAACAACGGCGGAACAATGGAACCGTTCAAAAAGGGGAATCGGGGGGAACGAACCGGGCTCCTTTTGACCGGGCCCTTGAAGCCGGGCTCTTCGTGCATCCTTCATTGACATGGATGGTGTATTGTGTTATGTATTTTTATGTATGATTAGCACTCGATTGAGAAGAGTGCTAACAAACAAGAACGTGGAAATGTGAACAAGTTAACATGCTGAGTGGCAAAAGTCAGAAGGAGTTGAGCGGCATGGAGAAAAAAGAGTTTCAAGCGGAATCGAAGCGGTTGCTGGAATTGATGATTAACTCCATTTATTCAAACCGGGATGTGTTTTTGCGGGAATTGATTTCCAATGCCAGTGATGCGATCGACAAAATTTATTATAAGGCTTTGACGGACGAATCCTTGAAATTCGAACCGGACAAATATTACATAAAAGTCATACCGGACAAGGATAACCGCACCTTGACCATCAAAGACACCGGCATCGGAATGACGAAAGAAGAATTGGAAACGAACTTGGGCACGATTGCCAAAAGCGGTTCGCTTGCTTTTAAAAACGTGCATGACATGAAGGACGGATATGAAATAATCGGCCAGTTCGGAGTCGGATTTTATTCCGCTTTTATGGTCGCCGACGTTGTGACTGTCATCAGCAAAGCGTTGGGCAGCGATACGGCTTATAAATGGGAATCATCCGGCGCGGACGGCTACACGATCCAGCCATGGGAAAAAGAAGACGTCGGTACGGAAGTGATTTTGAAAATCAAGGAAAATACCGAGGACGAAGATTTTGACAAATATTTGGAAGAATTCCACCTCCGTTCCATTATTAAAAAGTACTCCGATTTCATCCGCTATCCGATCAAAATGGATGTGACGAAATCGAAACCGAAAGATGATGACAGCAAGGAATATGTGGAGTACAAAGAAGAAGAAATCATCAACTCGATGATTCCGATTTGGAAAAAGAATAAATCGGAATTGAAGCCGGAAGACTATGAAAATTTTTACCATGAAAAACGGTTCGGCTTTGATAAACCGTTGAAATATATTCATACGAGCGTCGACGGGCGAATCAGGTATCACGCCATTCTGTACATTCCGGAGAGCATCCCGTTTGATTTTTATACGAAAGACTATGAAAAAGGGCTGGAATTGTATTCCAACGGCGTGCTCGTCATGAGCAAATGCCCGGATTTGCTGCCGGATTATTTCAGTTTTGTCAAAGGCTTGGTCGACTCGGAAGATTTATCCCTCAACATTTCGCGGGAAATGCTCCAGCAGGACCGCCAAGTACAGCTGATTGCGAAAAATATTAAGAAGAAAATCAAGAACGAACTGCTGCAGATGCTCCGAAACGAGCGGGACAAATACGAGAAATTTTTCAAAACGTTCGGCAACCAGATCAAATACGGAATTTACGACAACTTCGGGGAAGACAAAGAATTTCTTCAAGATTTGGTGCTCTTCTACTCCTCCACGGAGAAAAAGATGGTCACCCTCGATGAATATGTGTCCCGGATGAAGGACGACCAGAAATACATCTATTATGCAACGGGCGAAACCGTGGAAAAAATCGAAAAACTCCCGCAAACAGAGCTGGTGGCCGATAAAGGATACGAAATTCTGTTCTTCACCGATCCCGTCGATGAATTTGCCATCAAAATGCTCCGTTCCTATAAGGATAAAGAATTCAAATCCGTCTCAAGCGGCGACCTTGATCTCGGCGAGGAAACCGGGAAGGAAAAGGAAGCGGAGCAAAAAGAGCATAAAGAACTGTTTGAATTTATGAAAAATGTTCTGTCCGGCAAAGTGAAAGACGTACGGGTGTCCAAGAGACTGAAGACCCATCCGGTTTGCTTCTCCGCCGAAGGAGAATTATCCATCGAAATGGAGAAAGTGTTAAACGCCATGCCGAACAAGCCGGATGTCGAAATCAAGGCGGAAAAAATCCTGGAAATCAACACCAGTCATCCGGTGTTCGAGTCTTTGAAAAAGGCGTTTGAAAACGACAAGGAAAAGCTGAAACTTTATACGAACCTGCTGTACAACCAGGCTTGTTTGATAGAAGGCCTCCCGGTTGAAGATCCCGTCCAATTTTCCAATGACATTTGCAAGATCATGGAGTAGCGTTGAGTCCACAGGAAGGCGGAACGGGCCGTCCTGTGGATGTTTTTTTGCCTGGGCCTGCCTGGAAGAGTTTCTCTATTTGCAAGACTCCCGAATTTGAATCCGGGCGTTTTTTAAAAGTGCAATCGGATCATTGGAAAGGGAACATGTGGGGATGGTGGTGCCGGTTCCTTCTCCCTTGCAAAATTAAGATGCCCGGTTCAAGATTCATAGAGACCGTTTTATGCATAAAACTTGGCAAGAAGTTTTCTTTTTGGGTGAAAATCCGGTATCATGGACAAGGAAAGTGCAACAAAGAATGAACGGCAGAACGAACGGGCAAGGGGTCCGGCGGCACGGCCGGCCCGCAAGAACAGGAATTGTTGAATGGGGAAGGGAAGCTATGACAGAAGAATTCGAAAATGTCACCAGAATCCATATCGGTGATAAAGAAATCATTTTGGTCGGCACGGCACACGTATCAAAAACAAGCGCGGAAATGGTCAAAAAAGTGATTGAGACGGAACGTCCCGACTCCGTCTGCGTTGAATTGGACGAGCAAAGATACCGGTCGATCATGGATAAAGATAAATGGAAAAAGATGGACATTTTTAAAGTGATCAAAGAAAAAAAGGCCACGCTTTTACTCATGAATCTGGCCATTTCCTCGTTCCAAAACCGGATGGCGGATCAATTGGGCGTCAAAGCCGGCCAGGAAATGATTCAAGGCATCGAGTCGGCGAAAGAAGCCGGCGCCGAACTGGTGCTGGCCGACAGGGATATCCGCGTCACATTTGCGCGCATTTGGCACAATGTCGGCTTTTGGGGAAAACAAAAGCTGTTGGCGGAAATCATTTACAGCATTTTCAGCAAGGAAACGATTACGGAAGAAGAACTGGAACAGTTGAAAAAACAAGATACGATCCAATCCATTCTCCGCGAATTGACCGATTCGTTTCCGCAATTGAAAGGTCCGCTCGTTGACGAGCGGGATCAATATTTGGCGCAAAAAATGAAAGAAGCGCCGGGGAAAAAAGTAGTCGCCGTTCTCGGAGCGGCCCATGTACCGGGGGTCACAAGGGAAATCCAAAAAGACCATGACTTACAAAAATTATCGGCCCGCCCCCCGAAATCGAAGGCTCCGAAAATCATCGGCTGGGCGATTCCCGTCATCATCGTCGGGTTGATTTTGTATACTTTTCTCGCCAATCCTTCTGCCGGTCTTCAACAGACGATCAGCTGGATTCTCTGGAACGGCTCGCTGGCCGCTTTGGGAGCGGCGGCCGCTCTCGGCCATCCGTTAAGCATATTGACCGCTTTTGTCGCCGCGCCGATTACGTCTTTGAATCCGCTGCTGGCCGCCGGCTGGTTTGCGGGGCTTGTGCAAGCGTTGCTGCGAAAACCGAATGTGGAAGATTTTGAAAATCTCAGTAAAGATGTTTTCAGCGTGAAGGGATTTTGGCGCAACAAAGTGACCCGCATTTTGCTGCTTGTCGTTTTCGCCAATTTGGGCAGTTCGCTTGGGACGTTTATCGGCGGTGCTGACGTAGTCCGCCTTTTCTTGGAAAACATCTAATGGCCGGAAAATGCGAAAAAAGCTGTCCAAAGGGAAACTTTTCCGGGACAGCCTATTTTTTTCGCCTGTTCCTGAAAAACTCTTAGAGAAGAATCCATTCTTAAAATGGTTTGAAGCCGGTTTTTCCCCCGCTTTTTATTCATTTTATGAGAACGGCAGCCGGCCAATATTCACTTGGACGGAGTTTGAAATTTTTTTGAAAAACTACGTTTTGCAAAACTTTGGGAAATGTAATAATAGACTCAGGGTCTGATGGCGGGGCTTTTATGAAAAAGCGCGGAGCCGTAGATACAAGGCGGTTTAATAAGGACATAAGTACAGGGATTCATTGCATTCTCTGAAGAATATAGGAAATCGGACGGTGAACGAACATGAACCATTCTTTTGTCAATATATCCGTTTTTCTGGATCCTGCTTCGGTTTGGTGCTGGGGCAGCGAGCCGGTTTTGCGGAAGATAGAAACGTATTATAAAGACCGGGTCCAAATCCGGTTCATCATGGGCGGCTTAATTAAAGATATCCGCCATTTTTACGATGCGAAAAACGAAGTCGGCGGAGACATCACCCGGTCAAATCGAAATTTGGCCAAACACTGGCTCGAGTCGTCGAAAAAGCACGGTATGCCCGTTCAAACAGACGGGATTGCCCTCTTCTCGGAAGATTATCCGTCCACCTGGCCTTTGAACAAAGCTTACAAAGCCGCCGAACTGCAAGACGCCGGCCTGGCGAGGAAATTCTTGCGGAGAATGATGGAAGCGGTTTTTGCGGAGGCCGTTCCTCTCAATCGTCTGGAAAAATTGGTCATCCTCGCCGGGGAAACGGGTCTCAATGTGGAACAGTTTGTGGAATATATGGCGGACGGACCGGCTGAACGAGCTTTTTACAAGGATTTGCAAATAATGAAAGCATTCGGGGTGCGGCTCTTTCCAAGCTTTTTAATTCAATTCGGGGAAAAAAAGACCGTTCTCAGGGGATACCAGCCTTTCTCGAATTTTAAGAGAGCGATTGACGAGGTTTCAGATGGGGAAGTAACAGGGGAGCCGGAACGAGCGACGGAAAAAAACATTCTTGCGTTTATTAAAAAGTACGGCCGTGTCGCACCGGTTGAAATACGGGAAAGCTTTGATTTAACCGATCGCCAGCTAGAGGCAGTCCTCAAGGGGCTGGAAGCGCAAAAACGGATTGTCATGACACCGGCGGGGAACGGTTTTTTCGTGTCGGAACCAAACCGTTCGGCCGAAAATGGCCAAGAATCGAAACAGGTTCACCATAAACATGATTAGATGGAAATGGAAAGCAAAAACCGGCTTTTCGATGAATATGGCCCGTTTTTCATCGGCGGGGTCTGTCTTTATTAAAAGGAAATACGGACAAGGGCCGCGGCTTGTTGGCTCCTTCTGCGGAAGCGTTAAAGGACAGGTACCATCCATATCATGGCTGGATCTTGGACTATGACCGCGGGAAAAACGATAAAATCTTCTCCAGATTCACTTTCACCGTCATTTATAATATACAAAAATGAAAGTTTTGAGGGTTGGCCTATGAAACTGAAAAATGACCTCCCGGGAATGACCGTCCATTTGTTATTGGGAATCGTCATGGGGATCCTCGCGAAATATTTGGATACGTTGCCTGTGGGCGGCAGCCGCTGGAATGATATTCTCCACTATGCCGGAAATGTGATGACAAGGCCGGCCATTTGGGTGTTTTTTGCCGTCATCATCGCTGTTTTAAGCAAAACCGCTTTCAAAGCGGCCATTCATACATTGATGTTTTTTGCGGGAATGCTCATCAGCTATTATCTTTACTCGGCGGAACTGTTTGGTTTTTTCCCGATGGGCTACTTTTTGTTTTGGGGAGCGGCGGCGCTGGGCATGCCGTTATTGGCGGCAATCGCTTGGTTCGGCAGGCACCATTCCCGCTTGGCAGGCGTATTGCCGGCGTTGCCGCTCGGCCTGGTGTTGAGCCTCTCAATTGGAGTCGGGTATTTTTATGTGGATTTGCTCTATATTGACGAATTCATCATGTATATCCTTTTATGCGCCGTTTTTTACAGGAGCCCGAAACAGCTGGCATTGGCCGCGGGACTTTCAGTCGCGGCGGCCGTTCTGCTCTCTTTTTTCATGCCGATCCATTTTTGATTGGCTTGGCGGTTCCGGCCGCTTTTTTTATTGCCGGAAATCCTCCTGAACGTTTTCCCCCTTTCTCTTCACTCCGGCAAATTGTACGAAAAAGCGGGCAAATGTTCCTGCAAAATGAAGGTAACTTCATCATAATCAAACCCGTTATAATGACTTTAACAATATTTGGAATATGTTTGTTCAGAAAGAGAAAGGGAGTGAAAGAAGATGAAGAAAAAAGACGTGGTGCTCATTGACGGGGCAAGAACTCCTTTTGGAAAATTCGGCGGTTCGTTCAAGGATATATCGGCCATCGATTTGGGAGCTTATAGCGCAAAAGAAGCCATTGCCCGCGCCGGGCTGGACCCTTCCGAAATTGACGAAGTGGTGATGGGCAATGTCCAGCAATCGAGTACAGACGCCCATTATTTGGCAAGGCATGTCGGGTTGAAAGCGGGGCTTCCCGTCCATGTCCCTTCCTTAACGGTGAACCGCCTTTGCGGCTCCGGTTTGGAGGCCATTGTGACGGCGGCAAAAAATATCATGCTGGGCGAAACAGAGGTGGCTTTGGCCGGCGGAACGGAAAATATGAGCCAAATCCCCTATTTTGTCATCGGGGCCCGATGGGGAACGAAGCTCGGAACCCCCCCGAAAATGGCCGATTATTTGTGGGACGGGCTGTACGACCCGGTGGGCGGCTGCACAATGGCGATGACGGCGGAAAACGCGGCCGAAAAGTATAACGTGTCCCGCGAAGAATGCGATGAATTTGCGAAATTAAGCTACGATCGGGCCATCCGGGCGATGAAGTCCGGCCGGTTCGCCAAGGAAATCGTGCCGGTGACAGTCAGGACCCGAAACGGGGAGAAAGTGGTCAGCGAAGATGAAGGGCCGATCCCGACGGAGTTGGAAGTATTGCGGAAGATGAAGCCGAGATTCAAAGAGAACGGTGTCGTCACTCCCGGAAACGCCAGCGGCATCAGCGACGGAGCGGCAGCGGTCATTTTGACGTCCGCGGAATATGCGGAAAAGAGAGGATTGAAACCGCTTGCCCGCCTTGTATCCTGGAGCGCGGTCGGCGTGGAACCGGAATTGATGAGCATCGGTCCGGTGCCGGCGATCCGGGAAGCTTTGAAAAAAGCCGGGCTTCAACTTGCGGACATGGATTTAATCGAAATCAACGAAGCCTTCTCCGCCCAATATTTGGCCTGCCAAAAAGCGCTGGACTTCGATCCGGAAATCGGCAACGTCAACGGCGGCGCCGTGGCTTTGGGCCATCCGCTGGCGGCAAGCGGCACCCGCATCACCCTGACCCTGATTTACGAACTGCACGAACGAAACAAGAAATACGGGGTTTCATCGGCATGCATCGGCGGGGGACAAGGGATTGCCGCAATATGGGAAAAATTGTAGACGCCAGCATCAACCGCTTGGAAGATTGCCGGGCCCATATTTTCGGCGGCATCATTCGACAAACTGTTCCGGCTTTTATATGTAAATGGAAAAATACGTAAATTGACAGTTTACAAGATATGGAAATATATGTAATATTTTAAATATAGTTTTTTCAGAATCTTAGTACGTCTCGGCGGCTAAGATTCTTTCATTTTTAAAAGGACATGTTGAAAACCCGTTTTTCGGTTCACAAAAGATTGCAGCCGTTAAAAACGGAAAGGAGGGGCCGGGGTGACTGCAGTCAAACAGCAAAGATTGATGAAAAAGGTGGAAAACCATTTGCGTTCCGTGGCGCGAAAGCTTATCAATTTTGACACTGAAAAAGAGACTCTCCAGTTTTTGATAAATTCCTTCCGTTCCCAGTTTCCCTGCGATTTTGCGGGAATCATGCTTTTGGAGGGGGACAAGCTTGCGGCGAAAGTGACGAGCGGCGAAAACGTTGCCTTTACGGACCGGATGCCCGTTCATGTGGAAGACAGCACGAGCCCTCTCCTGTATAGAGCCCTCACGTATGATGAAATGTTGTCCGAAGCGTCCGACTGCCCCTTTGTCAATCTGTTAAAAAAGGAAACCATGGCGACGTGGTTTTCCGTTCCGTTAATGGAAGATGTGAAAAGCTACGGGTTTTGTGTCATCGGTTTTAAGAAAAATATCACTCTTTACAAAGAAATGGGTTTTCTTTTTTCGGAGTTCGGCAAGGATGTGGCGACAGCCCTCAAACTGGTCAGAGAAAAAGAGGCGGGGCGGAGGAAGATTTTAAATGCAGAATGGATCATTAACAATCTCACGCTCCATTCGCCGCAGGAAGAGGTGATAAAAACGATTGTCGAACGGGCCGGAATCGGGACCGATTCGTGCTGCGCCTGCATTTATCTTTACAATGAACAAAATAACAGCCTTCAATTTCAGGAACCGTCTTACGGCTTGATGGAGGAGCCGGCGGCGATCCGTCTGCGGAATCACGATCTTCAAGAGCATTTTCCTTTCTTGGAAAGGCCCGGCGGCGGCGAAATAACCGTGCCGCTGACCGTTGAATTAAGAACGGTCGGGGTTCTCCATGTGAAAGGAAAAAAGAGCGGCGTATATACCCCGGAAGACCTCGAACTCCTCAAGCTGTTGGCCAATCATTTTGTTTCCATTTTGGAAAATGCCAGATTGTATAACAACGTCATCAATCACAAGAAGAAACTGCAATCCTTGCTGGAATTTCAACAATCCCTTGTCAAAGAGACGGTGAGAGACGACAGCTGCGGCGGCATTACCGCTCTGGTGGGCCAATTTTTTTCGCGAAACGTCATTCTTTTTGACCGCTTTTTCCGCCCGCTCGCATATTACTTGGCTCCCGGGGATGAGGACAGGCTGGAGGAATTGATCGAGGCGGCCACTTGCAAGATGGTTGCCGGCGAGCCGCAAAGCTGTTTCACGATGGTTCCCCGCAGTGAAACAAATGTCGACATCTGGCCGATTCATGAAGGCCGGGATCTGACCGGATTTTTGGCGGTCGAAAACCACCGCGGGCCGCTGGACGACTTTGAACAGCTGGGGATCGATATTGCCTTAAATATTTTTGCGGCCCAATTTGCCAAGCAAAAGCTGATCATGGACGCCAAAGAGCAAGTGAAAGACAGCTTCATCAACAAACTCCTTGTGAAGCCGCTGCAAGATCGGAACAGCATCATTCAAAACGCCCATTTGTTCAACTGGAATCTGTTTGAACCCCACCGGGTGGCGGTCCTGGATATTGAAAACTGCGCAGACGGCCGGGATGAGAATGTTTTTGAAAAAGAAACGAAAAAATCGATTCTGTGGGACCGTTTGAAAAGGCGGCTGGCGCTGTATGAACCGGATATACAAGCGACGGTCAGAAAAGATGAGTACATTTTCATTGTCCCGTTGGCAAAAGAAATGAACAAACCGAAACAGTTCTGGGCTTCGTTCCACGAACGCCTGGAAAAATGGCTCCGCGAAGAAAAACCCGGATACTCCGTGTTCATTGGCGCGGGAGGATCAACGGAAATTCTTGAAGATTATTATCAAAGCTACGAGCAGGCCAGAGAAACGTTGAATGTGGTGAAAAAACGTTTCAAAGACAGAAAGGTCGCTTTGTTTGACGAGATGGGTTCGTATGTTTTGTTGCGGGAGACAAAGGACTCGCCGGCTGTCCGGATGTTTTTGGAAAAATATCTTTATCCTTTGCTGAAGTATTCGGAAGAGAAAAACGCCGATCTGTTCCACACGTTGAGAATCTATCTTCAAAATCACGGGAACATTTCCCAAACAGCCAACAAACTTTTCATACACCGCAGCACGCTGCTGTACAGATTGGAAAAAATAGAAAGTCTGTTGGGAGTAGATTTGAACGATCCCGATCACCGCTTTAATTTAATGCTGGCCGCACGGCTTTATGATTTGTTTTATTAGGAAGGCCATAAAGGCCTTTTGGTGGGAAATAGAAATATATCGCCCGGAGGCAACTGGCATTTTCTTTTTTGCAAAAAACCACCTCCAAAATGGTTTTCCGCGCAGCAAATTTCCCGCGGAACTTTAAAGTCCCGGCATGTTTTGAGAAGTGTTTGCGGGCCGCAACAGAAGGTCGGCCATTGTTCCTTGGAACGGCGAAAAGGTTGTTCAGTCAATTTATAGGAAATGAAGATCGCCATTTTCCTTAAACTTGCCAATGTTTTTAAAGATTTAGCTTTATTATAATCGTTCACAAAATATTCAAAAATTGGCAGGGAGGTAAAACAGTTCGTTTTTTAGCAAACGCTTCCAATTCATTGGCGGATAGTTGCCATGTCATTTTGTGTTTTTCGAAAGGCCGGGTTCACTGTTGAAAATTTTGGAGGAGGGATCGTGAATGAGTTATCACTTGGCAGTGGCGGAATTGTTGGAGCGGGCCGCGCGGAAAAGGCCTGAAAAGGGAGCTGTTTTTGACGGCAGCAAACGGATTTCTTACGGCGAACTTTACAAAGATGTGCAGCTTTTGGCTTCATCCCTGGCGGCCCAAGGCATTGAAAAAGGCGATCGGATCATCGTTTACATGCCGAACTGGCATGAATTTGTCACCGTCTATTTTGCCGTCGCCAAACTGGGTGCCATTATGGTTCCTGCCAATATAAGGTACCGCCGCGAGGAACTGCAATATATTCTGGAGCATTCAGGGGCAAAAGCCGTTTTCGCCGGCAAAGGCCTTTCCCATTTTGACTTTTTGGAAGAGTTCAGACGCGATCCGGCAACAGAACTGGAGCATATTTTCACCGTCCGGTTTAAGAAGGACCCTTATCTCTCTTATGAAGCATTGCTCGCAGAAGGAGATCTGTCCAAAGTCCCCCAAACCGTAATCAACCCCGAAGAAGATACGATTTCCATCTTATATACATCAGGCACAACAGGACAACCGAAAGGCGCCATGTTGACCCACAAAAATTTTGTCCATACGGCTGTCATTTCCGCGGAATATATGCATTGCACAAAGGATGATGTGTTTCTCATTGCCGTTCCCGCTTTTCACTGTTTCGGCATGATACCGGGAATTTTATCGGCTGTAGCAGTCGCCGGTAAAATCGTCCTTGTGGAAGAATTTAAAGCGGAAAAAGTTCTGCAACTGATTGAGGAGGAGAAAATCACGGTTCACCACGGTGTGCCGACGATGTTCATCTTGGAATTGAACCACCCGTCCTTTGCCAAATACGATTTGTCTTCCTTGCGGACGGGCATCATCGCGGGAGCCCCCTGCCCGGTGGAAATCGTCCGCCGCATCCGGACGGAAATGGGGTGCGACATTGTCGTATCTTACGGCATGACGGAATCGTCGACGACGATCACGATGACCGATTATGACGATGACGATTTTCTCCGCTCGGAGACCGTCGGACGTCCCCTTCCCGGTGCGGCCGTAAAAATTGTGGACGAAAACCGCCATGAAGTGCCTCCCGGCGTTGTAGGTGAAATTGCCGTCAAATCTTACGGCATTATGAAAGGCTATTACCGAAACCCCGAGAAAACAAAGGAAGTGTTTGATGAAGAGGGCTGGTTTTACACGGGCGATTTGGGAACGGTCGATGAAAGGGGGTATGTGCGCATCAAGGGCCGAAAAAAAGAGATGATTATCCGCGGCGGTTACAATATTTACCCCCGGGAAATCGAAGATCACTTGTACAAACATCCAAGCGTCATGGATACGGCGATTGTCGGCCTCCCGGATACGGTTCTCGGCGAAATTTCATGCGCTGCCGTAAAGCTGAAACCCGGAAAAAAGGAAGACGAACAATCGATAAAAGAATACCTGGCCCAGCGGGTGGCGGACTACAAAGTTCCCGACCATGTTGTCTTTATTGAAGAATTTCCGATGACGGCGAGCGGCAAGATTAAGAAAACGCTCCTGCAACAACTCCTCAAGGAAAAACTGCGCGGCGTGCTTCGTTGACTTGAGGAAAGCGGCAGGCTGCGGACTGCCGGAGTTCTGCAAACGCCATGACTCCGAAGGTTTCAGTTAGATTTTGAAAAGTGGGGTGAAAAAATGCAAATTTACAAACGAAAGAACGGGGAAGAGCAGCCTTATTGGCCCGTGGGAAAATTCAAACTCCGGCTGCCGTTCATCCATTATCGGCTGGAATGGCCGGAATTCATTCAAGGACTTGTTATCTTTACAATCGGGCTCAGCATGATTGAAATTCTCACGTCTGTAGTGGGGATGTCTTATCCGGCTGCCTTGGCGGTGGCCATTATAACGCAATTCTTCATGCTCCTCCCCTCCGCTTTGGGCGTCCCTTTTGTATCCGGTTTTATTACGCCGGCTCTGCCGCTTGTCATCTTGTTTGTCGGCAAATTTGAGCCGGGTCGGGAAGCGATTCAGGCGCTGGTCGCCGTCCATCTCATTGTCGCCGCCATTTTTCTCTTTCTCGGGTTGACCGGCCTCGGTAAAAAATTTGTCCAGGCACTGCCCCGTTCATTAAAAGCCGGTATCTTGATCGGGGCCGGCATGTCGGCGATTATGACGGAAATTCAGGCGGGCGGCCGGGTGACGGAGACGCCGGTATCTTTAATCATCGGCGCCATCCTCTGTCTCTACGTCATGTATTCCATGTCTTTCAAAAAATTGTACAGCAAAAACCGGCTGTTTAAGAGCATCGCCGGTTTCGGGATCATGCCGCCTGTCATTGTTGCCATTATCATCGGCTGGCTGGCAAAAGAATATCCGGCGCCCTCGATAGAATGGGGAATCACCCTCCCGGATGTGGCGGAATTATGGAAGTTTACGCCGTTTGCTGTCGGTTTTCCGGGATTGGAACTGTTCATTGCAGCCATTCCCACGGCTGTCCTGGCCTACATTATCGCGTTCGGCGATATCATTGTCGGCCAAAAGTTAGTTGACCAGGCGTGCAAACTAAGAAAAGACGAAAAAGTGGTCTATGACGTGAATCAAATTCACCACTTGACGGCCGTCCGCAACTTTTTGCATGCTCTCTTCGTTCCCCATCCGGGACTGGCCGGACCTCTTTTCACGGCCGGGACGGC
Source organism: uncultured Bacillaceae bacterium (assembly GCA_937995745.1). Taxonomy (GTDB): domain Bacteria; phylum Bacillota; class Bacilli; order Bacillales; family Cytobacillaceae; genus CALKIU01. Next base: position 4,043 of record CALKIU010000138.1, on the reverse strand, counting down.
AACCGTGGCGGAACGGTATAAATACGGCCGAAAAGCGATGGACTCAATCTTTTCCGGCGCCAACACGCTCGTGATTGGTTTCATTGCGGCCGCATTTTTCACCCCGCTCATCACGTTGTTTCAGCCGTACTTGCCGATTGCGTTGTCGATTACACTCATCATTACCGGATATGTGTGTATCAAAATCGGCATGCAGGAGCTCCGCACCGACAATGAGAGGGGAATCGCCGGTTTGATGGCCATTGTCCTCGCATTATACGGCGCCACTTACGGGCTGCTGATCGGTTTGGTGCTCTATTTTGTGATTGAAAAATCTTTTTTCAGAAAAAGCGCCTGGAAGCAGGCTAAAACAGAGCATGCGGAGGGGCTCGTTCAAGACAGTTAAAAATTTTAACCGGCAGGGAGAAATCCGGTCTCCGGCAAGGAGGCCGTTTTTTTTTTTTTTTTGTGAAAGGGAATGAGCGGCGGAAGGGCTCCCGGGACATATTTTGCGGACTGTCATTTTACGGCCGGTGTATTTTCTTCTTTGTAAAGCCTTTTTTTGCCTTGATGATTTTGTTCCACTCATCCTACAAAAAGTACGTAAAAAACGGGATATATTCATACAATTTGTACGTATCTCTTATTTGGTAATTTTTGTATAATTTTCATAAAAATTCGGCAACTTTATCAAACAGAAGGGGGAAGGAAAAACGATGAATATCAAAACCGTCGGCGTTGTGGGCGCGGGTTCCATGGGCAGCGGCATTGCCAATCTGGCCGCCATGAAAGGATATAAAGTCATTTTGAGAGATTTGGAAGAAAGACTTTTGCAGACTGCTTTGGAGAGAATAAACAAATTCATGGAAAAAAGTGTGGCCAGAGGAAAAATGACAGAAAAAGAGAAAAAAGAAACTCTTTCCCGGATTCAAACGACAACGGACATGGCATCTTTGCGGGAAGCGGATATCGTCATTGAAGCCGTGTTTGAGAACCTTGACTTGAAAAAAGAAGTGTTCGCCCGGCTTGACGAAATTGTTCCGGACGATGTCATTCTCGCCACGAACACTTCATCCATGTCGATCACCGAGATTGCTTCGGCGACGAAAAGGCCTGACCGGGTCGCCGGCATGCACTTTTTCAATCCGGCGCAAATGATGAAACTGGTGGAAGTGGTGCGCGGATACTCGACAAGCGATGAAACAGTGGCCGAATTGATGGAGTTTGCCAAGTCTCTTGGAAAAGAACCGATTGAAGTCAAAAAGGACACGCCGGGATTCATCGTCAACCGGATTATGATTCCCCAGTTTATTGAAGCCATCCGCCTTTTGGAAGAAGGGGTGGCGTCCGCTGAGGACATTGACAAAGCTGTCACTCTCGGCCTGAACTATCCGATGGGTCCGTTCACCTTGCAGGATTATGCCGGAGTGGATGTCGGGCTGTATGTGATGGAATATATGAAAGAAGAACTGAATGACGATCGTTTTGCCCCGCCTCTCTTGCTCAAACAGCTTGTCCGCGCGGGCCGGTTGGGGAAAAAGACCGGCGCCGGTTTCTATGACTATACCGATTCGAAAAAGGAGGCGGCGGTTAAATGAGATTAACCTATCTCCAATGCGCCGTTGAAGACGGCATTGCCGTTGTCACCATCAATCGTCCGCCGGTGAACCCGCTGAACAAGCAAATATTTAATGAACTCATTCATCTCATGGGCAGGTTGGATGAGAACCGGCAAGTAAGAGTGATTATTCTCACGGGGCAAGGAGAAAAAGCGTTTGTTGCCGGCGCGGATATCCATGAAATCGCTGCCCAGGATTTGGTTGGCATTATGGAGATGAACAAACGTTCCCGCCTTGCTTTTTCAGCGGTTGAAAATGTCTCCAAACCGGTCATCGCCGCCATAAACGGCGTGGCCCTCGGAGGCGGCTTGGAACTTGCCTTGGCTTGCGATCTCAGAATCTGTTCAGACCGGGCCAAGTTTGCCTTTCCGGAAATCGGCCTCGGCATCATTCCCGGCGGGGGAGGAACGCAAAGACTGCAAAAGATTGTCGGCCAGGGCATAGCCAAAGAACTCCTGTATTTTGGAGAGATGATCGACGCAGAACGGGCCTTGGAACTCCATCTGGTCAATAAAGTCGTGCCTGCCGATGAATTGCTGCCGGCGGCCAAGGAATGGGCCCGCAAACTTGCCGAAAAACCGCCCATTGCCCTGCGGGTGTTAAAAGAGGCCATCAACGCGGGTTCCAATACGGACCTGGAGACGGGATTGACCTTGGAAACAGCGTGTTTCGGCAACGCCTTCGTCACTGAAGATCGCAAGGAAGGGCTTCAGGCCTTTATGGAAAAAAGAACGCCGGTGTACCAGGGCAAGTAAGGGGTGGCGTGCTCTTGCGGAAAATGGTTTACAAAATTAAAGTGCAGTGGTCGGATACGGATGCGGCAGGCATTGTCTTTTTCGGGAATTTTTATAAGTGGATGGACGCGGCCGCCCACCACTTTTTCAATCAAATCGGTTTAAATCCGGAAACACTTTATGAGAAAGAAAAAATTACGTACCCGCTGCTTGAAGCGCAGTGCCAGTTTAAATCTCCCCTCCGTTTCGGGGATGAGGTGACAGTCGTTTCCTCGGTTGTGGAGGCGAGCAGACGCGCTTTTAAAATGACCCATGATTTTTATAAAAAGGACAAGCTTGTCGCCAGCGGCTACACTTGGCGGGCCTGGACGGATTTTTCCGGAACGGAGCCGAAAGCGGTGCCCATTCCCGACGAAGTAAAGGAAGCATTCGGTTTGCCGGGCAAGGATGCCCCGGTTGCAACTGAATCGAGATAAAAAGGGGGAAGTTCGATGAATTTTAATTTTACTCCGGAGCAAGAGGCGATTCGGTCTTTGGCGAGGGAATTTGCGGATCATGAAATTGTCCCCAATGCCCGCCGTTATGATGAAGAAGAGAGATTTCCCGAAGAGGTGATGGACAGACTGCGCGATGTCGGTCTATTCAATTTGGCGATTCCGGAGCAATACGGGGGACCGGGGATTGATAAAATATCCCACGCCCTGATTGTGGAGGAAATTGCCAGAGGCTGCGCCGGGATTGCCACTTCGATGGAAGCCAATTCGTTGGCCTCTTATCCCATGCTCGTTGGCGGCAGCGAAGAACAGAAAAAGAGGTTTCTTCCCCGGTTAACGGAAGGGAGGCAATATGCGTCTTTTGCCTTGACCGAGCCTGGAGCGGGAAGCGACGTAAGGAGTTTAAGAACGACGGCTGAACGGGCCGGCGACCATTATATCCTGAACGGGGAGAAATGTTTTATTACGAATGCGAGCTACGCCGATTTTTATGTCGTGCTGGCAAAATTGAAAAACACGGATCGGTTTGTGGCCCTTGTGGTGGAGCGCGAATCCGGGGGATTGTCGGTTGGCGAAAGCGAAAAGAAAATGGGGCTCCGCTCTTCCAACACGGCCAGCATTATATTTGAGGATGTTTCCGTTCCCGTTTCCAACCGGATTGGTGAAGAAGGGGAAGGCTTAAAAATTTTCATGAAAGCTTTGTCTTATGCCCGGCCCATGGTCGGCGCCCAGTCTGTCGGCGTGGCCCGGGGAGCTTATGAAGAGGCGCTCCGTTATGCGAAGGAAAGAAGACAATTCGGCAAACCGATCGCCGATTTTCAGGCCATTCAATTTATGCTGGCTGACATGGCCATAAACATCGAAGCGGCGCGCCTTCTTGTCCATAAAGCGGCCTTCCTGCTGGACCAAGGCATCTTGTCGGCAAGCAGTTCTTCCTTCGCGAAAACGTTCGCCGCTGATACGGCCATGAAGGTGGCTGCCGATGCCGTCCAAATTTTCGGGGGGTACGGATTCATCCGCGAATATCCGGTTGAAAAATATTTCCGCGACGCCAAAATCATGCAAATTTATGAAGGAACCAACCAAATCCAGCGTGTGGTCATTGCCAAAGATATTCTCACCGCATAAGAGCGGAAGGAGGACGTCCGCATGGACAGCCTCCTTTTTTATTGTGCGCCCGGCATGGGTGTAATCTCTAGGGTGAAAGTCCCGAGCCA
>CALKIU010000137.1 GCA_937995745.1 uncultured Bacillaceae bacterium | reverse complement strand
GGGTTTTGTCCAAAAAGCGTTTGAATTTGGACAAACCGTCGTTTGAAACCAAGGGTTTTGTCCAAAAACCGGTCGAATTTGGACAATGGGCAAGGAATACTCTCTTCTTTTGTCCAAATAACCGCTGTGTGAACCGAATTCTCTAAGGACAGTAAAAAAGGAACGCCTCCTCTAATATAAACGGCAGATTGCCGCCGGGCGGGGGCGGCTGTCCGCTTTTTCCCAACGAAATAATGAATAAAAAAGCGTTATCCTGCGGCATTTGTCCGCTTTTTTAAAAATGGTAAAGTTGTCTCGGCGTTTATAAGATGAGATGCTTTTGCGCTTTGTTCGTCTTCATACATGTGCCTCTGGAAATCCCACCTGTGACCATAAGCAAGAGGCCCTCATCTTTTCGAAACCGAATTCCCCCGGTTATTGCACCCTTCCCAAGCCTCTCATAAAATTGTATAATTTTGGAAAAATAAGGAACAATACAAGTGTGGTTTGTCTATGTTGCTAATTCAGCGATGAATCGAGTCCATCGAGCCAGTCCCATCAGTCCGTCAGTTCAAGAAAAGGAAGTGATGACATGGAAAACGGACACCAGCCAAGTTCTCTTGTCATTGGCATCGATGTGGGTTCGACGACCGTCAAGGCGGTTGCCGTCCATCCGGACACGAAAGAAATCCTTTGGTCCGATTACCGGCGCCATCACACGAAGCAGCCCGAACTCGTCCTCGATTATCTCGAACGGATGGAAAAGAAGTTTTCCCATATAAAAAAAGAGCACATCCGGGTGTTTGTCACCGGATCAGGGGGCGCGCCGATTGCCGGGCCGATCGGTGCGAAATTTGTCCAGGAAGTCAATGCCGTCACGATGGCCGTGGAAGAGCTCCATCCCGATGCGGGCAGCGTCATCGAATTGGGCGGACAGGATGCGAAAATCATCATTTTTAAAGAAAACGAGGAAACCGGCGAAAAACAGGCCATCACCTCCATGAATGATAAATGCGCTTCCGGGACTGGCGCCACGATTGACAAATGCATGATCAAAGTGGGCATGCCGGAAGAAGAAGTGGCCCGATTAACCTTTGACGATTCAAGGCTTCACCATGTGGCGGCCAAATGCGGCGTCTTTGCGGAAACAGATATCGTCAATCTCGTCAAAAGCGGCATTCCGGCAGCGGAAATTATGTGTTCGCTCGCCGATGCCATCGTCATGCAGAACCTGTCCGTTTTAACGCGGGGCAACACGCTCCGGCATAAAGTGATTTTGCTCGGCGGACCGAATACATATTTGCCTTTTCTCCGCGATTGCTGGAGAAAAAGAATTCCCGAATCATGGGAACAGCGGGGCTATCCATACCCGAAAGACGTTCCCATCGAAGAACTCATCTATGTCCCGGAAAATTCCCAGTATTATGCGGCGTACGGGGCCGTCATTTACGGCTTGCACGAATCAGAGGGCGGTGGAACCTACAAAGGAACGGAAGCGCTGAAAGAATTCATCGCTCACGGCCGGAAAGAGAGGCTTGGCGAACACGCCGGCCCTCCCCTCATCAAAAACAAAGAAGAATTGGAAGCCTTCCGCCGTCAATACTCCATTCCCCCGTTTGTTCCGGCCAAATTCCGCCGGGGAGAAACGGTCAGGGGCGTCATTGGCCTGGACGGAGGCTCCACATCGTCGAAGGCCGTGCTCGTCGGCGAGGACGGGCAGGTTCTTTTAAAAGAATACCAGTTGTCCAAAGGAAACCCTATCCAAGATACGAAAGAGCTGCTGGCTAGAATTCGCGACAAAATTACGTCCGCCGGGGCGACACCGGAACTCATCGGATTTGGCGCCACCGGCTATGCGGCCGATGTCTTGGAAAAAACGCTCCGCGCCGATGTCAACATCGTCGAGACGGTGGCCCATATGAAAAGCGCCGTTCACTATTTCGGCGATATTGACGTCATTTGCGATGTCGGCGGCCAGGATATCAAAGTCCTTTTTTTGCGCAACGGCGATATTCACAATTTCCGCCTTTCCAATCAATGCTCGGCCGGAAACGGCATGCTGTTGCAGGCAATGGCCGACCAGTTCGGTATTCCCATAGAAAAATATGCCGATGTCGCTTTTAAGGCAGAACTCACCCCGAAATTTTCATACGGGTGCGCCGTTTTTCTCGATACCGACCGGGTCAATTTTCAAAAAGAAGGCTACACGAAAGAAGAACTCCTGGCCGGATTGGCCCTTGTTCTGCCGAAAAACATCTGGCAGTACGTCGTGCAAATTCCCCGCATGGCCGAACTGGGAACGAGATTTGTCTTGCAGGGCGGAACACAGCACAACCTCGCTGCCGTCAAAGCCCAGGTCGATTACATCAAAGAACGGGTCCCGGGAGCCGAGGTGTTCGTCCATCCCCATGCCGGCGAAGCGGGGGCCATCGGAGCAGCGATGGAAACCCTGCGCGTCGTTAAGCGGCGGGGCTATTCCACGTTTGTCGGCCTCGATGCCGCCATCGACATGCGCTACACGACCCGCAACGACGAAACGACAAAATGCGGCTTCTGCCCGAACCGCTGCAGCCGCACCTTTATCGACACGGCCACACCGGACGGCAAAACGGCCCGCTATATTTCCGGCTTCAGCTGCGAAAAAGGGACCGTCGAAGACAAAGAAGCGATGCTCAAAGTGGTCAAAGAGCGCAAAGAGATCAAGAAAAAGTACCCGAATCTCGTCGAATACGAGGCGCGCCGCATGTTCCAGCACTTCTACGACCCCGAGCCCCTGCCCGAAGAAGGGACGCAGATCCGCGATGTGAAAGTAGTCAAAGGCCTTTTTAGTGTAAAAAGAAAGCCATATGCCCGCGGATTCAGGCGCTCCCCGGCAGAGGCGCTGGAATGGCGGAAACATCTCCGCATCGGCATCCCTCGCGTATTGAACATTTGGTCAACGGCCCCCTTTTGGCGCACGTATTTGGAAACGTTGGGGGTGAGTGAGCGGGGCATCGTCTTCAGCGATTATACGAGCGAGGAACTGTGGCAGGAAGGCGGCAAGTACGGATCCATCGACCCGTGCTACCCCGCCAAAGTGGCCCAAGCCCATATTCACAACCTTTTGTTCAAACATCACCGGGAAAATCGGCCGCTCCATGCCATTTTGTTTCCTTGCATCACCCATATTCCGACCTTTTTGAAAAATGTGTTCGATTCGGCCAGCTGCACGGTGGTGGCGGGAACGCCGAATGTGATGAAGGCCGCTTTTACAAAAGAGACCGATTTTTTTGCCGAAAGGGGCATCACCTACTTGGATCCGGCCGTTACATTTACGGAAAAGAACCTGCTGAAAAAGCAGCTGTACGAAGCGTTCAAGGATTTCCTGCGAATTACGGAAGACGAAAGCGATTTTGCCGTTGAACAAGGGTTGAAGGCGCTGGAACTGTTTGACATGGAGATGCAGGAAAAAGGCCGGGAGATTTTGGAGCAGGTGGAAAAAGAAAATAAACTGGCCATTTTGATGATCGGCCGTCCGTACCATTCCGACCCCGGCTTGAACCATTCCGTCTTGGAAGAGTTCCAGGTGCTCGGTTACCCGATTCTTTCCATCCGTTCGGTGCCGAAAGACGAGGAGTGGCTGGCCCGCTTTTTCAAAGAGGATTTGGAAAGCGGCCGCATTCAGAGTCCTCTGGAGATCACGGATGTGTGGCCGGAAAATTTCAGCGCCAACAGCGCCCAAAAAGTATGGGCGGCCAAGTTTGCCGCGCGCCATCCCCATGTGGCCGTTCTCGATTTGTCCAGTTTTAAATGCGGCCATGATGCGCCGGCGTACGGTTTGATTGATTCGATCATTTCCGCGGCGGGGACGCCGTATTCGGCTCTGCATGATTTGGATGCCAACAAGCCGGGCGGGTCGATCAAGATTCGCGTCAAAACATATGCCCACAGCCTTGAGCTCCATAAAGAACGCTTGGAGGATTTGGCCCGCGGCCGGGAGAAGCTGGCGCGCCGTTTTGAAAAGAGCCGCAAGACGGAAGGCGCCACAAAAGACGGCATGACAAGAGAAGACGTTCAGGGCGGGAGCGAAGGATTTGCGAGGAAAAAAGCGATTTCGGAGTAAAAACAGCCATTGCGCCACAAAAACGACAGCGGGGAATCATGCACCGCCATCCAGTCAGGAAAGGAGTTGCGTAAAAGATGACAACAAACGAGGGACAAGGTATGAAGCAAAGGTCCGGGCCGTCCGGAGGCGTTCCCGGAACGGAAACGGGACGGTTTCACACCGGAACAGAAACATGTTCCTTGAATGGAAAAGAAGGGACTACAAAGAAAACGACGGCCGATTGGCAAGAAAAAAAGGAACACTGGTATGACCCGGCCCCACATCAGTTTCCCGCCCATGAGCGGGAAACGACGACGATTCTTTTCGGGGGATTGACGTTGGCCCATGACTATTTCATTGAGGGAGCCTTAAAAGGACTGGGTTACAAAATCCGCCGCCTTGACTGCCCCGATTTGGAATCGCTCCGCATCGGCAAGGAGTACGGGAACAGGGGCCAGTGCAACCCGACCTATTTTACGGTGGGGAATTTGATTAAATATCTCATGTATCTGCGCGATGTGGAAGGCAAGTCCGTTGAAGAAATCATCAACCATTATATTTTTGTGACAAGCGGATCTTGCGGGCCGTGCCGCTTCGGTATGTATGCGACCGAATACCGCAAAGCTCTCAGGGATGCCGGTTTTGACGGTTTCCGCGTCTATCTTTTTCAGCAGCAAAGCGGACTGAAGCAGGCGGCCGGCCATGATTCGGCGATTGAATTCAATCTGCCCTTTTTTGCCGCGCTGATTAAAGCCGTTTTAATCGGAGACATTCTCAACGCCATCGGGTACCGGCTCCGGCCGTATGAAGCGGAACCGGGGGCGGCGGATCGGGCTCTCGACAAATGCCAACGCTATGTGTACGACGCTTTTGTCAACAGGACTTCCATCATCAGGGCTTTGTACCGCTGCCGCAAAGAACTGGAAAAGGTCAAGGTGGATCGCAGCATCGTCAAGCCGAAAGTGAGCATCATCGGCGAATTTTGGGCGATGACGACGGAAGGGGACGGCAATTACCGCCTGCAAAAATTTTTGGAAAACGAAGGGGCGGAAGTGGATGTTCAACCGTTGACGGCGTGGCTTTTGTTTTTGATTTGGGAAGGCCGCTACGATACGAAGGTGCGCATGCATTTGCGCGGCACCGATTCAGGAAGGAAAGGGCTGGAGGGGAAAAATCCGCGGAAGCGCCTGTTCCTGCTGGCTCTCGCAGATCGGTTGATGAGGGTGTGGTTTCAAACGTACGCAAAAATTGTCGGCCTGCACAATTATGAACTTCCGGACATGGATGAGATTGCCGCCGTTTCCCATTCTTATTACAACAATCATGTCCGCGGCGGGGAAGGGCATATGGAAGTCGGCAAACTTTTGTTAAACGTCCGGAAACGGAAAGCGAATATGACCATTTCCGTGAAACCGTTCGGATGCATGCCGTCCTCCGGCGTCTCGGACGGGGTGCAGTCGCTGATCACCGAACTTCATCCGGAGGCGATTTTCCTGCCGATTGAAACAACGGGCGACGGAGCGGTGAATGTCTACAGCCGGATTCAAATGATGCTGTTTAAAGCGAAAAAAGCGGCCCGCAAAGAATTTGCGGAAGCCTTGGAGAAGAAAGGGTTGACCGCGGCCGCTGCGGAAGACGCCTCCTTGTTCCACCGCTCATCCGTTTTCACCCGTCCACTGGCGAGAACCCGCCATTATGCGGCTTGCACGGCGGCCAATGCGGTTTATAATTTGCGGAAACTTCCCGGCAAACTGGTTGCGGAAAAAGCAGCCGGCAAAACGGAAAGTGTATGATAGCGGCTTTCCAAAAAAAGCAACATGTTTCGCCAAGGAGGGATACAGGCAAGAATCCGGATTGGCCCCAAAGCACTGTCAAAAACGCATAGAATCCGTCAAAAAAGCATATACTATTAATAGCGCATGGAATCCCTGATTTGACGAATAATGAAAAAATGCGCAACCGGTGAACAATCCGGTTGCGCATTTTTTTTAAGATATTTCCCGCTGCAACTTCCATTTCCGGTTTTTGTATTTTGACAAGTTAAATCTAAATTGATTTTCATTGAAGATGTTGTTCATTTTCGTTGGGGTTTTCAATATTCTGAAATTCAGGCGGAAAATGGTGAAAAAAACTCCGCCATGGGACAGGAGGGTGTCCCGGTGGAGTATTTTTTGTCTATTTTTTGCTGCGCTCTTTTTGCTCCTCGCCGGCGAAAGCAGATTCGCTTTCATGATCCTTTTGCATTTGCTCCATGCTTTGGTTCTTTTGCTTCTTTTTCTTGGCCATGTTTATCCTCTCCTTTGCAGAGTGATTCATGTTTATTTTTCCTCGATGATGAAAAAGTATTCCATTTCATACATAAAAAGACATTGTTTTTCGACTTGCTTGTGGGAATTCCTTTGTTGGTTGCGATTCCCGGGGGAAAGCGGACATCATTTACTAGTTTCCGTTGTTTTCGTTGGGGGATTTATGAGAACAAAACGGCCGAAAAAACAGAGCTGTTTGTGCTCATGGAGCGTTCATGAAGACAAAGAGGTTTCAAAAAAGAGCTCGTTGACCTAATGAAGGGCTCGTGAAGACAAAGAATCTTCAAAAATGGTGTTGTTTGTCATCATAAAATCGGCCGGCCGCAGCGTTCCAAAGCACATAAAAAAAGGAAATGCCCGAATGGGAGCATTTCCTTTGTTTCACCTGCGGAATAAGCATATTTGGCAGCGTCCCAGGAGGGAATTGAACCCCCGACCTACAGCTTAGGAGGCTGTCGCTCTATCCTACTGAGCTACTGGGACATGATGGTTGGATATTGAGGAATATGAATCCCGTCCAAATTGATTCTAAAACGTCCGTCCGGCAAAAGCAACTAATTTTCCTTGCGCCGGTACGGGCGGGTTTTTGTCAAGCCGTCAATTGACAGTATAAATTATTATATTGTATTTCTTTAAAAAATCAAGAGGTAAAAAAGAGGTAATGTAACTAGCCGGCGGAAGTGGTAGAATAATGGGGGAAATAGGGTAACGTTGAACCGGCTGCACCAATGCCGTTTATTGTAAAAATGTTGTCAATCAAACCCGGAACGGAACGCCGGGCGGTTCATAATAAAGGTTTGCCGCCCGGAAAATGGTTCATGCGTCCTTTCCGGACAAGATTTTCCGGGCAGTGCAAACCATAGCACAGCCTGCCTGCTTGCGGCCGGCAGGAAAATAGCGGGCCGGGAAGTAAGAAAATTGCAAAAACAGCGGTGCGAAACTTCCCTGCGGCAACATCCGGAGCACACGCCGGACTTTTCCCGGAGAGGATTTCCGGCACAAGCACCCTTTCCCGGAATCCTTCACAGAACACGAAAAAGAGGAGAAAACCATGATTCATAACGAGTACAATCCGATAATCATGAATATTATCCAAAATATAGAGAAAGTGATGGTCGGCAAAAGAACAGTCGCCGAACTGAGCATCGCCGCCCTCCTGGCAGAGGGACACGTTTTGCTTGAAGACGTTCCCGGAGTGGGGAAGACGATGATGGTCCGCGCCCTCGCCAAATCGGTCGGGGCCAAATTCAAACGAATCCAATTTACCCCGGATTTGCTCCCTTCCGATGTGACCGGCGTGTCCGTCTACAACCCGAAGGAAATGGAATTCGAGTTCAGGCCGGGGCCGATCATGGGGAACATCATTTTGGCGGACGAAATCAACCGCACCTCACCGAAAACGCAGGCCGCCCTTCTCGAGGGCATGGAGGAAAAGAGCATCACCGTTGATGGAATCACTTATCCATTGGAAAAACCGTTTTTTGTCATGGCGACGCAAAACCCGATCGAATACGAAGGAACTTATCCGCTTCCGGAAGCGCAACTGGACCGCTTTCTGCTGAAAATGAAAATGGGCTATCCGACGCCGGATGAGGAAATGGAAGTTTTGAGCCGCGTCCGCCTGTCGAATCCGATCGAGGACCTTCAGCCGGTCATCACATTGGACGAGCTGAGAGATTTGCAGAAAAAAGTGAAGCGGACGATTGTCGATGATTCGCTGAAACGGTACATCGTCGACTTGGCCAATGCCACGAGGAACGACCGCGATGTCTACCTCGGGGCCAGTCCCCGCGGATCGATTGCGCTCATGAAAGCGGCGCAGGCTTATGCCTTCATGAAAGGCCGCGATTTTTGCTTGCCGGACGATATTCAATATTTGGCTCCGTACGTGTTTTCCCACCGGATCATTTTAAAATCGGAAGCCAAGTACCGGGGGCTCACAGAGGAAGAAATTGTGCGGCGCGCCTTGCATGCGGTGCCCGTGCCTGTAAAAAGGTAAGTGAAGACGATGAAAAAATTTCTGAAATATACGTGGAAACTGCTTCTTTTGTTCATTTTCGCGGCGGCTGCTTTTTCATACGCCATGTTCCAGGGGGGATTTGTGAGCTGGTTTTTGTTTTACACATTTCTCCCCTTTGCCCTGTACGCTTTGTTCATTGTTTTTTATCCGTTGACAAGTTTCTCCGCGGAAAGGAGTTTTTCGAGCGCGGTGCTGACGGCGGGGGAAGACGCAACCGTCAAATTGACCTTGACGCGGAAGTATCCTTTCTTCCCGCTTCCTTATCTTGTTGTGGAGGACCATTTCAGCGGCGAAGCCGTACTCGGAAGGGAAAACGGTTCGCAAAAAACAATCGTTTTTCCCTGGTTCCGGAAAGTGATCGAATTCGACTATCAACTGAGAGAGTTGCCGCGGGGCGAACACCGTTTCCGCTCCGTGACCCTGAAAACGGGCGATATATTCGGTTTGATAGAAAAAGAGAACCACATCCCCCTTTCCGGAAACATTCTCGTTTATCCGGCATGTGAAAAAATTTCTCCCTGCCTTTACACCATGTTTTATCAGGAAGACGGCATCCCCGTCCCCGACAAGTTTCAACGGAATATGACACTCGTTTCCGGCGTGCGGGAGTACCAGCCCGGAGACCGCTTTTCCTGGATTGATTGGAAAGCGGCCGCCAAGCGGAACCGGATGATGACGAAGGAGTTTGAACAGGAAAAATCCGGTGATGTTCTCATCGTTTTGGATTGCACCCCGGCAAGTTCTTTTGAAACGATGGTTTCTTTTGCCGCTTCCGTCATCAAGGGATTGTTGGAAAACGGCATGGAAGCCGGGTTAATGACGACGGCGGCGGAGCGGGCGCGCATCCCGGTCCGCGGCGGGGAAGAGCAAGGCCGGAATTTGTTTTATCATTTGGCGAAAGTGAAACCGGACGCCACCGCGCCCCTCGACCAAGTGTTGGCGGAGGAGGACGTTTTTATCCGGCAACACACCGCCATCATGATCGTGACTTCGGCGGCCGGGCTGTCGGAACGCCTGGTGGACAGGGCCTCTTCCTTTGCTTCCAAAAAAGGAAAAGTCGCCATATACGCGGTGCTCGAGGATCATGTTGATCCGGCGGGGAGCCCTGTCTTTCCCGCCAAAGGCGTTCCGATCATCTCCGTCCAAAAAGGCCGTTTCGCCGGTGCATTTACGGAGGTGATCGGCGGATGATCATAAAAGGAAAGACGCTGAATCCCGGAACGTTCATCTTGTATGTGTTTGGTTTTCTGCTCCTCTTGGAGTGGATGTATCCGGTCGAGCAATTGACGGACACGGGGAATATTTGGGTATTCGTTGTATTTATGATGCTTTCGCTCGTCTTATCCTGGCTGTCCGTCCGGCCGATGGTCCGTTTTCCCATAAAAATTGTTTATGTCCTTTTCGCACTGCAATATTTGTATTTTGAAAGTTTCCTTTTCAGTTTTGAATGGCTGTTCTTGTTTGCAAGGGATGTTGCGGAGAATACCGTCCGTCTGTTTTCGATGCAGTGGGTGGAATTAAGCGACATGTTCCGCAGCGTGCTCTTTTTTGTGTTGCTCGGGCTGATGACTTATTTAATGAGGTATTGGCTCGTCGAGCAGCGAAAAATTCTCGGCTTTTATGTGATGACGATCGTTTTCATCACCGTGCTCGATACGTTTACCGAATATGATGCGTCCGCGGCGATCATCCGCACGCTTGTCCTCGGCTTTCTTCTTCTGGGCATACTGACTTTGCTTCGGGTCACTGAAAAAGAAAAGATACCGTGGCGGCCGGAAATTCTTAAATACTGGCTGCTGCCGCTCGCTTTTCTCATAACAGCCAGCGCCTTTTTTGCCTGGCTGACGCCGAAAGCCGGCCCCAAATGGCCCGATCCCGTGCCGTATATCGAGTCGTTTGTTGACGGATTGAGAAACGGCACAATCGGCGCCGGATTTGATTCGGATGAGACAAAATTGGGCGGGCCTTTCCGGGGCGATGACCAAGTGAGATATGTGACAAAAACCCGTTTGCCCCATTATTGGCGGGTGGAAACAAAAGATGTGTATACCGGCAAAAGCTGGCGTTCATCGCAGGAAGAAACGCCTGTGTCCCTTCCCGACGGGGAGGTGTTTTTCTTCCCGTTTACGAGAGATTATTTCACCTTGAAAGCCTATGAAGCGTATGTTGAAACCTATAACGGCGCTCCTTTTCTGATTTATCCGGCCGGGACTTTAAAGATTTCTTCGCCGGAATATAACGTATTTGCGGCTGATATGAGCACGGAAAGGATTTACGCTAACGCGGACGGGAAAAAATATGTCCCCCAGAGGTACGGGGTGTTTTATGCGGTTCCGTCTTTTGACGCCGATCCGGATCTGTTGAAGCAGGTGCCGGTTTCAAGAGCGGCTTTTTCCGGGGAAGAAGATTTTTATCAGCGGTACACCCAATTGCCCGGGACCCTTCCTTCGAGGGTGAAAAAATTGGCCGAAGAATTGACGGCCGGCCACACGAATTTGTATGACCAAGTGAAAGCCGTTGAAAATTATTTTCACGAGGGCGGTTTTGTATACGAACAAACGAATGTGCCCGTTCCCGGACGGAAAGAAGACTATGTGGATCAGTTTTTGTTTGAAACAAAGATGGGGTACTGCGACAATTTTTCCACGGCGATGGTCGTCCTTCTCCGCTCTGTGGGCATTCCTTCCCGGTGGGTAAAAGGGTATACGGAAGGCCGGTACCGGGGTGTTGACGGGGAAGGGTATGAAATACGGGAAATTACCAATAATCACGCCCATTCCTGGCCGGAAGTGTATTTTCCGGGCGTCGGCTGGGTGCCGTTTGAACCGACCGTCGGCTACGGTGGCTTTGGTTCGCAAAACGGGGATTTGCCGGGCGCCGCGCCCGAAGTTCCGGAGAGCCCCGCCGAGCAGCCGGAAATGACGGAACCTGACGGAAATGAGCCGGCTGAGGAACAGGAACCGGAAGATGGGGCGCCGGAGAACGGGCAGGAGGAGTCTGCCGATGAAGCTGTCTCCGAACATCCGCAAGGCCGTGCAAAAAACATCCATCTGCTGTTGGCGGCTGCGTCCGGATTTGCGGGCTTGCTCGCCTCGGGCTTTTATGTGACAAGGAAAAAATGGCTTCCTTATTACTATTTGCACCGGTTCAGGGGAAGAAATGAAAATGAAGCATTTTTGGAGGCGTACCGCGTCCTCCTCAAACAGCTGGAACGACGCGGCATAAAACGGCGGCCGGAACAGACGTTGGGAGATTACGCGCAAACGGTGGACAAAAAATTTTCAACCGCTGATATGAGCATGATGACAAAACATTATGAGCAATACTTATATAAAGGAGTCCTTGAAGAAGACAGCTGGCGGACGTTAAAAGAAGCGTGGGAACGGTTGATGAAAACATTGGCTTGACCGTCCGTTCGACAAGTTGCTACAATGTTTTCTGAAAATCGTTTTCGGTCAATTTCCGAACGAAAAAGGTTGATCCAGAAAAAACTTTCGAAAAACAGCGTATATAAACAAGTTTTGTTTATATAAATGTTAAGAAATGGCGCTTAAGCAGAAATCTAATCATTACGGGGTGAAAAATGATGTCAGAAGCAAATGGTGCAGGAAGCCGGGAAATGATCGTCGTGTTGGATTTCGGCAGCCAGTTCAGCCAGGTGATCGCCCGGAAAGTCCGCGAACTTGGAGTTTACAGTGAATTGCATCCGTACAAAATCACAGCCGGAGAGATCAAGAATCTCAATGCGAAAGGAATCATTTTTTCCGGCAGCCCGAACAGCGTGCTTGATGAAGGTGCCTTCCGTGTCGACGACGGCATTTTTGCGTTGGGGCTTCCGATTTTGGGAATCGGCTACGGGATGCAGCTGATGGCCGTTCAGCTGAACGGAAAAGTGGAGCGGGCGGAAAAAAGCGAAGAAGGAAAAGTGCCTGTTTCCATTGAAAACGAAACGAAATTGTTCCAAAACACGCCCAAAGAACAGACCGTATGGATGAGCCACCGCGACTTTGTCCGCGAAGTTCCGGAAGGTTTTTCCGCCGATGCCAAGAGCCCGGCTTGTCCGATTGCGGCCATGAGTGATGAAAGACGCCATTTTTACGGCGTTCAATTTCACCCTGAAGTGGACCGCACGGAATACGGAAATGAAGTGCTGAAAAATTTCGTTTTTCAAATTTGCGGGTGCAAAGGCGACTGGACGGCGGAAAGCTTCATTGAAACCGAAGTGGAAAAAATCCGCCGTACCGTCGGGGACAAAAAAGTTCTCTGCGCCCTCAGCGGCGGCGTTGATTCATCGGTTACGGCCACCCTCGTGCATAAAGCGATTGGCGATCAGCTCACATGTATTTTTGTCGATCACGGACTCTTGCGCAAAGGGGAAGCGGAGAGCGTCATGAAAACATTTGCCGAAGATTTCAAGATGAATGTCATCAAAGTGGACGCCAAAGACCGCTTCCTGAGCAAATTAAAAGGAGTCACCGATCCGGAACAAAAACGGAAAATCATCGGCAACGAATTTATTTACGTGTTCGAAGACGAAGCGAAAAAGCTCGAAGGCATCGACTTTTTGGCGCAAGGGACGGTGTACACGGACATCATTGAAAGCGGCACGGCCACCGCAAGAACGATCAAATCCCACCACAACGTCGGCGGTCTGCCCGAAGACATGAAGTTTGAACTGATCGAGCCGTTGAAAACACTGTTCAAAGACGAAGTCCGCAAAGTCGGAACGGAACTGGGCATTCCCGATGAAATCGTGTGGAGGCAGCCGTTCCCCGGACCGGGTCTCGGCATCCGCGTTCTCGGCGAAGTCACCGAAGAAAAACTGGAAATCGTCCGCGAATCGGACTACATCCTTCGCGAGGAAATCAAAAAGGCCGGACTCGACAAAGAAATTTGGCAATACTTCACCGTCCTCCCGAACATCCGCAGCGTCGGCGTGCGGGGGGATGCCCGCAGCTACGATTACACAATCGCCATCCGGGCGGTGACATCGGTGGACGGCATGACATCCGATTGGGCGAGAATCCCCTGGGAAGTCCTCGATGTGATATCGACAAGAATTTGCAATGAAGTGAAGCATGTGAACAGGGTCGTTTACGATATCACAAGCAAACCGCCCGCGACAATCGAATGGGAGTAACGGAATCATGATAAAATCCCCGCAGTCCTCTGATGAAGGATTGCGGGGATTTTCCTTTTCCCCGTAACAGGGGGACTTGGGGATCCGGGGATTCCCGGCAACGGCGCGGATTTGGCTATTTTGCGGTTTCTTGCAAGAATGCGGAACGCGGGGATTTTATAGTTTTCAGCAAAAGCAGAGCAACTTGGGGATTTGGCCGTTTTTTAAAAAAAAGAAGCCAGACGGCAGCCGTGCAAGTTCGCCGCCGGAGGTTTTCCCCTCGCCCCTCCGCCCGGCGGTCAGCGGTTTTCCCTCCATGTTTTGATACGCCCCTTTTTTCTGTAAATAGTTATATATTTTAAAAATTTTTCCCACCTGCAACTGTGAACTTCTTCACAGTCCCCCTTCTTTGAAAAATGCTTGAATATATACAGAAACACAGGATTTCGAAGTGCCGGACGCCGCCGATGTTCCGGCGCTATCGTGATACATCAGCCTGTCAGGAAAAGAAACAATCCTTTTCAAATTTCTGCATCGCTCAGGCAACGGTGAAAGGGATCAAGAAAGGATGCTTATAATGGCCAAAATTCGTGCAATGGGGATTTTCATCCTCTGTTTGCTGCTGTTTCCGGGAGCGGTTTTTGCGGAGGGGCAAAAGCAGGCTCCTTTGCAGATGGATGAATTGGTGATTCAAGTTCTTCCGGAATATACGTATCATCCGAAAGACGACAAAAAGGAGGGTCCCCCTCTTCTCATCGGTTATCACGGTTCCCTCCGCAACACGACGGACGAGGCGCAAAAAGGACAAATCCGGATTCCCGTGCCGGTCCATGAAAAGAACTTCAAAATCGGTTTTATCGGCGATTATTCCGGCGATTTGTCCGAAGTTTATCCGATCGAATACGAACTGGATTTGGAAAACGGGTTCATTACCTGGGAGACAAGCGAAGAAATCGAACCGCAGGGAACCTATAAATTTGTCGTCGAGTATTACACAAACACTATCGAAGAATCGGAAGACGGCAAATCGTTTGATTTTCACTTTAAAGCGTTCACCGATATCGGGCTTCTGAGGGTGGTTGTCACCGAGCCCTTGAAAACGGAAAAATTCAGCCTGGAGCCGGCGGCCGATTCCCACCTGGAAAATTCGTACGGCATGAACATGTTTGTGTATATGCACCATGACGTGAAAGCCGGCGACGAAAAGAACGTCCACATCCGTTATGAGCGGGAAGAGAAGCGGACGACGGAAGAAATGTTCATGGCGATGGCCGAATACGGCGCAAAGCAAGGGGAACGGGAAAATGACGAAATCATGCCCCTGTGGCAGATCGTTCTCATCACCGGCGGTATGGCCCTCGCCGGGGCGGCCGTCTTGATCATCTTCCTCAAAAGAAAAAGGAACGCAAAACACGGGGAGAATCCGCAAGCCCAACAGCCGCCTTCCGGAGAAGCGGCGGAAAAAACGGAAGCAAAAATTGCCGCGCTGCGCTCCATGTTGCTGGCGGGGGACATAACGGAAGAAGAGTACCGGGAAATGATGAAAAAAATAGGAGGGGCTTAAGGTGAGCAAAAACAAGAAAATTGTTGCCGGATTAATCATGGGAGCGGCGGCCCTGGCCATCATGCTGTTTGCGTCGATGCCGAGCGCCAACAGCAAGGAAATCACCATTTCCGATTTGCTGCAGGCGCCCGGTCAATATGCGGGTGAATATATCATGACGCAAGGGCTGCTCCGGGGGGACAGCATCAAGTGGGATGCGGACAACATCCGCCTCGAGTTTGAAATTTATGATGAACATGACGCCGTTCTTTCCGTGTACCATGACGGCATCAAGCCAGACAATTTCTCGGACGGCATCATCGTCATTGTGGAAGGCTTTTTGCATGAAGAAGGGACTTTTGAAGCGGAAAAAATCAGAACGAAATGCCCTTCCAAATACGAAAGCGCCGATATGGAAAATTACGATATCGAACAGCACAAAAAGATTCTTGAAGAACAAACAAAGGATTGATTTTCAGACCAAGTAACCCAGCCGGAACGCCGGAAAAAAACAGGCTTCCCTTTTATCTTTGAAAACGACTATCGGACATTTGTGACAATCAAAAAAACAGGTGGTTCATCTATATGTATATCGTTGGAAATACAGCACTGTATGCGGGATTGTTGATGGCAGCCTACGGACTTGCCGCCAATTTCATCGGCATTAAAAAGAACAGCGCCCGCTGGCTGGAGAGCGCCAGGGGAGCCGTTCTGGCGCTAGTGTTATTGACATCGGTCGCCTCCTTTCTGCTCTTCTATCTTTTGGGAACGGGGCAGTTTCAATATCAATATGTGGCGTCGTACACAAGCGAAAACCTTCCTTTGATTTATAAACTGACCGCTTTTTGGGCGGGCAATGCCGGTTCGTTATTGCTTTGGCTATTGCTCTTGTGCATTTTCACGGGGATGGTAGTGTTTTCCAAAGAAAAACACAACCGGATGATGCCGTACGTCTCAATCGTCCTCCTTCTCAACATTTTGTTTTTCTTTATCGTCATCACGGCAACGAGCAACCCGTTTGAAATGACGGACACCATCCCTGCCGACGGGAAAGGCTTGAATCCGATGCTGCAGCATCCGGGCATGATTCTTCATCCCGTGACGCTCTATCTCGGCTATGTCGGGTTTGCCGTCCCGTTTGCCTTTGCCATTGCGGCCCTTATTTTAAAAAGAATGGACGCCGAATGGATTAAGTTGACAAGACGGTGGACGCTGACCGCATGGCTGTTTTTGACGCTCGGCAATATGATCGGCGGCTGGTGGGCGTATATGGAACTGGGCTGGGGGGGTTATTGGGCCTGGGATCCGGTCGAGAACGCCAGCTTTATGCCGTGGCTGACAGCGACCGCCTTCCTCCATTCGGTGATGATCCAGGAACGGAAAGGAATGCTGAAAATCTGGAATATCGTTCTCGTCATCGTCACGTATTTATTGACGATCTTCGGGACATTCCTCGTCCGCAGCGGGATTTTGACAAGTGTGCATGCGTTTAATGACGGCACTTTGGGCAATTATTTCCTTATATTCATGGTTGCAATGCTGCTTATCAGCATTTATGTATTCATCACCAGATACCCATTGATCAGGAAAGAAACGAATCCGATAGAATCATACTTTTCCAAGGAAAGCTCGTTCCTTTTAAACAATTTGATTCTCGTCGCCGGAGCGTTCGCCGTGTTTTGGGGAACCATGTACCCCCTCTTTTCCGAGGCGCTGACCGGCGTGAAAGTGAACGTGGGCCCGCCGTACTTCACGAAAGTGATGGCCCCGATCATGTTCGCATTAATCGTTCTCATGGCCGTTTGCCCGTTGATTGCCTGGCAAAAAGCGAAAGTGAAACGGTTTATAAAAACCGGCCAGTGGCCGTTTTTGGCCGGCCTTGCCGCCGCAGCTGCCCTGGTGGCCGCGGGGGTGGAAGGTCCGTTTGCCATCATCGGTTTGGGCGCAGCCGTTTTTATGTTTGCCGTTCATGTCCAGGAATTTATGTTTGGGATCCGGGCGCGCAGGAAGGTGACAAAGGAAAGTATGTTTTCCGCCGCCTGGAAATTGATGCGCAAAAACCAGCGCCGCTATGGCGGGTATATCGTTCATATCGGAGTGGCCGTCATTGCCGTCGGCGTGATCGCTTCGCACGCGTATTCCGATGAAATGCTTACAACGCTGGAAAAAGGCGAAACGGCGCGGATCGGAGATTTTGCTTTGACCTTTAAAGGATTGAGCGAGCGGATGGAAAACGGAAACGGAATCGTCGCGGCGGATATGGACATTTCGTATAAAGGAAAAAGCGCCGGTACGGTCCGCCCGGAAAAAATCTTTTATTCCACATGGCCGGAACCGTCCAGCGAAGTAGCTATCAAAACCGTTGCCTCGCAGGATTTATACGTTGTCCTCAGCACATGGGAAAACGAAGATAAAGCGACGTTCCAGCTGAAAGTGAATCCGTTCGTCAGCTGGATCTGGATTGGCGGGTTCATCATGGTGTTCGGCATCATCGTTGCTTTGCTCGGCGGCAAAACGAGAAAACTGGCTGCCGTTTCCGCCGTCAATCCGGAGTTTGTAAAGGCCGGTGTTTCCAAATGAGCAAAAATGCCGTATTGTTCAGTATTTGTCTAGTCTTGTTTTTGCCGATTTTTCCGTTTTGGCCGTCAGCCGCGGCGGCGGAATACGATTATAATTCCAACGAATTCAAAGAAGTGATCTCCCAATTGGATATGCAGGGCCATGCCAATGATGATTTGGCCGGCTGCCCGGTGAAGCAGCTTTATTACGAAGAAGTGCTCGAAATGCTCAACGACGGCATGACCGGGGAAGAAATCATCGCTTATTATGTGGACCAATACGGCCAGGCCGCCTTGAAAGAAC
The DNA here is from genome assembly GCA_937995745.1 of uncultured Bacillaceae bacterium. Classification (GTDB taxonomy): domain Bacteria; phylum Bacillota; class Bacilli; order Bacillales; family Cytobacillaceae; genus CALKIU01. The sequence goes on along the minus strand of CALKIU010000137.1, from coordinate 9,390 downwards.
CGGGACTCGATGCGGGCGGCATCCTCGCCTGGGTGTTGCCGGCAGCCGGCCTTCTTGCCGGCGGGGCCGTCATCTGGCTCTGGTTGAAAAAAAGGAAAGGAAAGAGAAAAGCGGCCATTGTGCAAGAAGTAAAGTGGGAATCAGAAACGGAAAAAGAGATTGCTTTCAAAATTTTTGATGAGGAACGCCGCAAACATTTTTAGGAGATGATTGCAATGGAGTACGTTTATTTGTTTGCCAGTTCCGTTCTCATCATCGCCTGTTTGTACTTTGTCGTTTCCCCGTTCTTTTCCGGCCGGTTTGAAACGGTGGCCGCTTCAGGGGCGGACGACAAACCGGTCCGTCTGGAAGACATCTATGAAGCGGTGAATGAACTGGAAATGGAATATTTAATGAAAAAAATTTCGGAAAAAGACTTTTTGCAGCTGAAGGAACAGTACCAAATGCTGGCTGTTCAATTGATGAAACAGGAAGCGGATACCGTCGTCCGCAAGTCAAAAAAGGATAAGGCCGAAGAACAGGCGGTTGAACGGGAAATCTTGCTGGAATTGCAAAAACTGCGTGCACAGAAAGGAAGTTAACCATGGATACACCTCCGTTCCATCCGGAATGGCTCGTCAGATTTTGGCTGGAGACTCCCGGTTTAAACCGGCTTGAACCGCATCTGACGCTCATGATCGTCGCCGTCTGCATTGCCGGTTTCATTTTTTACAAGCGAAACAAAGCTCCATCTTTCCGGGAGGATTTCGGGGAAGAACAGTTTCAGCAGCTGTTGACAGTGCAAAAAATGGTCGAGGAACAGCTGCGGGAATTGGAAGAGGACAAATCCCGAAAAAGCTTGCCGGACGGGGAATATGTGCAAAAGAAGCGGGAGCTCGAGGATTTGCTGCAACGGACAAAAAAGGAACTGCGGCAATTTATTTCATGAAAGAGTTGGTCGCCATGCTGGAAATAAAAAATTTGTCAAAAGCGCTCGGGGAACGGCCCGTGTTGAGGAACCTCTCCTTTGCGGTCAACAAAGGGGAAATATTGGCGGTCACCGGTCCGAACGGGGCCGGCAAAAGCACCCTGTTTAAATGCGCGGCCGGACTGATGAAACCGGGCGGGGGAAAAATTTTTCTGGACGGCCGGCCGGTGAAAAGAAATTCGCCGGAAGTCAAAAGGAAAATCGGTTTTCTCGGCCATGAACCGTTTTTGTATCCGTCACTGAGCGCCGTGGAAAACTTGCGCTTTTACGGAAAGTTGTACAAAGTGAAAGATTTGGATGAAAAAGCATTCGAACTGTTGCGGAAAGTGGGGCTCCACTATTTTAAAGACATGCCGGTCCGTTCCTTTTCCAGAGGGATGATACAGCGGCTGGCGATTGCCCGCGTCCTTCTTCCCGAACCGGAAATTTTGCTCCTGGACGAGCCCCATACCGGTCTGGACCGGGACGGCCTCGCCCTTTTTAACGGCATTCTTCTGGAAAAGAAAGCGGAGGGAGCGGCCATTTTATTGATAACCCATGATTTTTCCCAAGTGGAAACGTTGGCCGACCGGGCCCTTCTTTTAAAAAAAGGAAAAATAACTGCTTCCATGGAGCTGCGGAACCCATCGGGACGGATTTCGGTCGGCAAATGGTATGAAGAAGCGGTGAACGCCGGATGATGGAGTTGATAAGGGACGGTTTTGTCATCGCCGGGAAAGACTTGCGCAAGGAATGGAAGACAAAGGAAACCATCTCTGTCATGCTCATATTTTCCGCCCTTGTCGTCCTGGTCTTCAGTTTTGCTTTCGACCCGGCCAACCAAACGGTAAAAACCGTCATACCGGGGCTCGTGTGGCTGATTACAATTTTTTCCGCCCTGCTCGGTTTGAACCGTTCGTTTGCCTCCGAATTGGAAAACGGCTGTTTGAACGGGCTCCGCGCCGCCCCCATTGATCCGGCGAGCATTTATATCGGCAAAGTGATCGCCAATTTTGTCCTTGTTTTGTTTGTGCAAATGGTCAGCATCCCGGTTTTGTTCATATTGTTCGATTACCGCTTTGCCGGTTCTCTTTTGTGGTTTTTGGCAACGGTCTTTTTGGGAACGTACGGCCTCATCATCATCGGGACGTTTTTGGCGGCGCTTGCCGTGAATGCGCAAAACAGCGAGATGCTTTTGCCGGTCCTTTTGCTGCCGCTCCTTAGTCCGTTGATGATCGGCGCCGTTCAGGCATCCGCCGCGTTTGCCGGCGGGGAAAATATGGAATCGGCAATGTCGTGGATTCAATTGATGGCCGGATACGATCTGTTGTTTACGGCCGTTTGTTTGCTGCTATTCGAATATATTTTGGAGGACTCGTGATGAAACTGAAATCTCAAATTATCGATTGGACGCTGTTCTATATTTTGGTGGCGGCCGTGCCGGTCATGATGTATTTCATTTTTATTTGGTCGCCCGTTGAAAGGGTATTGGGCCCGGCGCAGAAAATTTTTTATTTCCATGTCGGCTGTGCATGGGTCGCTTTTCTCGCCTTTTTCGTCGTCGGTGTTTACAGCGTGTTCAATTTAATCAAACCGAAAATGAACCACTTTATTTATGCAGGCGTGTCCGCAGAAATCGGCGTTTTGTTTACGACCGTCACTCTTTTGACGGGGATGGTTTGGGGACGGATCAGCTGGAACGTATGGTGGAGTTGGGAACCGCGTCTCGTTACCACGTTAATCCTTTGGTTTATTTATGTCGCCTATCTATTCATCCGCAAAATGGACGGCCGGTGGGAGAAAATCGCCAGACTTTCCGGCGTCTTCGGCATCATCGGCTGCCTCAACGTTCCGATCGTGTTCATGGCCACCCGCTGGTGGAATTCCAAACTTCACCCCGTCGTTTTCGGCGAAGGAAAAAACGAAACGGGCGGAGGCCTTGAACCGGAAATGTTGTTTACGTTAATTTTCAGCGTTGTCACGATCACCATTCTTTATTTGTTCCTTATGCGCAAAGGCGCGGAAATCGAGAAAATGCGCACGCGGGTGAAACAGGCAAAAAACAAACTGCTTCAAAAATGGGCCAATTAATATATAGGAGGAAAAAAGATGAACTTCTTATTTTTCGCATGTACCGTTACTTGGTTGTTGATTGCCGCATACGTCGTGGTCCTGGGCAAACGCCAAAAACAATTGCAGGCGGAAATAAAACAGCTGGAGGAATGGAATTCAGAACAGTGACAGGCAGGTGATGGGAATGCGCGGAAAACTGGTTTCTGCGGCAGTCATTCTGGCCGTGATCGGATTCGTCGGTATTTTGTTTTTGGGACTGGATGAAAAAGCAGCCACCAACCCCGGCGACCGGGCGATTGACTTTGAGTTGAAAGATATCCACGGAAAGACATACCGGTTGTCGGATTTTAAAGGCCGTCCCGTTGTCCTGAATTTTTTTGCCACTTGGTGCCCCCCTTGTATTGAAGAGGCGCCCGAACTGGAAGCGTTCGGCAGGGAATATGAGGGGGCGCAGCTTCTCATCATTGCCAGGGGCGAGTCGCAGAAGCGGATGGAAAAATACATTCGGGAAAACCATTCGCAATTGATTTATCTGCTTGATACGAAAGAAACGGTTTCCGAACAATACAGCGTCGTCGGCCAGCCGGAAACTCTCATTATTAACGAGGACGGAATCATTGTCGAGCGGTTCAGCGGACCGACGACAAAAGACTATTTAATCAGCCTGATTGAAAAACGCACCTGACTCCCTTGCAAATGTACAATGCGCTGATTTCAAAAACGGCATTCATATTGGAGGGAGGTGAGGAAGATGCGGAAAAAGTTCTCCTTAAAAAAGAAAACAACGCTAATATTTGCCGGCGTTTTTCTGGGAATGATTTTGACGGTTGTGACAGGAAAGGCGCTCGATTACACCGATTCTCCGGAGTTTTGCAGCAGTTGCCACATCATGACGCAAGCCCATGAATCCTTTTTGGATTCCAATCATGCCCATCTCGCTTGCTCGGATTGCCATCTGCCCCATGACTCCATTGTCAGCAAGTATGTCAACAAAGCCAAATCCGGTCTCGGCCACGTTTACTACAATACGTTTGGCGTCGACAAAATTCCCAAAGTTTTGCACACTACCGAGACCTCGAAAAAGATTATCCAGGAGAATTGTGTCGACTGTCACCAAAATACGATTGAGAATCTCAATCTTGATCCGGAGCAGAGCTGTGTCAGCTGTCATCAGGACGTGCCCCATGGCAGCGATTTTAAAACAGAAGACTATTACAAACCTCCTGTACCGGGAGAACTTTTGAAAAACAAAGGAGGGACTTACGACAATGGCTAGGAAATTCCGTTGGACCATATTGCTCCTGGTCGCATTCATTTTGACGGTTTCCGGCTGTTCCAGTTCCGATGAAAACGGGAACAAAACCGCGACAACCGGGCTGGACAAGGACGAGATCAGCAACGAAGCGTTTAAAGACAAATTTCCGCTTCAATACGAAAGTTATATGAAAAACTTTGAAATGGAAGATACAAAATACGGCGGTTCAGTGAAACGGAGCAAGTTTGATCCGGACAAAGAACCGTTGCTGCCTATTTTATTTAACGGCTACGGTTTCGCCCTTGAATACAATGAGGATCGCGGCCATACGTACGCTTTGGAAGACGTCCGCGAGATCGCCCGGATTACGGACGAGTCTGTCGGCTCCTGCTATACGTGCAAATCAACGGCCGTTCCGCAGATGCTGGCAGAAATGGGCGACGACTATTGGGGCGCCAATTTCAATGAAGTAATCTGGAAAAAAGGAGAAGAGATGGGCCACTCGCCCATCGGCTGTTCCGACTGCCACGATCCGCAAACGATGGATCTGCGCGTCACCCGCCCGAGTTTCGTGAAAGCGATGGAATCACAAGGCATTGACATGTCCAATCCGACAAAGAATGAGATGCGCAGCTACGTGTGCGGACAGTGCCACGTCGAATACTACTTTGCCGCTGACAACAGCGAAGTTACGTATCCTTGGGCAAAGGGCTTCAAACCGGAAGAAATGTATGAATACTACGATACGATTGCCAAGGAAAGCGGTTTTGAGTATGACTGGATTCATAATATTTCCGGCACGCCGATCTTAAAAGCGCAGCACCCTGAGTTTGAAACGTTTATGACCGGACCGCACGGACGGGCCGGGGTATCCTGCTCCGATTGCCATATGCCGTATGTGCGCGTGGACGGGAAAAAGAAAATCAGTTCCCACTGGTGGACATCGCCTTTGAAAACGATGGAAGAGTCTTGCGCCACCTGCCACAGCAACCGGGATCTGGAAGAATTGGAGCAACGGGTTTATGAAATTCAGGACAACCATGTGGAAGCGCTCCACAAATCCCAGGATATTTCCGTCACGGCCCATTACTACGTGAACAAGATGATCACGTCCGGGGTCAGCGAAAAGAAAATCAAGGAAGCGCAAGAATATATCCGCAAAGCCCAATGGTTCTGGGATATTGTGGCCGCGGAAAACTCCGCCGGATTCCACAACCCGCAGCAAGCGATGGACACGCTGAAACTGTCTTCCGAATACTCCTATAAAGCCATTAAACTGGCAACGGAAGAATTGGTGAAAAAAGGTGTGGACATTGACGAGCTGGATCGGGAAATTGAAAAGGTGAAAAAGGCGGTTATGAATGAAAAAGACAACTTCAAGAAGAAAGATTGGGCAACAAACGACTATTTTCCTCCCCAACAGCCGAAAAAATAATTAAACGGCAAAAAATGGGAGCCGCCCGAAACATCTCAGTTGTTTCGGGCGGCACTTTTGTTTGTCCGGCGGAAACGATTCTGTATATTTGTCAGGCAGCAAAGTTTTTGAGGGACGAGCGTGGGGGCAGAGGGTTCAGACGAAAGGCTCTTCCCGATGCACGAACTCCGGATTCCAAATCTTCACATGCCTTCCCGATATTTCCCCTCTTTTTGAAGGCCGCAAAAGGGAAAGGGGTTGCCCGCAGGACAACCCCTTCCTTATTAAATCTTGTATTTTATGACGTTCCGTGGCAGTCAATGTCCGATATAATCAGCCCATGGAATTAAAACCTTGAACGTTTCATAAGTCAGTGCCGTCTGCCAATGTCCGGTCATTTTCGCCGTGATAACAACCGTGAAAAACAATCCGAAAAAGACGGCAGGAAGCACCCATTTATTTAATTTTTTTGTCCCGCTGTTCATTGTCAGCGTGTCTTTTACGGGACACGCTTCAACGCAGCGCATGCAGGCCGTGCATTCCGGTGTGTAGACGGATTTCTTTTCCGACACTTTAATCCGCTGCGGGCAAACTCTTGTACATTGTTGACAATCAATGCATGTCTTTTCATTGCGTTTAACTCGGGAAAGCCCTAACAAGGAACCGAGTCCGATTAACGCCCCGTATGGACAAAGAAACCGGCACCAAAAATTTCTGAAAACAAGAGACAGGATGAAAAGAATAATGAGCACTTTTAAAGTAAACGAACTGATTTCTATGAAAAACTTCAACATCTTAACGTCCGAAATCATGTTGTAAGGAGAAAGCAAAAAGGCTTTGGCAGCATCCACAGGCATATCAAAGATGATCACTTTGACGAAAAAGGCGAGCAGCAAATATTTTAATGGAAAAAGAAACCAGGTCACCCATTTCGGCAGATCCACATTCCGTTTGAACAGCTTCCTTCCTAAAATTCCCACCCATTCGCTCACTGTTCCGACCGGGCAAATCCAGCTGCAAAACATTCTTCTAAAAATGAATCCCGAGGCGACAAAGAAGGTAAACAGCACCAAGCCGGCCGGGTGTATTGTGTCAAAGACTCCTGTTGTCAGCCACACTTTCAGGGCAACGAGAGCGCTGATGGGAAGAAATCCTTCCACCGCCGGCGGCCTTTCCACATACGGGGTGGCGCCGAATGTGGCAAAGTGCTGATAGAAAAGATAAAAACGGATGCCTGTATAAACGAGGAACAGCAAGAATGCGGTTTGCACGAGATGCCTGACAAAAGTGAGCGGCGCTTTTTTCATCCGGCGCCGATACCGGTTTATCCGCTGTTGAATGCCCATATAAAAACTCCTTTTCTGTTAACCCGTTGTTTGAAAAATCCAAGGGTGTAAAGAGGCGGCCCCTGTTTTATAACACCCCATTGCAATACTAAGAAAAAAGCCGATTGAGGTCTGTGAAAAACTTCATACTTTGGGCAGGAAAAAATATGTGAATCTGTTTTCTATTTTTGCTGCCGGACATAGAAAAGGAGCAAAACGTTTATTATTTCACAAAACTCGAAGTTTGTTCGTAAAAATGGACAAAAATTGCGGGCGGGATTGGTTTGTTGAAATTTCCCCTTAATAGACATAATGATTCAAAGAGACGGAGTGACAAGCATTTCACATAGATACGAATATTTGTTAAACGGAAATTAATAATGTTCGTTTTTTCTGTTGACGTTAACGTCGCCTATTGGTAAACTTTACAATGGATTTGCGAAAGGAGTTATATTGGAATAATATCAAAACCTCCGCCGGTTGCCGTCCGGGCGGTTGTCATAAAAGGAAGGGGGATTCCGCCGAACTTCTACTTTTGTAAATGATATTGGAGGAAATGTTGCATTCTAATAGTTGACGGAGCAATGTTTGGCAGAAGCTCAGTAAAATTCGATGCGGTGCATAAAGGCAAAACCTATGTGTTTTATTAGGAGGAAACAGGGATGAAAAAGTATTTCCAATTTGAAGAATTAGGTACGAATTACCGCCGGGAAATTATTGGCGGACTGACAACTTTTCTCGCAATGGCTTATATTTTGGCGGTAAATCCCAATACGTTAACTTTGGCGAATATTACGGATCTTCCCGCGGAATTGCGCATGGATTACGGAGCCGTCTTTACGGCGACCGCATTATCTGCGGCTATCGGCTCCACGATTATGGGACTCTTGGGAAAATACCCGATTGCCCTCGCCCCCGGTCTCGGACTGAACGCCTTTTTTGCTTATTCAGTTGTGCTGGGGAGCGGCAGTCCATGGCAACACGCATTGGCGGCGGTATTTGTCTCCGGGGTTTTCTTTTTGCTTTTGACGCTCACGGGTCTTCGGGAAAAGCTCATTAATGCCATTCCCCTCGATTTAAAATTGGCGGTCGGTGCCGGAATCGGGTTATTTATTGCTTTTATCGGCATGCAGTCCGCCGGAATAATTGTAGATAATGAAAACACGTTGGTGGGATTGGGCGATCTGTCCAGCCCGAATACATTGCTTGCGATATTCGGCTTGGTCGTGACGGTTATATTAATGGTGAAAGGCGTTAAAGCCGGGGTGTTTTTCGGAATGATTATTACCACCATCACCGGCATGATCGTCGGTTTGATTAAAGTGCCGGATGGAATTGTGTCAACGGCCCCGAGTTTGGCGCCGACTTTCGGCCAGTTTATCACTGCGTTTACTGATCCGGAGTTTTATACGCTGGCCATGCTTGGTACGATTCTGACATTCTTGTTTGTCGATTTCTTTGACAATGCGGGAACGCTTGTGGCGGTTGCCAATCAAGCCGGTTTTGTAAAGGACAATAAACTTCCGCGGGCAGGAAGGGCATTGATTTCCGACTCCCTCGCCTCCATCGCGGGCGCTGTCTTGGGTACATCGACGGTAACTTCCTACGTGGAATCTTCCACCGGGGTGGCTGCGGGGGCAAGAACGGGTTTTGCATCTCTCGTAACAGCTGCATGTTTTCTGTTGGCTTTGTTCTTTTTCCCGCTGCTTTCAGTCATCACTCCGGCTGTTACAGCTCCGGCTCTCATCATCGTCGGTGTATTGATGGCTTCCAGTCTTCGCCACATTGAATGGCACAAGTTTGAAACGGCGGTCCCGGCGTTCTTTACAATGGCTGCCATGCCGCTTACTTACAGCATTGCCACGGGTATTGCCGTCGGCTTCGTTTTCTATCCGATCACAATGATTTTTAGGAAGCGCATGAAAGAAATTCATCCAATTATGTACTTCTTCTTTGTCGTATTTATCCTATATTTTATCTTCCTCAGATAAAGCGGATGGGCTGCAAAAAAGCCATCTAAAGGATGGCCTTTGCAGCCCTTTTTGTTAAGTGGAAGGCCGGTTGGGCATAATGAAGAAATATTAATATTAATGAAGAAATTAGAGCAAGAACCTTTTTCGGGAAAATTTCACATTGTATTTTCTGTTGACTATGCGGAGACAGGGTGATATGATAATGAAGCTGAAGCGATGAGTTAACAAGATAAAACATGTTGTAAATATAATATACAGTTCAATATGCAATAATTGTTGACAAAAACCTAAAAAAGAGTTATAATATATACGCGTCGCACAAAGGAATGTTTGATTTGCGACAGAGAAAATTGTTCTTTGAAAACTAAACAAATCATACGCCAACGAAGACCGGCTGCGAATGC
>CALKIU010000136.1 GCA_937995745.1 uncultured Bacillaceae bacterium | reverse complement strand
CTTGACCGGAATCCGGGCATGTCCGAGTACGGCCGCTGGAACGGAAGTGGAGGTCTATCAAAGACAGCTCCTTGACCGGAATTCGGAGCATAACCGAGTACAGCGCCTTGAACGGAAATGGAGGCATATAAAATGACAACGCCATAAACGGAATTTGGGCATGTCCAAGGACAATGGCATCAACGGTTATGGGAGCATATCCGGTGCGGAAAATGTGTGCCGCATTTCCCGCGCCGCCCCCCTTTTTTGCGCGCCGCGGAAGTTTCGGTCACGGGCAAGGGGATGCAGGACCGGGGCCGTGTGCCCTTTTTTGCATAATCAGATAAAATAATACATAGTATAGTAAAATTACTTTAAAACAGGTGAGAAGTTTGAAGGAAAAAATTCTCGGCATTTTGAGAAAAAGCCACAGCAAACGAAAATCGGTCATTTTCAAAATTGTCCTGGCTTTACTTTTATTATCGATCGTTTATGCCATATATATGTATCAACATGCGCCGTCCGGCCCTCCGCAAAATGAATATGACCGGGTAAAAAGCGATTATGTGTTGATGGTTCTCCAGTGTGCCGTCGGAAGCATCGTGATCTTTCTGCCGTCGCAAATGAAACGGCGTTTTGGCATCCGGATTCCCGACACGATGGAAATTTTGTATTTTATTTTCTTGTTTTGCGCCATTTATCTTGGCGAAGTGCGGAATTTTTATTATAAAGTTCCTTTTTGGGATTTGATTCTGCACAGCTTCAGCGGGATGATGCTCGGCGCATTCGGGTTTATCCTCGTTAATTTTTTGAATGACATGAAGCGGCCTTATCTTCATTTAAGCCCGTTTTTCGTCGCGTTGTTTGCCTTTTGTTTTGCCGTGACGTGCGGAACGGCTTGGGAAATTTATGAATTTCTCGCCGACGGGATTTTAGGGACAAATATGCAAAAGTTCATCACCGCCGACGGAGTGGTGCTAATCGGCAGGGAAGCCCTCAGCGACACGATGGAAGACATTATTGTCGATGTTGTCAGTGCTCTTGCTATCACAACATACGGGTATTTTCACATCCGCGTTGAGCAAAGGAAACGGCAACATGAGAAATCTGCTTTGAAAACGGTTGAATAACGGCGGTTCCGGCCCGGGAAAAGCGGCCGGATTTTTTTT
>CALKIU010000135.1 GCA_937995745.1 uncultured Bacillaceae bacterium | reverse complement strand
TTTTAAAAAAAGCATGCTTTTTCAAACGGTGTAATTTGAAAAGTTTATCTTTGAAGGTCATAAAAGAAATTTTTATAGAAAAATCGGTGCCAAATTTTACATTAAATGTATATTTTCATGAAATTTAACTTGCTGAAAAATCCCGGAATTTTTTCTATGCGTCTCATTTTAGTTTCTATGCGTCTAATTTGCCCGTCTATGCGTCTAATTTTACGTTCTATGCGTCTATAATGCGGTTCTATCCGTATTTTGACAATTCAGAACATAAAACGCCGGGTTCCTCCATGAATTTTGGGACAGCGAACCTGTCCCCATGTCCCGATTAGGAAATTTTAGGTATTTTGATGGTGGGGGTTGGTATGTTAAAATAGTGTTTGATTATGGATCAAAGGAGTTTTATAATGACAAATTTATATCCGGAATACATTGGTGAAACGAAAAAGTTGTTTCAAACTGTCGCGAAATTTATCGGGAATTTGCCTCCGATCGATGAGCATGAGACGAGAAATTTTAATAAATTTCAGGATGATATTAAACATGATCGATTTTTGGAGCCCGTCAAAAACCTCGCCATGTTGTTATCAGCCCCTGATTCCGGCAAGAACAGCTATGTGATCTCCCGCAATATTTTCAACAATATCTTCGGTACCGCTTATTCGGTCGACGAATTTTCAAGAAAATTGCACAGCCTCCCGGAAGATTTCGAAGAAGCTTTGTCCACATTAAAAGAACAGGCAATGTACATTTTTTACATTGATTCGAGAATATTTGCCGAAACGGACTTTGATCTCGGTGCGATTGCCGCCACATATGCGAAACTTGTGTTAAACGTTGCCTACAAGTATCCCCTCGTTTTTAACGAAAACGAAGAAGTGAGACACAGATTGTTTGCGATCGTTAACACGCTGGACACTTACCTTTCCATCATTGCTCCCGTGAACGACCTCATCGATGAAAATTCCATTGTTGTGAAGTCCGTCTTCGATGTACACAGCGAAGAAGACATCATAGCAGAAGTGGACGGCATTGAACCGGCCGTGGCCGCGGAATCTGCTGAATATGAAGAAGAGGCAGAAACTCTGGAAGAACTTATCGAGAAATTGCACGGTTTAATCGGCCTCGATTCAATCAAGGCAGAAATCGACAATATCATCAATCTCCTGAAAGTCCAACAAATGCGGAGAGAAAAAGGTCTGCCGGAAATCCCGATGGCCAATCATCTTGTCTTTACCGGCAATCCGGGCACCGGGAAAACGACGATTGCCAGGCTGATTGCAAAGATTTATAAGACTTTGGGTCTTTTGTCAAAAGGACATTTAGTTGAAGTGGACCGTTCCGGCCTTGTTGCCGGATATGTGGGACAAACCGCATTAAAAACCGATGAAGTGATTCAAAAAGCGCTCGGCGGCGTATTGTTCATCGATGAAGCTTATACGCTGGCGAAAGACGATTTCGGACGGGAAGCGATCGACACGCTGCTCAAGCGGATGGAAGATTACCGGGATGATTTTATCGTCATCGTCGCCGGCTATCCCGGTGAAATGCAGCAGTTTCTCCATTCCAATCCCGGTCTAAAATCGCGATTTACGAAATTTATCGTTTTCGAAGATTACTCGCCGGAAGAACTGACCCGGATTTTTGTAAAAATGTGTGAAAACAACGGCTTTCAGATCAGCGCGGAGGCGTTGGACATTGTCTATCGATTTGCCGTTTCCGCTTATGAAAACAAGGACGAAAATTTTGCCAACGCAAGGGTCATGAGAAACTTATTTGAAAGGACAGTCTCCAATCAGGCGAACCGGATTGTCGGACTGGCTTCGCCCGGTATCGACGAGTTGAGTTTAATTACTGAAGCAGATGTTAAATATTGAAGGTTTGGCCGTTCAGATCCGCAGCAACTGTGTTGTGCACCGTTCAGAGTATCCTGCCGTTGTGCGGCATCCGGCCATTTTCAAGAGGCGTTATCGCCTCTTTTTCTCTGTAAAAATATTTTTCATTCATGGTTGCGATTTTTGCGATTCCAACAAACAGGGACCGGGGCCATTCCAGGGAAACGTTCCCCATCCATTGCGCAAAAAATGGCCTTTGTTTCACAAAATAAAAAGCACCTTCCCTGAAACCGGGGAAGATGCCAGTGTTTTCATCAAGGTTTTCGGACATTTCCTTAGTTCTTTTAAACAAAAACCCCAAAATTTCGAGCAGCGCTTTCATTTCCGGCGGAAATTCGACCGGCCCTCCGTCCTCATCATCCGATCCGTCACCAAAGGATCCTTTTCGTCAATCGGATGGAGTGCGGAGTTCCACACTTTTCCACAAATACATGGACGCATAGCTTAAATAAGGTTCCCAATCTTTCATGTATTCCTTCAATTCCGCAACAGTCGGTTTTCGGTCCAAATTGTACAGTTTCTTTACCGCATTTTGGATGCCCACATCTGCCAGAGGGAAAAGATTGGGCCTCCCCAACCCGAAGAGGAGGAAATTTTGCGCCGTCCACGGTCCGACACCGCGATATTTCGTCAGCTCCGCCATAATCTCATCATCCGTCTTTTTTTCCAAGTCTTCCAAATCCAATTCGCCGTCTGCAATGGCCCGGGCTATGCCAATCACATATTCGGCCTTGCGCCTGTTAAACTGCAAACCGCACAGTTCGTCCACGGTCAGGCGGGCCACCGTTTCCGGCGGCGGGTAAAAATACACGCCGTCGCTTTCAAAGCCGTACGTTTTTACAAAACGCTCCGTCAATTTGTGGGCAAAGGCCATGTTAATCTGCTGGTGAATGATGCTTCTCAATAAAGAACTGTACGGGTCCGGATCCAAAATCAACGGTGTTCCCGCAAATTCATCAAATAAAGGCTTAAGAGCGGTTTTTTGAAAATGTTCATGGATCTCCTTTAACGGCACATGCCACTGAAAAAGACGGGACAGCTTTTCCAACGCCTCCTCCTTGTTTGCTTCTGTCAATCCTTCGACGACAAATTGAGGAGCGTCCGTCGTTCCGGCAGACCGGACGGTAAAGACGGACGGCTTGCCGGCAATATAGAGCGGCACTTTGGCGGCCCGCTCCTTGAGATCGGCCGGACGGAGGGGATCAAAGGCATACCGCTCCAACACACTGTCAAAGTTGTAAGGACCTTCTATTTGAACGGTTTCGACCATATCGTTCTCCCCAATTTTTTTATGAAAATTATACCATGATTCCGGCCGGAAAATGAAAAATACCCGTGCCCTCCCGGTGTGCACGGGTCACCTTTCCTTGAAGGTTTCGGCTGTGAGCGAAAAAAGGGCCCCCGCCCCTTCTGGCGGCATTTTGCCGCACCGGGGGCTGTTGGCCCCTTTTTTCAAAAAAATCGTCTATCTCCTTTTCCGGATGGATGCTGGTTAAAAAAACGGCCAGGGAATGCGGAACCGTTTTTTCACGACTAAATGATCCAGACTTTCGAAAGTATAGCCCCTCGCTTTCAAGTCTTTGATTACCTTTTCCAAGGCTTCGGCGTTGTCTTTGGAGACGGTGTGGAGCAGGAGGACGGCTCCGGGGTGGATTTGCCTCATGATATTGTCATAGGCATATTTCCAGCCCCGCTGGTGGTTTGTATGCCAGTCGACAAAGGCCAGCGACCAAAAAATATGGGTATATCCTTCCTCTTTGGCCAGTTTTAATGTCCGTTCGCTGAAAATTCCCCGCGGCGGCCTGAGGTAATGCATTTCCTTGATGCCTGTCAATTCTTCCGTTTTTTTCCGCACTTTTTCCAGTTCTTTTTTAAAGCGGTCGTCGCTGACGGTCGTTAAATCGGGATGGGACCAGGTATGGTTGCCGATGATATGCCCTTCCTCGGCCATTCGTTTCACGAGCTCCGGCGCGCTTTCCAAGTAATGGCCCGTAATGAAAAAGGCGGCGGGCACTTTTTCTTTTTTGAGGACATCGAGAATGTCTTTTGTGTAGCCGTTCTCGTATCCGTTGTCAAAAGTTAGATAGATCACTTTCTTGTCCGTATCGCCCATATAATAGGAGTCATATTTGTCAAGAAGCCCCTCGAGCCGCTTTCCCGCATCGGCCGGTTGCTCGTCCCTGCCCTTTTTAAAACCCCAATGGATCGGAAAATTGTCCGCTTCGGCCGCTGCCGGCCAGGCGACAAAAAACGACAAGAGAAAAACAAGCAAAGACACCTTGAAGCGAAACATCGTTCAAATCCTCCCGAAAACTTTTGTATTAGTTTTTGTAACCGGGAGGAAATCATACCATAAGAGGTGCCAGGCACCGCGGGACAAATTTGGTCCCGCGGTGCCTGGCACTCAAAATACTCAAAATACCGGTTCTTTCATTTCTTGCAGTTTTTCAAATGAAGTTTTGTCCACGTCTTTGTGGAGGCTGTTTCCATGGGAGTCCATGGTGACGACGGCGGTGAAGCCCTCAACGGTCAGATGCCACATCGCTTCCGGAATGCCGAATTCGAGGAAATTCACACCGTCGACGGACTTGATGCAGTCCGCATAGTACTGGGCCGCGCCGCCGATGGCGTTCAAGTACACGCCGCCATGCTCTTTCAAAGCAGCGAGCGTTTTTTCGCCCATGCCGCCCTTTCCAATGACGGCCCGGACGCCAAACTTTTTCATGATGTCTCCTTGATACGGCTCTTCGCGGATGCTCGTTGTCGGGCCGGCAGCTTTCACTTGCCAATTGCCGTTCTCATCTTTCAACATAACGGGTCCGCAATGGTAGATAATTTGGCCGTTTAAATCAACGGGCGCGTCGTTGTCCATCAAATATTTGTGGAGGGCATCGCGGCCCGTGTAGATTCTGCCGTCAATTTGCACGACATCGCCCACTTTCAGCTGGCGGATTTGTTCTTCCGTAATCGGCGCTTTTAATTTGATGACTTTCGTTTCTTTTTCTTCGGAAGCGGCCGCCACTTCTTGTCCCGCTTCATCCTCCGCAAAGTCCACGTCTTCGCCTTCTTGGTACATCCATTTCGTGATTTCGCCCGTTTCCGGATCGATATACACGCCTTGGCGGCGGAATGCCCAGCAGTTATAAGCTACGGATACATAGAAGCTGGCCGGGATGCGGTGCATGGCGCCGATTTTGCAGCCGAGCAGCGTCGTTTCCCCTCCGAAGCCCATGGTGCCGATGCCGAGTTTGTTGGCATGTTCCATAATGTATTCTTCCAGTTTGCGGAGATCTTCGTTCGGATTTACGTCATCAACCGGACGGAACAGCTGTTCCTTCGCCAAATCATAACCGGATGAACGGTCGCCGCCGATTCCGACGCCGATGAAGCCTGCGCTGCAGCCTTGTCCTTGCGCTTGGTATACCGCATGCAAAATGCATTTGCGGATGCCGTCGAGATCGCGGCCCGCGCGTCCGAGGCCTTCGATTTCCGCGGGAAGACTGTATTGGATATTTTTATTTTCACAGCCGCCTCCTTTGAGGATGAGGCGCACTTCGATTTCATCCTTTTCCCATTGCTCAAACTTAATGACAGGAACTCCTTCGCCCAAATTGTCGCCGCTGTTTTCTCCGGTGAGGGAATCAACGGAATTCGGTCTTAATTTGCCGTCTTTCGTCGCCTGGGCAATCGCTTTCCTGATCGCTTCTTTCAATTCCAGCTGGTTGACGCCGACCGGGGTTTTAATTTTAAATGTAGGCAGCCCCGTGTCCTGGCAAATAGGCGCTATGTTCTCCTCCGCCATGTTAATGTTTTTGGCAATTGTTGCCAAACTCATCGCCGCGCGGGTGCCGGCATTTTCGCGGACGATAGCTTTCTTGAGCGCCCGGCGGACATCTTTCGGCAGTTTTGTCGAAGTTTCCACGATGAGCTGATACATGCTTTCCTGGAATTTTTCAATATTCATCAGATTGTTTTCTCCTTTCCCTTTAGCCATAAAATTATTGTCATGTTTTTATGAATTTTAAAAATAGTTAGCTTTTTTCATTATAACGTTTTTACAATTTTTATAAAAGTAGGGGATAAATTTAAATGTTCTTGGGTTTTTAGCAATTTTGGCGGAATCTGGAATCTCAACCGGCGAAAAAACACGAATGCCGAACATTTTTGCTTAAATCTTTTGTCCTGCATAAACCGCCGGATCGGATCCCCTTGATACAAACCGGTTCCGAAACCGGAGCAAGTTTTCATTTATCACGAATATATATTAAAAAGGTCTCATAAACGGGGAAATTTTAGGAACAGCAAAAAGGCGGATTTCCGGAATTTCAAAAGCTTCTGCGGCAACGCCCGTTTTAAATGTCATATCATTTTCCCCGCGCCGGCCGGTCTCCAACAGTTTTTTCCCCCTGTGGCGGCGGGAGCATCCCGGCCGCACTGATTACAAGTACTTTTCTTTTCTGTAAAAATTTTGTTTTTTTCTCACTGTTTAAATCCTACATAACATATCCCTGTGAAGCAATGAACATAATCGCACTTTTTCATGAACAATCGTTAAAAAATGAAAAATGACAAAGAATTTTCAAAAATGAACGGACAGAATCGATGAGCAATTCAACCATAACTTGGAAATCAACCTTTTAAACACGGGGATTTGAAGCTTTTTGCGTTTTTTCACAAAATTCTCGAAATTGTTTCCGTTAAAGAATGGAGTCTGTTCGTCCCTTAAATTATAATTAAAGATCGGTATGACCGCCCTGCAGTGGATGGCTTTGGGATATTCACGGTTCTGATGGTCAAACTTCGTCGGGAATATATTCCCGTTTCATGATATGTGATTTAAGGAGAGATACAAGTGGAAACAAACAGTTCAACAAGAATCTCACCGAGCTGCGACCCGTGGGAAGCTTATTTGGAAATGGAAAAATACGGGGAACTCAAATTAACCAACATTGAATTTACGACAACCCATTTATGCAATCTTCGCTGCGAACATTGCGCCGTCGGATACACGCTCAGGACAAAAGACCCGGAGCCCCTTCCGCTTGATCTGTTAATCAAACGGCTTGACGAAATCCCGACCCTGCGCTCATTCAGCATCACCGGCGGAGAACCGATGTTTTCGCCCAAGTCGGTCGACAACTATGTGGTTCCGCTTTTGGAATATGCCCATTCGCGGGGGCTGAAAACGCAATTGAATTCCAACTTGACCCAGCCATTGGAAAGATATTATAAAATCATCCCTTATCTCGATGTCCTGCATATTTCCCACAACTGGGGCACCGTGGACGACTTTGTCGAAGGAGCTTTTGCCAGAATGGAGAGAAAGCCTTCGCGGGAAAAGCGGGCGGAATATTTTAAAAGGATGATTGAAAACAGCCGGATATTGGCGGAAGAAGGCGTGTTTATCAGTGCGGAAACGATGATCAGCAAAAGAACGGTGAATCATTTGGAACATATTCACCGCCAAATTGTCGAGGAAATGAAATGCAAACGCCACGAAGTTCATCCCATGTATTCCGTGGATTTTGCCTCCTCCCTCGATGTGTTGAGCTTGGATGAAATCCGGGCGGCAATTCATCATTTGCTCGATGTCCGCGACGAGGATACGTGGATGCTGTTCGGAACGCTTCCGTTCTATCCGTGCAGCGACAGAAAAGAAGATTTGGAACTGCTCGAGCGGTTGTATGCCAGCAAAAATGTGACGGTGCGCAACGATCCGGACGGGCGCACACGGCTCAATGTGAATATCTTTACCGGCGAGATTATCGTCACCGATTTCGGCGATATTCCCCCGCTCGGAAACATCTTGGACATCAGCCTCGAAGAAGCGTACGGAAAATGGATTGAAACCGATTTGGCAAAAAGTCTGACTTGCCATTGCCCGCAGGTTCGTTGTCTCGGCCCGAATGTTCTCGTAAAAAATTGCTATTATCCGGATGTGGATTTCACAAAGCGGGAAGCGCGGATTTCCCTATAAACGGGCCGCGCCAAAGAAACCGGCCGGATGCGGTGGCTCCCCTGCCGGCTTTGCGACAGGGGAGTTTTCATTTTCTTCGTTGTTTTCCGCCGATTTCCCGCCCCCGGGTTACCGTCCCGGAAAGTTTTACCTAAAGACGCCGCACAGACACATGGGCACCGCTTACCGGGGATGTTCCACTGCCGTGAAGCCGAAGGAGACATGATCCTGAATGGGAATCCACGCTCCGATTCCCTGCGTCGTCACATTTTTCACAATGAGTTGCTTTCTGCTTCCTTTCAGCATCAAATATACTTCGCCGTACGTTACTTTTCCTTTTTCGTTTACGGCCGGTGCATAGGCGTACAAATAGCCAAGGCGTTTCGGCGGAATGTTGTAAATCCGGTCGTTTTTCGTTCCCGCGCCGACAATCGTTTCAAAAGCGAGAGGGAGATTCGTTTTTTCGGATGCCGCCATGAGCATCATCTTTTTCACTTGCTCCGCTTTGGGAATTTTGGCCGTCAACCCTCCCCTGACGACTTTTTGTTGTTCTTGAACGTAATGAATTTGATAATTGGCGTTTCCGCCCCGGTTATCAAAAAAGTTGGTGTTGATTTTTTGATATTCCCAGTTCGGGCTCGTTTCCGACGATTGGTAATTCAACGGCCATCTCCCGAGGTAAATGACGGCCCGGTATCCAAAAGCGAATGGAGTGCTGTTGACGGACGTTTCGTTCAACATTTTTATTAAATCGGGGTTTTCTATTTTTTCCTTCGATGTTTTGAGCAGTTCGGCCGTCAGTTCACTCGGCTGCAATTTTGGCAAATTTTGCGCCGGATTGGGATAAGTGTTTTCTTTTGTGATGGTAATGACGGAATTTGGAATCTGTACCGTTTGTTTTTGCGGAAATTCCTTTTTTTCTGCGCCCTTCTCTTTTCCGGCAAAAACCGGCAAACCGGAAGATAGTACGATGAAAAGAATACCGATGATTATGACAGGGAAATACTTTTTCATCGTTTCGGCTCCTTTCCTGGATGGATCTCGATTACATGTTTTAGTTTTTTCGGAGCCCTTCCAAATTATCCATTTTTTATTAATTCCTTCTCTCCGGTAATCGCAAACAGCCGTTCCTGCCGCCGCTCACACCGTGTAACCGCGTCCGTTTTGATCCCACACAAACAGTGACAAAAAACACAGCGCGCAGCTTTCTTCTTCTAAGGACTTTCCATATTTTTGACAATTCTTTAACATTTTTCTGGCTCCCTTGTTTTCCCAACCAAAACAGAGTATGTTTATATATGTTTCTTTTTTCACAATGTATATTGAAATAAAAGGCCGGACGGGTTTCCCCCAACCGGCAAACACAGCAAGATGCAGCATCTCAGATGAAGAAGCGGGGTATTTTTATGTCACAAAGTCCACTTGAAGAAGCCATCGGGCTGGCAGAAAAGAAAGCAGCCGTTTTGAAAAACAGTCCGTTGCAATTTTTAACAAAGGCCGCCTTAGCCGGCTGCTATATAGGATTTGCCGTGGTTTTCAGCTTCCGTGTCGGCGAGTATTTTCAAGCGGCCAATTCCCCGGCTGCCTCTTTGCTGGCGGGATTGGCTTTTTCACTCGCTCTCGTTTTAATCGTCATCGGAAGCGGAGAATTGTTTACGGGGAACACCATGTATCTTACGATGGGGATCTTGGCGAATAAGACGACTGTCAAACAATTGCTGGCCAACTGGTTCATGACGTATTTCGGCAATCTGGCCGGGGTGTTCCTTTTTACCGGATTGTTTTTGCTGACGGGCATTTTTTCCGGGATCAGCAGCGATCATTTTTTGATGACAGCGGTGGCCGGAAAAGTTCAGTTGTCGGCAGTGGAAATGTTTTTCCGGGGTATTCTTTGCAACTGGCTCGTCTGTTTGGCGATCTGGATTCCGATGCAGACGAAAGACTATGCCGCAAAAGTGCTGTTGATTATGTTTATCGTGACGGCTTTTTTCCTGTCCGGATATGAACACAGCATCGCCAATATGGCGCTCTTTTCCATAGCGCTTTCCCTGCCCCATCCCGAGGTGATCACCCTTTCCGGCGCGGTATACAATCTTCTCTTCGTGACAGCGGGAAACATCGTCGGCGGCGGACTGTTCGTCGGCGCGGCTTATATTTATGCATTAAAAGAACCGAAACAAAAAGCAGACAGTTTTTCCCGCAAAGAAGAAAAAGCGGCTTGAACATAACCAACGGATTCCTTTGTTTTGTTCGCTTCAACAAAGGAATCCGTTTCTTTTTTGCAAAAAGCGGCGCCGATTCTCCGTTCTGCCACCGCCCGGCTGACACCGGCTTACAGCCCCATTGTTTCATGCCGGCGTTTCCATTGGCAAAACAAACAATTCCCCCGCCGTCCGTTTGCATGGGCTGCCCCTTCAATGCGAGGCTTGCAAATCATAAGCAAACAAATGCCCCGACAACACCGCGAAGTCCATTTTCGCCCGTTTGTTTTGCCTCCCGGTCATGCTGCACAAGGCAATAAAACCATCCGGTTCCCGAAAGACCGGCTCTGTTTGGCTTTTAGAGCATCCCCGGACGCCTGCATATGATGATGGCAAAGAAGACGTTCATTTCCTGTTTGTTGAATGCCGCCCGGGGATGGGGAATGTTACCCCTTTGAAAAAATTTTTTTACGATATATCCCGGAAACGGCCTCTTGGTGTCGCGCCTTCCTGTTTGCGGACAAATGGCGGCGCCGTTCCCGCGTTCCCGGTCCCCATTCCGGGGAATTTTTCTGATTGACTGGTGACGAAAAATGTTGTCGTGATATAATTAATTTTTCACCGGGCATCTTACGTGATGATGCGACAGAAAAGAGGGAAATACCTTGAAACAGCTTTCTTTCCGTTTTTGGATATTAATCGCCATGATTGCTTTGTCCGGTTTTTCCCAGGGAATGCTCGCCCCCGTCATCGCGATCATCTTCGAGCAGGACGGTATATCATCGGCCATCAACGGGCTTCATGCGACAGGCATTTACATCGGCGTGCTGTTGGCTTCCCCGTTTATGGAAAAACCGCTGCAAAAGCTTGGATATAAAAAGATTATTTCCATCGGCGCCCTGATTGTAATCATCGCTTTCGCCGCCTTTCCCGTGTGGAAATCAATCTGGTTTTGGTTTATTCTCCGCCTCATCGTCGGAATAGGGGATAACATGCTCCATTTTGGCACGCAAACGTGGATTACCTCTTTTTCGCCCGTCTCCAGGCGGGGACGGAACATTGCCTTGTACGGATTGTTTTTCGGCGTCGGATTTGCCGCCGGTCCGCTGATGGCGAGGCTGATTGCCGTCAATGAAGCGCTGCCGTTCATCATTTCGGCAGCCATGAGCTTTCTCGTTTGGACATTATTATTTTTCATAAAGAACGAATATCCGGAGCGGGGAAATGAGTCTGTTTCCTTTTTCAGCACGTTCAAACGGTTCGGCAAGGTGTGGAAATATGCCTGGGTGGCCTTTTTCCCGCCGTTCGGCTACGGTTTTCTGGAAGCATCTTTAAACGGAAACTTTCCCGTCTTTGCTTTAAGAATCGGTCTCGATGTCGGCGCCGTTTCGATCATTCTTCCCGCTTTTGCCATCGGCGGCATTGTCTTCCAACTCCCGCTCGGAATTTTAAGCGACCGTTTCGGGCGGAAAAGAGTTTTAATGGCCGCCATGCTTCTCGGCTTTCTGTCTTTTGCCGTTGCCGGCTTTTGGCAGGAATATCCGCCCGTCATTTTCATCTGCCTGTTTGCCGCCGGGATGTTCACCGGTTCCACCTACTCTCTCGGAATTGCATACATGGCGGACTTGCTGCCGAAAGAGCTTTTTCCCGCAGGAAATTTGATGTGCAGCATCTTGTTCAGTTTCGGGAGCATCATTGGACCGTTCATCGGCGGCCTGTCCATTCAATATCTGCAAAATATCAGTTTCTTCTATGTTTTGAGCGCTATGCTGCTCTGCTTATTTGTTCTTCTCGCAAGTTTTAAAGAAAAGAAAGATGCGGGAACAAATTTGGAATCTGTATCATAAAATAAATCAACGGTGGCGCCGCTTTGCCGGGTCCCTTTCACCGCGGCAGCCCGCCGGCCAATTTCCGGCGGACAGAAGCGGCTTGCCGTAAAAATGCATATCCGGGTCATTCATCACCACCATGAGGAACCCCCTTTCATTTTCCGCGATTTCATGTTATAATTATTATAAATATAAAGTGATATTTCATTTAAAAATATAAAAAATGCTGTCGCCCCTTGTGGTGACAGCATTTGGCGTTTATTAAGGAAAATGATGTTGATTATATTTCTCAATTAGGATTTTTAATTGAAAATGAGGCGGATTTAAAGGGGGATTGTAAAATGGAAGCACAAATGAAGGTATCAACCGGTTATGAAAACGGAAAAAGCCCATTGTTCGAAAAAGTGAGAACCCATGCGGAACTGATTGCCGCGCTTACCAGCGGAGTTTTGATTCTATTTGGCTGGCTGTCGGAAAAGCTGGAACATCCCGCACTGTCCGTCGCCTTCTTCCTGCTCGCCTATGTCATCGGCGGATATGCGAAAACAAAAGAAGGAATTACCGATACCATCAAAAACAAAACGTTGAATGTGGAAATCCTCATGCTCCTCGCGGCCATCGGGGCGGCAATCATCGGGTACTGGATGGAAGGCGCCATCCTTATCTTCATCTTTTCGTTAAGCGGCGCTTTGGAAACGTACACCATGAATAAAAGCCGCAAAGAAATATCCGCTCTGATGGAACTCCAGCCGGAAGTGGCGCTAAGGGTTACAGACGGAAACGAAACGGTCGTTCCCGTGTCCGAACTTGTCATCGGCGACCATATTCTCGTCAAGCCGGGAGAGCGTGTTCCTTCCGACGGAAAAATCTTGAAAGGCCGGACGACGCTTGACGAAGCAGCCATTACCGGGGAATCGATCCCCGTCAGCAAAAAACCCGGCGATGAAGTATTTGCCGGAACCGTCAATTTGAACGGCTCCATCACCGTCGAAATCACGAAAAAAAGCAGTGAAACCCTGTTCCAAAAAATCATTCAACTCGTTCAGACGGCACAAAGCGAAAAATCGCCGTCCCAGTTGTTTATCGAAAAATTTGAAGGAACTTATGTAAAAGTCGTTCTCCTTGTCGTCGGCTTGATGATGTTTCTCCCCCATTTTCTGCTCGGGTGGAGCTGGACGGAAACGTTTTACCGGGCCATGATCCTTCTCGTGGTTGCATCACCGTGCGCACTAGTGGCATCGATCATGCCGGCCACATTGTCAGCCATTTCCAACGGGGCAAGAAGGGGCATTCTTTTCAAAGGCGGCGTCCATCTTGAAAAATTGCAGCATATAAAGGCGATTGCTTTCGATAAAACGGGCACGCTGACAAAAGGAAAGCCGGAAGTGACAAACTTTATTGCCGGGGAAGGCGAACCGGAAGAGGCAATTCTTTTGAAAGCCGCTTCATTGGAACATCATTCCAACCATCCTTTGGCGCAGGCGATCGTTGCTTATGCCAAAAATCGATTGAATGCCGGCTTTATCGAACCGGATCACTTTGAAGACATCCCGGGCTGGGGAATCAAAGGGCAGTTCGGCGATGAAAAATGGAAAATCGGAAAAGAACAATTTATGGAACAAACCGCTGAGAACACCTTCGCGAAACAGGCAGCCGAACAATTTGCCAAAGAAGGAAAAACGACCGTCTTTGTGGAGATCGACGGCCGTATTGCCGCCGTAATCGCTTTAAAAGATGTGGTCAGAAGTGAAACGCAGGCCGCTATTAATGAATTGAATGCCAAAGGCATCCACACCGTCATGCTGACGGGGGACAGTAAAACAACAGCGGAGACCATTGCCCGGGAAAGCCGTGTGAAAGAATATATTGCTGAATGCCTGCCGGCAAACAAGGTGGATGAAGTGAAAAAATTAAAAGAACGGTTCGGTCTCGTCGCCATGGTGGGCGACGGCATCAACGACGCTCCCGCATTGGCGACGGCAAACGTCGGCATTGCCATGGGAGAAGGAACGGATGTGGCTTTGGAGACGGCCGACGTCGTTCTCATGAAAAATGATTTGTCCCGGATTTACGAGGCCATCAAGCTGTCCGAACGCATGAACAGAATCATCAAACAGAACATCGTTTTTTCCATCGGTGTGATTATCCTGTTAATCTGTTCAAACTTCCTGCAAATCCTGGACCTTCCACTCGGCGTTATCGGCCATGAAGGAAGTACCATTTTAGTAATCCTTAACGGACTCCGCCTCTTGCGATAAGCAGGACA
>CALKIU010000134.1 GCA_937995745.1 uncultured Bacillaceae bacterium | reverse complement strand
TAAGACACCGCCCTTTCACGGCGGTAACACGGGTTCGAATCCCGTAGGGGTCATCAAAAGAAGCTATTGGCTTAAAGCCAGTAGCTTTTTTTGATCTCTTTTTTTAGGCTCTATACTAAATGTTGGGGTTCTGAGACAATTTTGGACAAAAAAAAGCACGCTTTCTCCAATTTCTCTTATACTTGAATTGTGCCCAAAAATATAAAGAGAGAGGAGAAGCGTGCAATTGAATAATAACATAAAAATCCCCGGTTTAGAAGATGTGTTTGTGACTGACATTAAAGTGTTGGAAGGCGGAACAGCTATTTACTATGTAGAGATTCCTGTGCGGACACATAAATGTCCCTGTTGTGGTGCAAAAACGCGTAAAATCCATGATTATCGAATTCAGAAAATCAAACATTTAAAGTGGTTTGAACGCTTTACCTATATATTCTACAGGAAACGCAGATACAGATGTGAAGCATGCGGTAAGAGATTCTATGAAGATAACTTAATTGTTGAACGATATAAGCGAACCTCAAAAGAATGGGATCAGGCGGTCCGTTTGCGCAGTATAAAGGCAAAAACGTTCAAAGAACTGGCCCA
Source organism: uncultured Bacillaceae bacterium (assembly GCA_937995745.1). Lineage (GTDB taxonomy): Bacteria > Bacillota > Bacilli > Bacillales > Cytobacillaceae > CALKIU01. The sequence goes on along the minus strand of CALKIU010000134.1, from coordinate 9,422 downwards.
ACAATTTGGTGCTTCGACTTCCACTGTCATGCGCAGATTTGATGAGATGGCAAGAAAAGAGCTGAAGGATATTCGGATGCTTCCGCGTGTTATAGCGATCGATGAATATAAAGGCGATACGAAGGCAGGAAAATATCAACTGATCATCGCAGACGGAGAAACAAGAGAGCCGGTTGACATCCTTCCGAACCGGAGAAAGAAAACTGTTGCCAATTATCTCCGCAAGTACGGGAAAAACGTTGAAATTGTCATTATGGATATGAGTCAGTCGTTTAAAGCAGCTGTTAAAGAAGCGCTGGGTAAGCCGGTTATCGTGGCAGACCGTTTTCACTTTTGCCGGTACATATATTGGGCTTTAGATGGAGTTCGGAGGAGGGTTCAAGCTGCCTGGGATGCGTATGACCGGAAAAAATGCAAGAAGAAGCGCTACATCTTCTATAAAGACAGCAAGAAGTTGACTGACGAGGAACGATGGTGGTTAAACAGATATTGTCAAATGTCTGAGGAATTATATTCGGCTTATCAATTGAAGGAGGAGTTTTGCAGGTGGTTTGAACAAGCCAAACAAAATGGCGCTGAACATATCCGCAAAACAAAGGAAGGATTGTACCGTTTTTATCATTTGGTGGAAAGAGCCGGTATTCCGGAATTTATAAAAAATACTGAAACACTTAAGAGATGGCAAGTGGAAATTTTGAACAGTTTCGTATATGGATATTCGAATGGGTTTTTAGAAGGGATTAACAATCATACGAAGGTTATGAAACGAAACGCATTTGGATTTAGGAACTTTAAGCGAGCGCGGGCACGAATATTGTTAACATACAAGTATAAAGGAATTGGAGTGCACGTGGGGTAAAAGGATATTTCCTCTTTTTGACCCTTAACCTTTGTGGGGGAAAGGCATTTCCCCCACAAAGGTTAAGGCCACCAAGCGAATGCGCGGTAGCCTTTACCCCAACATTTGACATAGAACCTTTTTTTATGCTTTTTGCAGACTCCTTCTTAACTCATTTCCCCTCCCCAAATCAAGTTTTTCTCCACTCTGCAAACTATTTCCCTTTTTACTTGTTGCGTTGTTTTTGTTGTTTCTCCGTGTACCTGCTTTCCTTGAAAAAATTCGAAGAAATATAACATTTACGGAAAAAATATACCTTTTTCCAACGCGCAGGAAAAAGATTTTTGTCGAGATTAATGGAATTATTTTACAAGGGTTATATTTATAAATGTTGAATAATATGATCGGAGTATGACTATGTGGTCGAAAGGAAAGGTTGAACATTTATGGCAACAGATTTGTTTATGCCGACGGATTATCAGCTACATCTGTTTCATGAAGGGAACTTGTTTGAAAGTTACAAGCTTTTTGGTGCGCATATATTTTCCAAACGGAATTCCGTAAAAACACGCTTTACGATTTGGGCTCCGGGCGCCAAGGAGGTCCGGCTTGTCGGAGATTTCAACTCTTGGTGCGGGGAAGGATACAGCCTCACCCGATGTAACAATGAGGGCGTTTGGACGATTATCGTTGACGGGAATTTAGAAGGCTGCATGTATAAATACGAAATTATTACCCACAGCGGGGAGCGGTTTCTGAAAGCGGACCCTTTTGCTTTTTATTCAGAAGTGAGACCGGGAACGGCTTCCATTGTTTATTCCCTCGATGGATATCGATGGAATGATCGCCGATGGTATCAGAGAAAAGCAAGGAGGAATTTATATAAGGATCCGATTTTAATTTATGAAGTACATATCGGTTCGTGGCGAAAAAAGAAAGACGGCAGCTTTTTAAATTACAGGGAATTGGCTGAAGAATTGATTCCCTATGTTGCCGACCTGGGATTCACTCATATAGAACTGCTTCCTGTGGTGGAACACCCTCTCGATATTTCCTGGGGATATCAAGGAACGGGATATTATTCGGTAACAAGCCGTTATGGCACACCACATGATTTTATGTATTTTGTGGACCAATGTCATCAACATAATATAGGTGTGATTCTTGATTGGGTTCCGGGACATTTTTGCAAGGACGCACACGGTTTGTACAGGTTTGACGGGTCTTTTCTTTATGAATATGAATATGAACCGGACAGGGAGAATTATATTTGGGGCACAGCGAATTTTGATTTGAGCAGGAATGAAGTGCAAAGCTTTTTAATTTCCAATGCTCTTTTTTGGATGCATGTTTATCATATTGACGGTTTCAGAGTGGATGCCGTTGCCAACATGATTTATTGGCCCAATTCCGACGGAAAAAGAGTGAATCATTTTGCCCTAGACTTTTTGAAAAAACTGAATAAAACAGTTTTCAGCCATGATGACAATTTTTTGATGATTGCCGAAGATTCTACTGATTGGCCGAATGTGACGGCACCGGTTCATTATGGCGGTCTCGGGTTTAACTATAAATGGAATATGGGCTGGATGAATGACATATTGGAATATGTTGAAGAAGAACCGCAGCACAGGAGAATAAAACACGAAAAAGTGACCTTCTCCCTTTTGTACGCCTTTTCGGAAAATTTTATTTTGCCTTTCTCCCATGATGAAGTCGTTCATGGCAAGAAATCGCTGTTAAACAAAATGCCTGGAACGTATGAAGAAAAGTTCGCCCAACTTCGTCTGCTGCTGGGATATATGTTCGCCCACCCCGGGAAGAAACTTCTGTTCATGGGCTTTGAATTTGGCCAATTTTCGGAATGGAAGGATAAAGAACAGCTGGATTGGCATCTGCTCGACTATGAGATGCACCGGAAATTGAACGATTATGTGAAACAACTAGTAAAGGTTTATAAGCGGTCAAAGCCTCTGTTTGAATTGGATCATCTCCATGAAGGTTTTGAGTGGATTGATGTGAATAATTATGAGCAGTCCATCTTTTCCTTTGTCCGCCGGGCGGAAAACGGGGATATTTTGGTGATTGTTTGCAATTTTACCCCGATAGCCTATTCAGATTACCGGATTGGCGTCCCAAAGGAAGGCACATACAGGGAGATTTTGAACAGTGACGCTGACATATACGGCGGAAGCGGTTGGGTGAATAAAGGAACGCTTAAGTCAGAAAAAATCTTATATCACGGCAAACCTTACTCTCTGACGATGAAAGTTCCCCCGTTTGGAATTTCCATTTTGCGTCCGGTCAAAAGAAGAAAGAGAAGGGAGAGGAAAGGGAAATGGCCAAGAAAAGATGCGTAGCCATGCTGCTGGCGGGAGGGCAGGGGAGCAGGCTCCATTCATTGACAAAGAACCTTGCCAAACCGGCTGTGCCATTTGGGGGGAAGTACCGGATTATTGATTTTGCATTGAGCAACTGTACCAATTCCGGAATCGATACGGTCGGGGTCCTGACCCAGTATCAGCCGCTTGTTTTAAATTCTTATATCGGTGTGGGCAGCGCTTGGGATTTGGACAGAATGGGAGGCGGGGTCACCGTTCTGCCCCCTTACAGCGAATCATCTGACGTGAAATGGTATACGGGGACGGCCAGTGCCGTTTATCAAAATTTGAATTATCTTATGCAATATGACCCGCAATATGTATTAGTTTTATCGGGAGACCATATTTATAAGATGAACTATGAAAAAATGCTGGAATTTCATGTGGAAAAAGAAGCGGATGTAACAATATCCGCCATCGAAGTGCCGTGGGATGAAGCCAGCCGGTTCGGAATTTTAAACACTGCGGAAAATATGAAGATCATTGAGTTTGAAGAAAAACCGGCCCGGCCGAAAAACAACCTTGCTTCAATGGGAATATATGTTTTTAATTGGCCAATTTTAAAAGAATATTTGGAAAAGGACGCAAAAAATCCTTCTTCAACTCATGATTTTGGGAAAGATGTCATTCCGTTGTTGTTGGAAGAAGGAAAAAAGCTTTATGCTTATCCGTTTCGGGGATATTGGAAAGACGTGGGCACCATAAGGAGTTTTTGGGAAGCCAACATGGATTTATTGGATGAAAAAATCCAATTTGATTTGTTTGATTATTCATGGAGAATTTATTCGGCCAATCCGAATCAACCGCCCAAGTATATTTCAGAGAAGGCAAAAATTGTAAATTCCATCATTACCGAAGGATGCACTGTAAGAGGGGAGATTGAGAAATCCGTTCTTTTTCAAGGAGTTACGGTGGAAGAAGGGGCGATTGTCAAAGAGGCTGTTGTTATGCCTGATGCAATAATTGGAAAAAATGTATATATTGAAAAAGCGATTATACCACCTGGCACGGTCATTCCGGAAGGAACTGTGATAAGTCAAAAGGAAAACGGTCAGGAAATAATCTTGGTAACGGAAGAATTGCTTAATACACTTTATAGTCATTAGGAGAACGGACAGAGACAAAAACGGAGGGAGATCATTGAGCAAAAAGCTGTTGGGGGTTATTGATGCCACTGCCTATTTTTCAAATTTGGACCGGTTGATCAGCCGCCGATCCCTTGCGGCTCTACCTTTTGGGGGCAAGTACAGGTTGATAGATTTTATTTTATCCAATATGGTGAATTCCGGTATAGACAGTGTTGCAATTTTTACAAAGGCACCTTACTGCTCATTATTGGATCACGTCGGGTCGGGAGAATACTGGGATTTGAACAGGAAACGGGACGGGCTTTTCCTATTTCCGTTGCTGACGGAAGATTTCCGGGGGCGGAGAGTCGGTTTGTTTGACCATTTTGCTGCCTACTTGGACTTTTTTTATCGGAGCAGTCAGGAGTATGCGTTAATTGCGAACTGTTATACCATTGCTAATATCGACTTTCGGAAAATCTTAAAGGCTCATCGAAAATCCGGAACAGAGATTACAGTGATAAAAAAAGACGGAGTTTCTTTAGAAATGTACCTGTTAAAAACGTCGTTGCTCATTTCACTGATTGAGTCCAGGAAAAGAACCGGGTATGGCAACATGGCGGATGTCATTGCAGACATGAATTGCCCGTACCTTGTCAACACTTATGAATATGAAGAACCGGCCGTTATGATTGATTCAGTTAAAGCCTATTACAACACGAGCATGAAATTGCTAAAACAAGAGATGCGGAACAGTCTGTTTAAAGTTCACATGCCCATATATACAAAAGTGAGGGATGAACCGCCGACCATTTGTACAAGAAGTTGCACGGTCACGAATTCTCTGATGGCCAACGGTTGCCGGATCGAAGGAATAGTAGAAAACAGCATTATTTTTCCAGGCGTGAAAGTCGAGGAGGGAGCGGTTGTCAGAAACAGCATCATTATGCAGGATGGTGTAATTGAAGCGGATAGTTATTTGGAATCAGTGATTCTCGATAAAAATATAACCGTTAAAAAAGGAGCCGCACTAACAGGTTCAAAGAAACATCCCCAAGTCATCGCCAAGGGAATCACCGTATCGTGCGGGGCGGTGATGAAGCCTTGAATGTTTTGTTTGCAGTATCCGAATGTGTTCCTTTTGTCAAATCAGGCGGTCTGGCAGATGTGGCCGGGTCCTTGCCGAAGGAATTGAAGCGACAAGGGACAGACGTCCGGGTCATTCTGCCGAAATACGGAACCATTCCAGCACATTTTAAAGAAAAAATGAAAAAAAAGATTCATTTTACCGTCCGGGTAGGATGGAGGAATCAATATTGCGGTATTGAAGAGCTTTGCCACGAAGGAATCACATATTATTTTGTGGATAATGAATACTATTTTAAGAGGGATCATTTGTACGGATACGGAGACGACGGGGAACGGTATGCTTTTTTCACCAAAGCCGTTCTTGATTTCATGACCGCCGTCTCCTATTTTCCCGATGTGATCCATTGCCACGACTGGCATACCGCAATGATCCCCTTCCTTTTAAAATATGAATACGGTTCGGAAAAGGGAGAATACCGGCGCGTTCGCTCCCTTTTTACGATACATAATTTGCACTTTCAAGGAATTATGCCGAAAGAAGCTTTGGGAGATTTGTTCGGTCTCTCTGATGTCTATTTCAACCCGGAACAGCTGGAGTTTTACGGTGCATTTAATTTTATGAAAGGCGGGATTGTGGCTGCCGATAAAATAACAACGGTCAGCCCGACATACAGACGGGAAATTCAAACCGAATATTTCGGAGAAAAACTTCACGGTCTTTTGCAAAAGCGCTCTGACGATTTGATCGGGATTTTGAACGGAATAGACGATCATTTTTACAACCCGGAACATGATCCGGTAATTGCCCGGAATTACAGCTGTCATTCAGGTTTGGCGGAGGGAAAAAAAGAGAATAAAAAAGCGCTTCGTTCCTTTTTTGCATTGCCGGATGATGAAGATATTCCCATTCTCGCGATGGTGACGAGACTGACAAAACAAAAAGGCTTGGAATTGGTCACTTGTGTTTTCCATGAAATCATGACCGAGCCTGTTCAAATGATTATTCTCGGTACCGGAGAACCGCAGTTTGAACATTTTTTCAGGGAGATGGAGCATCGTTATCCGGACAAGTTTAAAGCTTACATCGGTTTTGAAGAAAATCTCGCACATCAAATTTACGCTGGATCCGACCTCTTTCTCATGCCCTCAAAATTTGAACCATGCGGTCTGGGACAAATGATTGCCATGCGCTACGGGACCGTCCCGATTGTTCGTGAAACGGGAGGATTAAACGATACGGTTCAATCTTACAATGAATTTACCGGTGAAGGGAACGGTTTTTCTTTCACCAATTTTAATGCTCACGATATGTTGTTTACGATTCGCAGGGCCCTTTCTTTTTATAAAAACAAGACAATTTGGGAAATATTGATGACGAGGGGGATGAAACTGGATTTTAGCTGGGCAATGTCTGCTTTTAAATACAATCAGCTTTATGCAGCACTTACGGTCAGGAGTGAACAACATGTTTTCAAATGAAGAAGATTTTGCAACATGTTTTGTAAAACGGGTAGAGATGCTTTGTGGAAAAAGCTTTCACGAAAGCACTCCGTGGGATCATTTCGAAACCTTGGGGAAAATGATTCGGGAATATGTCAGTGCGGATTGGATTCGTACAAATGAACATTACCGGAGTGCCAAAAGAAAGCAAGTCTATTATTTTTCCATCGAATTCCTGCCCGGACGGCTTTTGAGACAAAACTTAATTAATCTGGGCATTGAAGATATTGTTGAAAAAGGTTTGGCTAAACTGGGGATCAGTCTTGACAATCTGGAAGAATTAGAAACGGACCCCGGCCTCGGAAACGGAGGACTCGGCCGTCTTGCTTCCTGTTTTCTTGATTCCCTTGCATCATTAAATTTGCCCGGACACGGCATGGGAATCCGCTATAAATACGGGCTTTTCGAACAGAAGATTGTTGATGGTTACCAAGTGGAATTTCCTGAACAATGGTTGCGAAGCGGACATGTTTGGGAGGTGAGAAAGGAAGATCTTGCTGTTGAGGTCCCTTTCTGGGGCAGAGTCGAAACATCCGTTCAGAACGGCCGTCTCACTTTTCATCATTTGGAAAGCGAAAAAATCAAAGCTGTTCCTTATGATTTGCCCGTTGTGGGTTACCGTTCCCGCACCGTTAATACCCTGCGACTGTGGAGCGCTGAACCGTCTCCGTCTGCTGTTTCTCTGAATAAAGATATCATGAAATACAAAAGGGAAACGGAAGCGGTATCAGGCTTTTTATATCCGGACGACACCCATGATGAAGGAAAGATCCTCCGCTTAAAACAGCAGTATTTTCTCGTGTCCGCCGGGATTCAATCCATTGTTGCTTCTTATAGGAAGGAACATAAAAGTATTTTGGATTTTCCGGATTATGTGGCCATACATATTAATGATACGCATCCCGTACTCGCCATACCGGAATTGATGAGAATATTCCTTGACGAGGAGCAACTTGACTGGGACACGGCCTGGGATTTAACAACGAGGACCATATCATACACCAACCACACAACATTGGCTGAGGCGCTGGAAAAATGGCCCGTGCGAATCTTTGCCCCGCTTCTGCCGCGCATTTATATGATTGTTCACGAAATCAACGAAAGATTTTGCCGGGCTTTGTGGGAAAAGTATCCGGGCGATTGGAAAAGGATTGAAAGAATGGCCGTCATTTCCCACGGACAGGTTCATATGGCCCATCTTGCCCTTGCCGGGAGCCACAGTGTTAACGGCGTTGCGAAATTGCATACAGAAATTCTGAAAAAGAAAGAAATGAAACCGTTTTATGAATACAGCCCCGAAAAATTTAACAACAAAACAAACGGGATTACGCATCGCCGCTGGCTGTTAAAAGCCAATAGAGAATTGGCATCCCTGATTACCGGGGCGATAGGTGACAAGTGGATAACACATCCGGAATACTTGCGGGAGCTGGAAAAATTTAAAGATGATCCGGGCTTTTTGGAAAGTCTGCAGAAAATCAAAAGAAAAAACAAAGAAAGGCTTGCGGAGAAAATAAAAAAACAAACAGGAATGACGGTTAATTGTTCTTCAATTTTTGATGTGCAAGTAAAACGGCTGCATGCGTATAAACGCCAGCTTTTAAACGTGCTTCACATCATGCATCTCTATAATATGTTGAAGGAAGATCCTTCTTTTGAGATTTATCCGCGAACATTTATTTTCGGAGCCAAAGCATCTCCCGGCTATTACTATGCGAAAAAGATCATCAAGTTGATCAACTCAGTGGCTGAAAAAATAAACGGGGATCCTGATGTCCGCGATAAGTTGAAAGTGGTTTTTCTCGAAAATTACCGTGTTTCCGTTGCTGAAAAGGTGTTTCCGGCGGCCGATGTCAGTGAACAAATTTCCACGGCCAGCAAGGAAGCTTCCGGTACGGGAAACATGAAGTTCATGATGAACGGGGCTGTCACCGTGGGAACCCTGGACGGTGCAAATATTGAAATTAAGGAAATTGTGGGCGAAGATAACATCTTTATTTTCGGATTGACGGCGGACGAAGTTTTAAAAATTTACGAGCACGGCGGTTATAACTCCCTGGAATACTACCATCATGATCAGAGAATCCGCCAGGTTTGCGATCAATTGGTGAACGGGTTTTTGGAAAAAGACCCGGATGAATTTGGTGTGATTTATGATTCCCTGCTCGTGCAAAACGATCAATATCTGGTATTAAAAGATTTTGATGCTTATGCAAAAGTACAAAAAAAGGTTGAGAAAGCTTTTGCAGATAAAGATAAATGGCTGCGCATGAGTTTGGTAAATATTGCCCGTTCCGGGTTTTTTTCGAGCGATCGCACGATCCGGGAATATGCCAGCGAAATTTGGGGAATCAGTCCTTCCCCTCCGAATTCCCGTTAAATGTTGGCGTTGTTCATGAAAATGAATCCGTGGTATTGATACAAGCCGGCTAAAGAAATTGCCGGTTTTTTTTTGGAATAATGAGATAAAAAGGGCGTTCAGTTTCTTTTTTAAAAGGCTCTGTTAAAGATAAATGTTGATATTTGATAGCTACCCGAATTCTTGTT
>CALKIU010000133.1 GCA_937995745.1 uncultured Bacillaceae bacterium | reverse complement strand
CTGTCCCCTTGTCCCAACCGCGTGAGCTTTAGGGATGGGGTTCAGGGGGCGGCGTCTTCTTTGGACGGTTTTTTGCGTTCCGCTTTTACTTTGACGATTCTCCGTTCGTTCACTTCTTCGACGGTGAACACATAGCCTTTGTATTCGAGAACGGGATGGGTGCCCGGGGCCGGTATGAAGCCGATTTGTCCGATGATAAAGCCGCTCAAGGTGTCGTACTCGTGTTCCGGAAAATCAATTTTTAACACATGTTCCGCGTCAAACAAATTGAGCGTGCCGGCCAAGTAATAGCTGCCATCCCCCAGTTGTTCCACTTCCTTGACCTCCCATTCCGGTTCATCATATTCGTCGAAAATGTTGCCGACAATTTCTTCGACCAAATCTTCAATCGTTACAATACCGTCCGTTCCGCCGTATTCATCGATGGCGATGGCCATTTGCACCTTGTTCTTCTGCATTTCCCGGAAAAGGTGGTCAATCCTTGTCGACTCGAGCACAAAGTAAGGGGGATGAAGGTGGTCCCGAATCGAAAAAGATTTTGCATCACAATCTTCCAGATACGGCACCAAATCTTTTACATGGAAAATTCCCACAATATTGTCAATATTGCCTTCATAGACGGGAAACCTCGTGTATCGCTCCCTGTTCACCATCCGGACGACATCTTTCATGGAATATTCAACAGGAATGGCGACAATATTGGTCCGGTGGGTCATGATGTCCGAAACGGTTTTGTTGTCAAACTCAAAAATTCTTGCGATCATTTCGCTTTCTTCTTCTTGGATCGTTCCTTTTTCCTTGCCGACATCGACCATCATGAGAATTTCTTCTTCCGTCACCCGCTCCTCATCTTCCGTCGCTTTTACCCCCAGAAAACGGGTGATGACATTGGTGGACAACGTCAAAAATTTGACGAACGGATACGTGATTTTCGACAAAGTCGTCAACGGCTTGGCCGCCATAAAAGAAACTGCTTCCGCTTTTTGCAAGGCGAGCCTTTTCGGAACAAGCTCTCCCAAAACGAGAGTAAAATAGGACAACAGCAGCGTGATCAATACGGTGGAAACAGCTTCCAACGTTCCGAGCGGCAGGGGAACTCCGCTGTTTTTTAAAAAAAGCGCCATCCGGCCGGCAAAACTTCCCGCGGCAAAAGCGCTTGCCAAAAATCCGGCCAACGTAATCCCGATCTGAATGGTAGCCAAAAACCGGCCCGGTTCGCTGACAAGGGCCTGAACGAGTTTTGCTTTTTTGTGCCCTTCCTCGGCCATGGCCTTTATTTTATAATCATTCAACGATACGAGCGCTATTTCCGAAGCGGCAAAAAATCCATTGACAAAGATGAGGACAAACAAGATGAAAATTTCCATTCCCAAAATCGATCACCCCGGCCTGTATAACGAATCAGTGCGCACACATTTCGACAGAATCGCTTCTGTTTTATTATCACTATCCGGGGCGAAAATTATCATACGGGATAAACGGCGGAGAAAAAGAATTCATTTTTAACGCGCTTTCGGCCCGAACCGGAAACTTTCACGGCAAACGGCTTTCCACCGCCGGCAAAAACCCCGCTCCGTGATATGGCTCGTTTACGGTCTGGCCCTTTTAAACATTATATCGGGCATAACCATTCACAGTGAACAGATCGAAAGAAAAAGTTTCATCCGCGTCTTTAAAACATTTTTGGAGGGTACAGAATAAACATAAGGAATGTGGGCAAAACCTGCATCGCGGACAAAGCGGCGCAAAATTCCCGTCCGCATTTCGCTTTTTAAAAGCAAAGCGGAGTACTCGCTTCTTGAAAGGACTTACAAAATAACAGGCGCTCCTTTTGTCCGGCTAAACGTACCATGACCGCCGCAAACGGCCGGAACATTGTCCGCCCAACACAAAGAGGGGCCGCCAACTTGTTGGCACAGCCCCTTTTATATCAAGGCAAAACGTTTTTGCCAAATATTCTTCAATTAACCAGTCTTTTCACTTCTCTCCCGTCCAAAATCCTCTCCGACTTCAATTCACAGAAGACAATCAGCCGTTCTTTATTGGAATATGGCGGATGGCATGTGAGGAGTGTCAGCAACGCTTTCCCTTTCACAGGCTTAATCACTTCTGTATTCGTCGGTTTGACGATTTCCTTGTCCGCCACTTCAAACGTCAACACGCGGTTTTGCACTTTCAGAACGACTTCGTCTCCTTTTGTCAACTCATCCAGCCGGTTAAAAAACTTCCCGTATGTATACGAACGGTGGCCGGCGATGACAAAGTTCTCACCTTTGCTTCCGACTTTGCTGACTGAACTGCTTCCCGGCAGATGGCCAACCGCATATTTGATGTGCTCCTTATCCGCCCCTTCGACCACTGCCACTTCCAAATCAATCTTCGGAATTTCCAAAATTCCGATCATATCCCCTTCTTTAATCGCCGTGTCGCCTGCTTCCACTTCTTCGGCATCAACTTCAAATGTCAATTGTTCATACTCATCCAAGAGCTTTTTTTGCTCCATGTACACTTTCAATTTTGAATATCCGACAAAAATTAAAATGGCAGCACCAAAAATGATTAGAATATTACCAATTGCTTTTTTCATATTTTCATTCTCCCTTTTGCCTGTACTGTTAAAAATAATGGCCTCCGGGCCTCTTCCCCTCGCCCGGTAAAACCATCCTGCACACCCTGTACCCTTAAACCTGCGCGCCGAAAGCCGGAAGACAGAAGACGAAAAAATTAACGGACTTTTTTACAATCTTATAAACTATCACAAGATTCACCATTTTTATATTAAAAAATAAATGCCGCCGGATCAACCCGCTTTTTGTAAAATTGCCGCCGGCAGCATCCTTTCTATTTTATTTTGAAAAAAATGGCCACCCGGCCATCCTTCTTCTTTTAACCCCCAAGCAGGCGCCCGCCCGCCCCACTATTACAAATTATTCTAATAAAGTAATAGTTTAGAAGAAAAAAAGAGGGTTTTGACAAACCCTCTTTTTTTTCGGACTAGGCATTATGCCAAATTATGCACGTTTGAAGTTGAACATTCTAACAGCAAATCCGGCAGCCATCATGAGCAAGGAAGCGATTACCAACAATGTGGAATCCATGGCAGAACCAGTTACCGGAAGAGTATCATCGTCTCCGCCATTTCCTGCTCCGTTGTCATCTCCGCCTCCATTGCCGTTATCATCGCCGCCGCCGTTGCCGTTATCGTCTCCGCCGCCATTGCCATTGTCATCGTCTTTTCCGTTACCGTTGTCGTCTCCGCCGCCGTTGTCATCGTCGCCGCCGGAGCCGTCTTTTCTTTCAAATTCTTCTTTGTCACCTACAGGAACAGAAATTTTTCCGGTAAGCGGAGTGTCCAATTCAACAAGGGCAAGGTTGCTGCGGCTGTGTTTATATTGGTCAGTTTCCACAGTTTCGTCTTCAACAAGGCCAACATGGGCATCGCCAATGATAGAGCCTTCGATGTCAACTTGAGCTAAACCGCTGTAGCTGTATTTGTAGTCGTCTGTTTCAATAACAGTCTTTTCAGCAACACCAACATGAGTATTGCCGAGAAGTTGTGAATCAGTGATGTCAGCTTGAACGAGTCCGCCAGTGGACAGAGTTCCTTTAGTTGTTTTAACATCCTTCTGTCCAACTACATCCACTTGTACTTTGCCAAGGAGCGGCTCTAACAGGCTTCCGCCAAGTCCGATGCTGAGAAGTGAGCTCTTAGAGTAAGTGATGACAGATTCATCCATTGCTTCAGGGTCTACAGTTTTTACAGGTGCCTTTTCAGGAATAATGGCGGCATCTGCTGTAGCACCGAAGGCTGAAATCCCGAAAGCAAGTGTTGCAGCAATTGCTAAGGATTTCAAAGACTTCACTACAACTTTTTTCTTCATCTTTAATTCTCCTTCTTATCTATTTTTTTGTTTTATTTATGATAAGAAGAAGGTTTTTACGGGAGCTTTTCCTGTGAAGACAGCCGGCTTCTTCCAAAGCGGCAAATATTTTGCGCTTCGAAAAAAGCAGCCGTTCCACTCCTCCCGCTAACACTGGAAGAACCGTATACTGAATCCTGCCCCGAAACAAGAGTCCCGAGCATGCGTACATACCTGAAATGGTCCGAGCCCACTTCATACTATTTTGAAAATTCTATAAACCATTTCCGGTTTCCGCCAGTCAGGACTGTCATGTTCCCGGCATGATCCAGCTTTTGGGTGAAATTAATTCATAATTGCTTTTCAGTGATTCAACCAGGTTAGCTTGTCCTTCTTCTGTATCTGACAATGTTTGCCTTGCCGGATTGTCCGTCGAAAAGATTTGCGCGGTTTTGCATTTTTCCGCTGCATGTTCTTTAGACAAACAATCCAACATCAAGAGGCTTTCAGTCAGATATATTTATCGTTATAACCCCCAAAATTACGGTTCCCCTGCAGTTTCTCATTCGGCATGTTGCCTGGTTTTCATATAATCCTTTGAATCTCCTAAAGCCTGTTCTGTGCTCCAAAAACGAGATTGTGTGCATTACAAAACAGTTCTCTCTATCTCTCAAGTCCGCGTTCATTTTGGTGAAACAAACAAAGTGAAAATTTCATTACCTGCACAGTTCACAAGGAAAATTTAACCTATAAATAAAATTTTGTCAAACTGTTTCGGTAATTCTAAAAAATATTTTCCTATTACCGGGTCTTTCAGTTCGTGCTCCCATGCACATTTGCCCACCGGAAAGTTCCCAGCGGCAAATGCCGGTTTGCACGGCTTTCATCTGCCATTTATATTGCGTTCTCTAGCGAAGCGGCGGTGAAAGCAGATGAAGGGACCCGATTTTCACCGGCTTCACCTCCTTAAACGCGGAGCAATATCCAATCTTAATTGTTGCAAATCTTAACTATGAAATCAATAATAGTTTGAAAAATGGGAAGAGACTACTATTTTCATAGTTTTTTAACATTTTTCTTCAAGCTTTTCTGTATTTTTTGGTTAAAAAAGCTCATTCTTTTTGCCTGAATTTCTAAAAATCGGTATTTTATTAATGAATAATTACCAATTCGTTTATCCGGTTTATGATATTTCTTATTTTCCATTCACAAAATTTTACCAATAATCGGTTGTGAAAACGGGTTCATTCCTCTCCATATTCTGAGTTTTACCGTTAGCAAATATTGAATATTTGTTCACTTTTTAACTATACCAAAAAGTTCACTCTTTCCCAAGGTACGGATGTACCTTTCATTCTTCCCCTGTACCGTTCTTTATTACCATGACTTATTCAGCCTTCCTCCTTCCGGCAGATACATCTTTTGGCCGCCATTCAGCAAAAGAATGTAAAAAGCTTAAAATAAACAGTTTTCCTCCGTCTCATACGCTGTTGCGTTTCTCCTTTGGCCAGCAGGTATCTAACGGATTTTTCCCGTACTCCTGTCTTACTCTGCAAGATGCACAGCTTCGCCCCAAATTTCTCCACGGCACGATATTCCGGCGTCAAAGGACAGTTTTCGCTCACTTTGAGAACCCCGCTGCACGGAAAACAACCATGTGGGAGTTTTGGCGGAGCAAGAAAAACGGGCAAAAAAATTGCCGCCCTTTATAAAAAGAGCGGCCAAAACCATCATCTGCTTTTGGATGACTGTTTTGATTCGTTCGAATCATAGTCTCCTGTCCTGGTTGGTGAGTGTAATTTCAAGATGATGTTATACCAAGATATTAATGAAATAAGCCTGAATGATCTATGATTTATATCACAATGAAAATGATTTTGTCACTTTTTCTTTGCTAAATCTATTCCTGCCGCCGGCAAAGAGCGGCGCCAAAAAAGAAACAAGCATCCCCGGAATCCTTTGCCCGCCGGCCTTTCACCGCTTATCCGGAAACAAAATGCTTTTCCGGCGAAAAAATGCAGGCAGCCGGGCTGTTCTGTGCTTTTTTACAAAATAGTGAATTTACTGTCAAACCTTCCATCTTCATGCTACACTATAAGTAGTTGTTTTATGAAAATAATATTTTGTTTTTATCCGGCCGCTTTGGCGGCGCTGCAGAAAAAATGATAAACAAGATGTTTGTCTCTGAGTCAATTCCATCTAAGGACGGCGGTCTATGATGAATTGACCCGGGAATCTTTCCCGCGGGGTATGTTTAGAAATAAACATGCCTGCCTTGTTTGCAAAAGAGACGCCCAAACTGTCCAAAAGTTCCGGTGCACTCTTTTGCGCCGGTTTTTTTATTTCCGGGACATCTTTTATAGAGGAGGGGGCCCGCTTTCTACATCTATTTATTTATATATTCCGGTTTCCGATGCCCTTCATGAAAAGATCGATACATCCACTGTCTCTGAGTCAATTCCATCTAAGGACGGCAGTCTATGATGAATTGACCCGGGAATCTTTCCCGCGGGGTATGTTTAGAAATAAACATGCCTGCCTTGTTTGCAAAAGAGACGCCCAAACTGTCCAAAAGTTCCGGTGCACTCTTTTGCGCCGGAATTTTTGTCTTTCCGGACGGATGAAACACAGGTACAAAGCACTGCCCAGTTCTTACTTTATAAGGAGTATCATCCATGAACAAAAAAACAAAATTAACGGAAAAAATGCTCATTCTATTTCTCTTCCTGCTGCTGGCAGCAATAGCTCTTTTTGCGTTAACAGCCGGCAGATACTCCATTTCTGTCCAAGATATATCTTCTTTAATTGTCTGCAAACTTCTCGGCGTGGAATCCGGACGGCCTGCGGTCATGGAAACCGTCGTTTTTGAAATCCGCGTCCCGAGAATCTTGGGGGCCATTTTGACGGGAGCCGCCTTGTCCGTTTCCGGTGCCGCTTACCAGGGCATCTTTAAAAACCCGCTCGTCTCCCCGGATATCATCGGCGCCTCTACCGGGGCAGGCTTTGGGGCGGCACTGGCGATTATTTTATCTTTCAGCGCGGCAGGCATCCAAGGAATGGCTTTCGTGTTCAGCCTTGGCGCCGTTTTTGCCACGTATATGATCGCCATGAAAATTAACAGAGGCGGGGATCCGACTTTGGTTCTTATTTTAACCGGGATGCTGATCGGCACATTATTTTCTTCCTTTATCTCATTGATAAAATTTATGGCCGACCCTTATGAAAAACTTCCGGCCATCACGTTCTGGCTGATGGGAAGCTTGTCGGCTGTCAACATTCACGATATCCGGTCAATCCTGATTCCGGCGGCAGCCGGCTTCATTCTGTTATTTCTAATCCGGTGGCGGTTAAACATCATGTCGTTCGGTGACGAAGAAGCTCAAGCTTTAGGGGTAAATACGGGAAGGCTCCGGCTTATCGTCGTCTTTTCGTCCACCCTGCTCACGGCTTCCGTTGTATCGATCACCGGCATCATCGGCTGGGTCGGTCTCCTCATTCCCCACTTGGCAAGAATGATGGTCGGTCCCGATTACAGGCTTCTCATCCCTGTATCCATGCTGCTTGGAAGTTCTTTTCTATTGCTGGTCGATACATTGTCAAGAATGATTCTTCCGATGGAAATTCCAATCGGAATCCTCACCTCCATAATCGGGGCGCCGGCATTTATTTATTTGCTGGCGAAATCAAAGAGGAGGAGTTTTTCATGAAACTGGAAATAAAAAATTTATCCTATTGCTACGACGGCCGCCCAATCTTGAACAATATTTCTTTTTCCCTGCAATCGGGAGATATGCTCGCTCTGCTCGGTCCAAACGGAACAGGGAAAACCACTCTTTTTAAAGTCATTTTGGGGTTGTTGAAAGCGGAAAAAGGAGAAATCCTCGTCGACGGGAAAGATATGAGGACGATGTCCCGGGCGGAAATCGCCGGCCTGATCGGTTATGTACCGCAAAATCATATTCCCCCGTTCGCTTTTAAAGTCGTCGATGTCATTTTAATGGGCAGGACGGCCCACCTAAAACCGTTCGCTTCCCCTTCCGATAAAGATCTCGAGGTTGTCCGCCAAGTAATGGACATTTTAGAGATCAGCTATTTAAAAGACAAAGTATATACGGAAATCAGCGGCGGGGAGCGCCAGCTGGTTCTCATCGCCAGAGCCTTGGCGCAGCAGCCGAAATTTTTGATTATGGATGAACCGACTTCCAATCTCGATTTCGGCAACCAGATGAAAGTCTTAAAACATATTAAACGTTTGTCCCGTGAAGGCTTGGCGATCCTGATATCCACCCATCATCCCGATCATGCTTTGCAATATGCCAACAAAGTCGCTCTTTTGCATAACACCCGCTTGCAGCATATCGGCTGTCCCGAAGAGATGATTACCGAAGAAAATCTCAGCCGGCTGTATGGAATCGATGTCCGGATCGCCGAAGCTTTTGTTGCCAGGAAACAGCCTGTCAAAGTATGCCTTTCCTTATAAATAAAACATTTCGGAGGTATTGAACATGAAACGAAAAAAAATTTTGGCTTTGTTAATCCTGTTCGTTATGTCAGCGCTTCTGCTCTTCAGCGGCTGCAGCGGCAAGCAGGAAGACGCGGATGAGAAAGCCGATGGAAAAAATGAAGCCGGGGGCACCGTGACGGTTACCGATATGGCCGGCCGTGAAGTCGAAGTGCCGGAAAAAATCGAAAAAGTGTATTCCGTCAATTCCATTGGCACGATTTTTCTATATACGCTTAAACCGTGCGTCCTTGCCGGATGGAATTCCGAACTCGGCACAGAAAAACAATATATTAAAGAAGAATTTCACTCCCTTCCCGTTCTCGGCACTTATAAAGGGCCCAATTCCATCAACATGGAAGAACTGTTGGCGACAGCTCCGGACTTAATCATTAATATGGGTGATATCAGTGACAAATACATTTCCGAATCAGACGAACTTCAGGAACTGACGGGCATACCGGTCGTTATGATCGACGGCAGTCTGGACAAACAGGCGGAGGCTTACAAACTGCTCGGGAAGCTTTTGGATGCGGAAAAACGGGCGGAAAGACTGGCCGAATACAGCCAGGATGTCCTTGAGGAAATAAAAGAAAAAGCGGCCGCCATCCCTGAAGAGAAAAAAGTAACGGTCTACTACGCCGCGGGAGCAAAAGGTTTGGAAACTTCGCCCCGGGGTTCGATTAATACGGAAGTTCTGGATCTGGTGGGCGGATTAAATGTCGCGGACACAGGGATTGACAAAAATATGCGCCGAATCGATGTCACTTTGGAACAAGTCATCAATTGGAATCCGCAAGTGATCATGATCGCCACTGACGGAAGCGAAAACCACTCTGTCTATGAAACCATCTTGAACGAGAACGCTTGGAGCCATATCGATGCGGTAAAAAACAGGCAAGTGTATGAAATTCCTTACGGACCGTTCGACTGGTTCAACCGGCCTCCGTCCGTCCTCCGTTTGATGGGAATGAAATGGCTCGGAAATCTTCTTTATCCGGATGTCTATCAACTGGACATAAATGAAGAAGCCAAAGAATTTTTCCAACTGTTTTTTGATCATTCCCTGACTGACAAAGAAATCAATCAACTTTTGGAAAGGTCCGTGGCCGGCCATGAATAATATCATGTTGACCGGTGAAAGACAAGTCGGCAAAAGCACGTTGATTCAAATTTTGCTGAAGGATTTTCCCGGACGGGTATGCGGCTTTCTGACGCTGCCCCGCGACGGCCTGTATTATCTTTCCTGCATCAACAGCGCCGGCATCCATATTTGCGGTGAACAAGCAGAACCGCTTATTTGCAGAAAAAATAATCACGGAAGATTGGAAGGGATCACTTCCGTCTTCGATGAATACGGTGCGAACATTTTGGACAAGTGTTTGCGCCAAAAACCCGATTTGATCGTCATGGATGAATTGGGCGTATTTGAAAGCGAGGCCTATCTTTTTCAAGAGAAAGTTATAGATTGCTTGAACTCGAATATCCCGGTCCTGGGGGTCATTAAAGACAAACCGTCGCCCTTTCTCGATTTGCTCAGGAAAAGGGATGATACAGTCTTCTTCAGAATAACGAAAGATAACCGCGCACAAATGAAAGACATTCTGATAAATAAATTTTACCAATTTTGGAATTAACCAAAATGGAGG
>CALKIU010000132.1 GCA_937995745.1 uncultured Bacillaceae bacterium | reverse complement strand
GATTCACAACAAAGTGGTTACCGGCGTACGCTATGTGACAGCCTTATAAAAACCGTCTCCGCCACCAAGCTTAAAAGCCTCCATTGATAATCCAACAGAGAAAGGAAGCCTAAAAAAACTATTAAACAATCCAAACAGCGGCTGCTGTATTTATATATGAAAATAGTAAAAAAAAAAAGACTAGCCGCCTAGTCTTGTTTTTTCTTTTTCCGATCTGGAACCGGATGTTGCCGGCTTTTTGTCAGTAATAATTTTCCGGCTCCGTTTCTTCCCAAATACCCGCGGACTTCCCCTTCCTCAAAGGTCAGGGAATCAAGATGGGAAAACTTCTTTGCCGTCAAACTGTTTCCAGATGCTTTTTAATGATAGAATCCCCTTTTTTCAGCTCCTTTGAAAGGGAAAAATAAACATATTATTGAATTGTTGAAATATTTTTATTAGGGTAGGGTTTTTTATGCGCACATGGCTTTTTTTTAAAAACTTCTTTCGGACAGCGGCCGGAGGTTTTTTACCCTGAGCAATAAGGCACAATGTTCATAAGATTTTTTTGCAAGGGTCATATTTTAACAGGCTTTAAAAAAGCCGCCGAAATGATTCAGATTTTCAGCTCAGTACTTATATTTCTATTTCATTAAAGAATTAATTTAATTTTCCAAAAAATACACAATCGCTTCAGTAATATATTGCTTAAGCAACACACAAAAAAAAACATCCTTCTAAATTACCTTAATAATAAAAAGAAATAACAATTTTGTTATTCGAAAATAAGATAAAATTCTTGTTTTAAGGTTTAAAGAGGAAAAAACGAAATTGATGTTGTATCTTATAATCGTGAATTTTTTTTAACGTTTTTTATAGAAAATAATCACATCCAGAGTTGGTGGTGAATTTTCTTGTTAACGGTGTGTTATCGTGAATTTATTCACCTTTTGAAAAGCATGAAATCCCTGCTGACGATTTTAATTATGATAGGAACGAGTTACGGCTTGGCGTCGGTGACAGAAAAATATTTCGGCGATCTTGCCGAATCGTTTGGATTAAACAGTTTGGCAAGCTTGATGCTCATTTTGATCCTATTTGGCTTCTTTTTTGTCTTCAGCACCTCCCATGATATTTTAAGCAGGGAAATCCACAGCCGGACGGCCAGATTTCTTGTCACGAAAGTCAGAAGAGAAGAAATTGTGATTGGAAAATTTTTGGGGCTTTATCTTTATTGGACACTCTGTATTTTGATCGCCTCCCTGTTGCTTTACACGATCAACAAACAATTTGTATTTTCCGATCTGGTTGAATTGTTGATTTTTATGACCTATCCGATCGCTTCTTGCATTTTGGTATCCGTGCTGTTCCCGAGGCCGGGTTATTCCATGTTTATCGGATTTGTCGTTTCGATGGTTCTCCCGATAATCAGCATTTGGGCTTTGGTATCATCGAACATTTTTCTTAAAGGCTTTAAATATTTAACTCCTTACTACTACTCCTCCGAGGGAGGTTTTTACACACTTTTTATCCTGGGCCTTTCCGGTTTGATTTTGGCTTTGGCGGTGATTCTATTTAGGAGGAAAGATCTGTGATGGAAGCAATGAGAATTGAAGGCCTGACCAAATATTACAGACCCCGCAATGTGGTTGAGAATGTTTCCTTTGAGGTAAAGCAAGGGGAAATCTTCGGCCTTTTAGGAAAAAACGGCGCGGGGAAATCAACGATCATTAACATGATTAGCGGAATTGTTTTTCCTACGGCAGGAAATGTTTCCATATACGGCGGACCAAATACGGGCATGGAAGCAAAAAAGCGGATGGGAGTGCTGCCTGATTATGAGACATATTACGATTCAATGACGGCCTTGGAACATTTGAAATATTTTTCAAAAATAAACAAGAAAAAGATCAGCAAGCAAAAAATGATCGAGACGCTGGAACGAGTGGGCTTGGGCCGTGATATAAACAAAAAAGTGAAGAACTTTTCGTTCGGAATGAAGAAAAAACTGGGAATTGCCCAAGCCATTGTGACGGACCCCGATTTAATCATATTGGATGAGCCGACATCCGGCCTGGATGCGGAATCTGCGATCAACATCCAGCACTTGATAAGGGATTTAAATAAAGAAGGCAAGACGATTTTTATGACTTCCCATAACTTGGCGGAAGTTGAAAAGCTGTGCACGAGAATCGCGATTTTGAACAACTCCCGTCTGGTAAGCATAGGGACTTTGGAAGAACTGAGAAAAGAATATCAGTCGAACATCACCATCTACATTAAACACTTGCCGATTGCCGCTGAACAGATTGCGGAAATAAAAGAATATCTTGAAACCATTTCCAAGAGCCTGGAGTGGAAAGAAAACCGGTTAAATATTGTCGTAGAAGAAGAGACATTAATTCCTGCGATCATCCGAAAAATCGTCCTCGCCAACATCGACATCATGGACATCGAAATCGTCAAACCCACCTTGGAAGAAATCTTTTTGGAAAGCTCATAAATACGGGACGAATGTGGGACGTGGAACCTGTCCCCCCGCGTCCCTGTTGGGTCGGAGGGTCAGGTTTGCTGTACCTTCCTTTTATTCCTAAATATGAAATGGAAAGGGGAAGGCCTCACCTTCCCCTTCCGCTTTTATCGTTTTGTGGTGACATATATCAACTTATCGGCAATTTTTTCGATTTATTTGCGAATTCAAATATATCGGCGAAAATCCCAATTTATTGGCTAATAGGCATTTTAGACTGCGGGGAAACAGGGTGTTGGAGCGGAGAAACCGTGAAACACCCCAATTGGAAACAAACCTTTCATCTATTAACAAATTGGATGAATATGGGAGAACTATCCTCCCCATTTTCTTTTATTTAATCCAAAATGAGGCATTAAGATTTCTAATGAAATGGCGTTGGTGGAATTTTTTGTCCGGGACACCGAACCGTCCCCGTTTCCTTTAATTGTTTTGTGAGCTTCCTTTCCTGAAGACTGCCTTTGGTTGCCGTTTTTAGAGGAGTTACATAAATTACATAAAAAATAACGCTCGGAGGCATTTCCAAGCATTTTTCATCCATGCTGTTCGGCCTTTACAAAAATTTTCTTTCCTTTCTTTGTTGTTAGTTCAACACCTTCAATAAATGGCCGGTTTTTCACGATTTCATTTTTCCTTAATCCCGCCGCATCAAATATAACATAACCTTTGACCACTATGCTTTCACTGTCTGCCGCTATCTCTGTAATCTTATGTTCTAATTGTTGTTTCTTCAACCAATCCGTGAAAACAACCTCAACGGATTCGGCAAAAACTTTCTCTTTACCTGAGTTATGCAGCGTTATCTCGTAAGTAAATTTCTGCTTGTCGATCGTTTCTGTATCGCCGTCTATTGCACCAATAGATGACTGCATATGGCTAATATAAAATTCCTTCTTTTCTTCTGTATCCGGGTTCGAGCAGCCAAAAATCATCAAAGAAACAACGAACGATAAAATAAAAAACCTCTTCAAATAATTCAATTGATTGCCCGACTCTCCACCCCACACTTTGTTTTCAATGGCCACAACAATCTTATTATCATTAGATACTAATAGAATATCTATATTTTTCCACTCTCTTCTGACTTCAAAATCATAGTAGTCTATTAAAGATATTTTTAGAGGATCGCAACTGTCACTCCTGTTCTCATCATAGTGGTGATAACTGACAGTTTGAATCACTTTCCTTACCACGTAATCTCCCAATCCGTGGTTTTCCGTCGGTGTTAACAGCCAGCTTAACACATTACTGTGACGGATTTCCGTATGTACGATTCCTAAAGTTTCAAACACATTAAATTGTGATATGTGAGATTCAAGTTTCTCCAATATTTCAATATCCATGAGAAAATCTTCAAGCGCTTTGCGATGTTCTACAGCCAAATTGTTCATATAAATCCTTCCTTCATAGCCGGATTGCAAACGTTTTCATTCTGACTTAATTTTATCATTAATTTTAACTGGTATCGTAGATTCTTACAGAATAGGTGTTTTATATTGACCTAGATAATAAGAAAGGCTCAGAGGATTTCCCCTGAACTGTTTGTTGCCGCCGGTAGGCTTCGGGGATGGTTTCTATTAATTCTTCGCCATATTTCTTTTTGGCGTCGGACTTTTGCAGTTGGTGGAGGCCGATTTTTCCCG
>CALKIU010000131.1 GCA_937995745.1 uncultured Bacillaceae bacterium | reverse complement strand
CGTACGTACGGTGGTGTGAGAGGACGGGAGTTAATCACTCCCTCCTACTCGATTGACAATGTCAAACCCTGCAAACATTTTGCAGGGCTAAAAATGACTTTTTCAGCAAATCTTCCGAACACAGATTTACTTTTTCACTTTGATTTTTCCGGTCCATGTTTTGAAGCCGCCTTTCAGGTGATACAGCTCTTTATACCCGTTGCGGCGGAGAATTCTTGCGGCGCGGCCGCTCCGCATGGCATTTGTGCAGTAAAGATAGACCGGCTTGTCTTTGCGTATTTCCGTTAAGCGCATTTTCAACTGTGAAAGAGGAATATTTCGCGCCCCCAAAATATGTCCCGAATTATATTCATCCGGTTCGCGGACATCGATCAACTGCGCTTTGCGGAACCCTTCCGTGAATTCTTCCTGTGTAAGTTCTTTTGCGGCCCTTTTCGTCAAGATCCAATTGACAAGAAAATAGGCGCCGATACCTGCGGCCAATGCCAGGAAAAATAATAGAAAATCCATAGTATTACTCCTTCCACACACCTTGTGCAACTAATATTATATAGATTTTTCACCGCGAGAGTAAAGGAAATCCCGACAAAATTATAATCGTTTATGCAATTTCCGCATTTTTTTCGTTTAAACATGATGTTTTCTTTATTTTTCCAGTTTCTTTATGATAGTATGGTAAACTGGACAAAACAATAAAGGGGATGGTTGCAGTGGAAACTTGGTTATTTATTGATTCGGGCAAATGCCCGCCCGCTTTTAACATGGCCCTTGACGAAGCCTTGCTTGACTGGCACGGGGAAGGCAAAATACCGCCGGTGGTCAGATTTTACGAATGGAATCCGCCGACCTTGTCCATCGGTTATTTTCAAAAAGCCGAAAAAGAGATCAATCTGACGCAAGTCCAAGCATTGGGGCTCGGCTTTGTCCGTCGGCCGACGGGAGGGAGGGCGGTCCTTCACGAGGATGAACTGACATACAGCGTCGTCGTTTCCGAAAAACATCCATCAATGCCGCAATCGGTGACCGGCGCTTACCGGGTCATTTCCGAGGGCCTTCTCAGGGGATTTCAAAAACTTGGTTTTGATGCATCCTTTTCCGTGCCGAAAACGGAGGAAGAAAAAAATGTTTTAAAAAATCCCCGGTCCGCCGTTTGTTTCGATGCTCCAAGCTGGTATGAACTTGTTGTGGAAGGAAAAAAAATCGCCGGCAGTGCGCAGACGAGGCAAAAGCAAGTGATCTTGCAGCACGGTTCGATTTTGCTTAATTTGGATGAAGAAAAGCTTTTCAGTCTTTTTAAATTTCCGGGCGAACACGTGAGAGAAAGGTTGATGAAATCGTTCAGGGACAAAGCGGTGGCGATCAATGATCTCAGCCGCAGAAAAATTGGCATGAACGAAGTGAAGGATGCTTTTCGGAAAGGGTTTGAGGAGGCGCTTCAAGTCAGGTTGGAGCCTTATGAGCTCAGCGGTGAACAAATGCGCTATACGGAACAACTGGCGAGAGAAAAATATGCAACCGATGAGTGGAATTTCATGCGGTGACTTTTTTAATCAGCGTTAGACGCTGATTTTTTTGCCGTTAAAGGAAGATTTTTTCAAGTAGAAACAAGGGGGAAAAGGCAACGTTTTTATTGTTATTTCATAGATTTGCGTGGAAAATGCAGCTATAGCCTTAACCACAATATATTGTGTTTATAAAAAAGTCAGGACACAATATATTGATTTTAACCGGCTTGTATGTTAACTTTATATAAGCAAATACATCTTTGTCCCGAAGACACAGCAAATCTATTATAACAATACAGTCACGGAAAATGAACAGGAAAAAAAGGAGTTGTGCATATGTCTGTTGCGTCAAAGAAAAAGATGAAGATTGACATTGAGCGGTTGAACAGGGATATCCGTTTATTCCCTCAAGTTCATCCGATCACCCCGGACATGAAGATTACCCATAAAGGCGTTTCCCGACTGGTGATGCTTGACAGATATTCATTTAAAGATACGGAAAAGGTTACATTGACAAACGGCGATTTCGTGGTTTTGACAATAAAGGAAGATCCGAAGTTTCCCGCCAGGGGACTTGGATATGTTTTGAACATCGACTGGGAAAGCAAAACGGCCCAAGTTCTCGTTGAAGACGAGTATAGACATGTTCTCGATGATCCGGAAGAAAGAAAGACCGGGGTAATCGTCCGCTCATTGGATGTTATAGAAAAGCCGCTGGAAATATTTTATGAACAAATTGCAAAACGCAACGCGACAGGCTTGGCAGCAGTAGAGAAAACACCCGAGAAAAAGAAGGAATGGTTCGAGAAGTTTTATCAAGAATTGGTCAGTTTAAATTTTGTTCCCGCTGGACGGGTATTATACGGAGCAGGTGCCGACACGGAAGTTACATATTTTAACTGCTACGTTATGCCCTTTGTCCATGATTCCCGCGAAGGGATTTCCGAACACCGCAAGAAAGTGATGGAGATCATGAGCCGCGGCGGCGGCGTGGGAACGAACGGTTCTACTTTGCGTCCGCGCAATACATTGGCCCGGGGCGTAAACGGGAAGTCATCCGGTTCCGTGTCCTGGCTTGATGATATAGCCAAGTTGACCCATTTGGTTGAACAAGGCGGTTCGCGCCGGGGGGCGCAAATGATCATGCTGGCGGATTGGCATCCGGATATCATTGAATTTATTATTTCCAAAATGCAAAACCCGCGGATTCTCCGTTATCTCATCGAAACATCCAATGATGAAGAAATTAAAAGGCTTGCGCACGAAAAACTGAAATTCACCCCGCTTACCGAACTGGAAAAGCGAATGTATCAAGGCATTCTCAATTATCGGAACATCCCTGGTTACGGAGGATTTGACGAAGAAATTTTTGCTGAAGCGGAAGAAAAATTAAGAGAAGGCGGCACTTATTCGGTTCATAATCCTGATTTTCTTACGGGAGCGAATATTTCCGTTTGCCTGACGAAAGAGTTCATGGAGGCTGTTGAAAAAGACGATTATTATGAACTCCGTTTCCCTGATGTGGAACGGTACAATGCGAAAGAGATGAAAATTTACAATGAACAATGGCATAAAGTCGGAGATGTCCGCGAGTGGGAAAAAATGGGCTACCGGGTGCGCGTATACAGAAAAATCAAAGCCCGGGAGTTGTGGAATTTAATCAATATTTGCGCCACTTATTCGGCGGAGCCCGGAATCTTCTTCATTGACAATGCCAACGAGATGACCAATGCCAGGGCGTACGGCCAAAAAGTGGTGGCGACCAATCCGTGCGGAGAGCAGCCGCTGGCGCCCTATTCAGTTTGCAATCTGGCGGCCGTCAATTTGGCCAATATGGTCGACAAAGAGAAAAAGCAGGTCGACTTTGAAAAGCTGAAGAAAACGGTCAGAGTCGGCGTGCGTCTTCAAGACAACGTCATTGATGCGACACCGTATTTCCTTGAGGAAAACAAAAAGCAGGCTTTCGGTGAGAGACGGATCGGCCTTGGCGTGATGGGACTTCACGATATGCTCATTTATTGCGAAAAAAGATACGGCTCTGAAGAAGGAAATAAACTCGTCGACAAAGTTTTTGAAACAATCGCGACAACGGCCTACCGTGCTTCCATCGAATTGGCGAAAGAAAAAGGCAGTTTTCCGTTTCTAATCGGTGAAACTGAAGAAGAAACGATGCGCTTGCGGAAAGCGTTCATCAATACGGGCTATATGAAGAGAATGCCCGATGATATCAGGGAAGACATTCTAAAATACGGAATTCGCAATTCCCATTTGCTGACCGTTGCACCTACGGGTAAGGAAGTTGCCCCCTGCATTTGTAAAAATGCAGCGTAAACCCGGCTGTATGCGGGGAACTCTGGCGTATCTTTTGCTACCCGGCCTTGCCAGCCAATAAAGGGTAAAAATGCAAAAGTGTTGGTTTTCTAACCTACCAGACAATCCGCAGGGAAGTCGTGGCTGACCCCTCAACGACTATACGCCGGGCAACCATCCGGAACGGACGCATCATTTTCTCAAAAATTGCCGGGTGGTTGAAGATATAGTCTGACCCATATGGCGACATATGGAGCGGGTATAAAAGCCCCGCCCTCTGTGAAAACAGAGAGTAACAATCGTGAGCACAGGTACAATGGTCGGCGTTTCAACCGGATTGGAACCTTATTTTTCGTTCACTTATTACAGAAGCGGCAGACTGGGCAAATTTCTCGAAGTCAAGGCCGATATCGTCCAAGAGTATTTGGAGAAGAATCCGCACGTTTCTCCTGACAATCTTCCCGATTGGTTTGTTACGGCCATGGATTTAACTCCTGAAGAGCATGCTGATGTTCAATGCATTATTCAACGCTGGGTCGACAGTTCGATCAGCAAGACGGTGAACGCCCCAAAAGGGTATACCGTTGAACAGGTGGAAAAGGTATATGAACGTCTCTACCGGGGAGGAGCGAAAGGCGGAACCGTGTATGTGGACGGTTCGAGGGATGCGCAGGTTTTGACTTTAAAGGCAGAGGAAAATCATCAGGAGGACAAAGAGACAAAAGTCTCCGGGACAAAATCCCATAAACAACGTGTCGTGCTCGTTGATACGATCGCTGATTTGCGGTCAACGGATGTGACCATTGGCAATGAAGTGGGGAATATTTGCCCCGTTTGCCGCAAAGGCAAAGTGGAAGAAATCGGCGGGTGCAATACTTGCACCAATTGCGGCGCCCAACTGAAATGCGGATTATAAAGATAAAAAAGAAAATGGGAGTGTTCTCCCATTTTCTTTTTTATATGCCGGCATACGTAAAAGACACAGCTCGGATCATCTCCGCCGGGAATGGATGTTGTTTATGTACTAATTTTTTCCTGTTTCGATTAAACATGTAGAAAATAATTCATTTTTCGGGGGCGTTGAAACATGTACATTGACGGTGTATTTTCCGGCGGGGGGATGAAAGGACTTGCACTGATCGGGGCCTGCCATGCCATTGAAAAAAGGGGATATCGCTTTAAAAGACTGGCAGGAACGAGCGCCGGATCAATCATTGCCGCTTTGATAGCCGCAGGCTATTCGAGCACGGAAATTTTCCGGTTAGTGGAAGAGATCTCTTTGGAAAAGTTTATGGATGCGCGGAAAACGCTGCTGCCGTACCCTTTTTCGAAATGGATTTTGCTATACTGGAAACTTGGTCTTTATAAAGGAAAAGAATTTGAAGAATGGTTGAAAGAAAAACTCGAGGTGAAAGGTCTCAAAACATTCGGCGATTTGCCCCGGCAGTCATTGAAGGTGATCGCTTCAGATTTAACGAACGGCCGGTTGATGGTCATTCCCGACGATTTGGAACAATACGGAGTCGATGCACAATCGTTTCCGGTGGCAAAAGCGGTCAGAATGAGCTGCAGTTTGCCTTATTTTTTCGAACCTGTAAGGTTGAAATCCGGCCACGTTCAAACGATTATCGTTGACGGGGGAGTATTGAGCAATTTTCCGATGTGGGTGTTTGACGGGGAAGAAGGTAAAAAACAGCGTCCGGTTCTCGGTATCAAACTCAGCCACAAAATGAACGAGCAGCCAAAAAAGAACATTAAAAATGCCATTCAAATGTTTGCCGCCCTATTTGAGACGATGAAGGACGCCCACGATGCCCGCTACATTTCAAGACGACACGAGAAAAACATCATCTTCATTCCCACTGAAGGAATTGTTTCCACGGAATTTAATCTTTCAGAGAAGAAAAAACGCCTTCTCTATGAGTTAGGCTACCAAAGGGCTGAACAATTTCTCGCGACATGGTCTTATTGAACAACCAAAAGACAGTTGTGCCGACGGAACACTTTTTTGTAATCCGCGCAGAAATGCCCGGCGGTCCGGCATGTCTTTTTTTTTTTTTTTTTTGCGGAACGGAAATTTGGAAATCAGGCAGGATGAAATGGTGCCGGGGGTAAAAAAATGAGCCAACCCTTTCAAAAGGAGGCTCGATTTTTCTTCTTCCCTTTATTCCCTTCAATCACTTTTAAATGAGAAGCTGACCGTAAGCGGCGGTGGGACTTTTTTAAAGAAGACATATTATTCGGTTTGCCCAAACCCAGGTTAAATGGCTGTTTTCGTTGAACCAGATGTTTATACTTCCTTTGCGATTGCCTGGCAGCTTTCCGAAAGGCATCCCGCTCTCTTTTGTGCGCATTTCTTTTGGAAGATGCTGAGAAAGTTTGTGACAGCAAATAAAATACGCCGATGACGATCAGAAAGAGCAAAAATGTTTTCAAAAGCCCGGGTGGATTTTGAATCAAGTTTCCCGTCAAGCCGATGCCGGCGAGTATAATCATAAAGGCAACGAGATAGGATGCAACTGGTCTGTTCAAAAATGGCACCTCCCTAAAAACATGATTGGCAAAAAACCCCTGCCTTAAACTGAATTGACTAAAAATATATATCAGTCCGTCCTGAAATGTGTGAGTTGCATCACGTATGAAGTAGAACGATTTTTATTATTCTGTCTTTTTTAAAAATACAGATCCTATTCTGGGTGAAACTTGGTATAAAGGAATTTATACCTATTATTATCCAAATTATTCAAAAAAACATCGCGTTTTAGCGACAAAAGTCAGGTTTGTTGTAATATTTTTATTATTTATATAAATTATCAATATTGTCAAGTAAAAATAATTTTAATGTAATAATTGGGTTTTGAAAATGGGAATTTTTTTAGGGGAATAGTATTTCAGTATGCCGGAACCTTATCTTTACTATTTTATTACCCGAGGAGCATTGTTTCTGGACTTTTTCTGGACTTTCTCAGGAGGTTGTTGTCTCATTTAAAAAAAGAACTCCTCAATTCTTATTTTATATAAAACTTACAAAAAATTCTATAAAGTAAATCTCTTTTAACCGGAAATACCGTCCGTCATGCTGCCGCCTCGCAGGCAGCCCTTTTCATTTGGCAACCGCTTCTTCGATCATTTTATTTTTTGCGTGGGGAAAGGTTAAACGAAAGGGGAAAAAATTTAAAGGGCCGGGTCATACTAAATCTTGGGAGGTGTGGTTGATGTCAGATGCACAGGCCAAACTCGAGCAAAACCAGGACAAGAAGCCGACGGGTTTTCTCAGCATGGTGATCATGACCGGCTTTTTTGGAGGAATTTTTTGGGGGTTCATCGGTTACTTGGCTTACATATTTAATTTTACGGAAATTCATCCGAACGTGGTATTGGACCCTTGGGCGATTGGAAATTGGAAAAAGACTTGGCTCGGAACAGTTATTTCCATTCTGTTTATCGGCGGTGTTTCCATCATGGCAGCACTCGTTTATTATGCGGTACTCAGGAAATTCAGAGGATCATGGCCCGGCACGATTTACGGGGCGCTTCTTTTTCTTCTTGTTTTTCTTGTTCTCCACCCGATTTTCCCCGGTATTAAACCTTTATGGGAACTGGATAAAAACACCTTGATAACAACATTATGCATTTATCTCTTATTTGGAACATTTGTCGGGTATACAATCTCTTACGAGCAGGAAGAACGGGAGTATTCCAGACGGCGCAGCGTTGAAGGCGGGGCAAAATGAAAACGGGTTTTGGTGAGCGAAAGTTGGTTGAGGCAAAAAATGTATGTTAGAATAACTTAAAGAAAGCGCCCTGTTTCCGGCATGAAAAAGTCGGTGCCGGGCACTTATCAGTCGATTTGAGGAGAGAGGCTAATGGAAAAAATTGAGAAACTCAGGGATGAATTTGCAAAAGCGGGTATTGACGGTTTGCTGGTAACAAGCCCTTTTAACCGGCGGTATATTTCCAATTTTACGGGGTCGAGCGGCGCGGTTTTAATCGGCGCGGAAAAAGCAAAGTTTATTACCGATTTTAGATATGTTGAACAAGCGCAAAAACAATGCTCCGGATTTGAAATTGTAAAACATGAAGGGCCGATCGTGAACAAATTGGCAGAGGAAGTGAAAAGTCTCGGGATACGGAAGCTCGGATTTGAACAGGATTACGTTACATATGCTGAATATAAGACTTACGAACAAACATTTAAGACAGAATTGGTTCCCGTTTCCGGAATGATTGAAAAATTACGCTTGATTAAGAGTGATGCAGAGATTAATATATTAAAGAAAGCAGCGGATATTGCCGACGCCGCTTTCAGGCATATCATCGGCTTCATCCGTCCCGGCGTGACTGAAGTGGAAGTCGCCAATGAACTGGAATTTTTTATGCGAAAAGCCGGTGCAACTTCTTCTTCATTTGATATCATTGTCGCTTCCGGTTACCGGTCAGCCATGCCCCACGGCGTAGCATCAGAAAAAGTGATTGAAAAGGGAGACATGGTCACATTGGATTACGGCGCCCTTTATCAAGGCTACGTATCTGATATCACCCGGACCGTTGCAGTGGGGGAACCGGATCCGCAGTTAAAAGAGATTTATCATATTGTATTGGAAGCGCAAAGAAGAGGAGTCAGAGGTCTGAAAGCGGGAATGAGCGGGAAAGCAGCGGATGCTTTGGCTAGAGACTATATCGCTGAAAAAGGCTACGGGGATTATTTCGGCCACTCCACAGGACACGGCATCGGCCTCGAGGTGCACGAAGGTCCCGCACTTTCCATCCGTTCGGAAACCGTTCTCGAACCGGGAATGGTCGTGACGGTCGAACCGGGAATTTATATCCCGGGACTGGGCGGCGTCCGCATTGAAGACGATGTGCTCATAACGGCCGACGGAAATGAAGTTCTCACTCATTCAACCAAGGAACTGCTCATTCTATAATATCCGCTTTTGTACAATATCCATGCAATATAGGAATCCGGTTTTTTTATTTTAAAGACAGGGAAAGATACTGTCACTAGCGGTGCGTCCCGCCGGAAAGTACATTAAATCTTTGGGAGGATTTTCGCATGATTTCAGTGAATGATTTTCGTACAGGTCTAACCATTGAAGTGGATGGCGAAATTTGGAGGGTCATGGACTTCCAGCACGTTAAACCGGGAAAAGGGGCGGCTTTTGTTCGTTCCAAATTGCGCAATCTTCGTACAGGCGCCATCCAGGAAAAAACATTCCGCGCCGGCGAAAAGGTGGCCAGGGCGCAAATTGAAACGCACAGGATGCAATATTTATATGCCAGCGGCGATCAGCATGTTTTCATGGACAATGAAACATATGAACAAATTGAATTGTCAGCTTCGCAAATTGAACATGAGTTAAAATTTTTGAAAGAGAATATGGAAGTTTCCATTATTATGTATCAAGGAGAAACGTTGGGAATTGAATTGCCGAAGACCGTAGAACTTAAAGTAGTTTCTACAGAACCCGGCATCAGAGGAGATACTGCCTCCGGCGGTTCCAAACCTGCAGTGCTGGAAACGGGTATTACCGTCCAAGTGCCGTTTTTCGTTAATGAAGGAGATACGATCGTTGTCAACACGGATGACGGCACTTACGTTTCCCGTGCATAACATATATTTGTCCGCACCCTGAAATGGAAAAACTTTTCCGTTTCAGGGTTTTGTTTTGGGGAAACGGGCTTCGGCAGACGTTTCCTTGTCAAGGTGTACGCCCGGCGGTTCAGGACCGGTTTTTTCGTTTGCGGATTTTCATTTCTTTGCTGAATATCGAGCAGTAATCATGCCCGTCCGGAATCCGGCCGGGCATTTTTTATTCATCATGCCGCTTCTTCTCACCGTGCATCATTCATTTCCTTTTGTTATCGCTGAAAAAATCCCCCTTTCCGCATCCTTGTTTTTTGCTGGTTGAAAGACCCCTTTTTCGCAAGGGACGGTTCTTTGCCGGTCGTGCCTCTGTTTTATCTTCGTGTGATTCAGCCGTCTCATCGGAAGCTTTCCGTTTTTTCAACAGGCCATTTCCTTTGCCGGCAGAAAGGTTGGCCGGTAGACAAGGTAACTTTCGCATCCCTTTGCGGGAAGAAAAGTAAGTCATATTGCGGACAAGGGGGCATACATTTTAATTATGAGAAGGCACGTTTTATAAATATCCCCCTCTTTCCGTTTTTAAAGGGAGTGTTTGCGTGTGGAAGAGATTTTACGGATTTTGCCGGGCCACATCAGAACATTTATCAATGAACTGCCTGAAGGACAAATAAAAGAATTGGAAGAAATTCGCATCCGCATTGAACGTCCGATTGAAATTATTGCCAGAGGAAGACCGTTTTTTCTGCCCTATGTGGTAAAACCGGACGACGCCCAAAAACTATTAAATAAAATAAGCAATTTTTCCATTTATACCCTTGAAGAAGAACTCAGGAGGGGGTATATCACCATCCCCGGCGGTCACCGGATCGGACTGGCCGGGAAGGTGATTCTGGAAAACGGAACGGTCAAAGCGATCCGGGATGTTTCTTCATTTAATATTCGTGTCGCAAGAGAAAAAGTCGGCATCGCCGATCATCTTATTCCGCAAATATATGACGGTGGTTGGCTCCACACCATGATCATCGGGCCTCCCCAAACGGGAAAGACAACTCTGTTGCGTGATATCGGGCGCATTATTTCTCAGGGACGGGAGAATATTCCGTCACGCAAGGTAGGCATTGTCGATGAACGTTCGGAAATAGCCGGAAGCGTCCACGGGGTTCCGCAGCTTACTTTCGGACCAAGGGTTGACGTTCTCGATGCCTGTCCAAAAGCGGAAGGAATGATGATGATGATTCGTTCCATGAGTCCCGAGGTTCTCATCGTTGACGAGATTGGCAGGAAAGAAGACTGCGAGGCCGTTTTGGAAGCGGTGAATGCGGGGATTACATTAATCATTACCACTCACGGCCATTCCTTGACAGAAGTGAGAAACAGACCTATTTTGCAGCCTGTTTTGGAAATGGGAATCTTTGAAAGATTTATAGAATTGGGGCGCGGTGAAGCCCCGGGGACCATCGTTTCCGTAAAAGATAAGAACGGGCGGGAACTTCGTTGCCCGGAGAGGGTGAAATAGAAGTGGTTAAAATCATCGGTGCCCTGCTCATTATGCTTGCCACCACTTGGACGGGCTTTGACGCGTCGAGGAGACTGACGGAAAGGACAAGACAATTGCGGTTGTTTAAAAATGCTCTTTTATCCCTTGAAGCGGAAATCATGTACGGTCATACACCATTGCATGAAGCATCAAGGCGGCTGGCGCGGCAATTGCCGGAACCGCTCTCCTCATTTTTTTCCGCATTTGCCAATAAACTTGTCAATACGGAAACGACGGTAAAACAAGCTTGGGATGATTGTTTGCAAAGTTTGGAGAAGCGGGCGGCTTTCAAGCAGGGTGAACTGGAGATTATGAGACAATTCGGGGAAACTCTCGGACGCCACGATAAAACTTCGCAGCAAAAGCATATTCAGTTGACAATTACCCATTTGGAACGGGAAGAAGCAGACGCGACCGAAAAACAACAAAAGTACGGGAAAATGGTGAAAAGCCTTGGTTTTCTAAGCGGATTGCTTATTGTCATCTTGCTTATATGACCGCTTGCATGTCGGCGGATTGAAGCGGCCATCGTTTCTGTCAAAGGGATTTGTCAAACAAGACTTGCAGCCGCCGAAACGCATGAGATGCAATGGTTTAGGAGGAAAATGCATGGGTTTAGAGGTGGATATCATCTTCAAAATTGCCGGCGTGGGAATTGTAGTAGCATTTTTGCACACAATTCTTGACCAAGTGGGAAAAAAGGAGTATGCCCAATGGGTTACATTGTTTGGTTTCATTTATATTTTGTTTATGGTGGCATCCATCGTGGACGACCTGTTCCAGAAAATAAAATCCGTTTTCCTTTTTGAGGGGTAAGGGAGGGCTGGAGGATTGACATTCTTAAAATTGTTGGAATCTCATTAGTGAGTACATTTTTGGCGTTGATTGTAAAAGAACAAAAACCCAACTTCGCTTTTCTGCTGATCGTATTTACCGGTTGCATGATTTTTCTATTCCTTGTTGATCAAATCCGTTCCATACTCAACATGCTGGAAAAACTGGCGTTAAATGCCCGGGTGAACACCGTCTATGTGGAAACGATTCTTAAAATTATCGGGATTGCTTATATAGCCGAATTCGCGTCGCAAATTACGAAAGACGCCGGTCAAGGCGCAATGGCGGCCAAAATTGAAATGGCCGGAAAAATATTAATATTGGCGCTGGCTGTACCCATATTTACTGTCTTGGTGGAAACGATTCTCCAACTGATACCGGACTAATATCGGCCATCTCCTTGCAAAGAAGGTGAAGCCTTGAAGCAGCTGCCGATCAAACTAATCGCCATTTTCTCTGTTCTTTTTTTCCTTTGTTTTTTTGGACAAGTCCCGGTCCGGGCAGAAACAACTGCCGAAGAGACGGAAAATATGCAAGAAACGGGGGAGTTGTTCGAAAAGCAACTGGAAGCCCTGGATTTGGAAGAATTAGCTTTATTTTGGGAAAAACTCGTCAAAGATTATGGCGGTTTTCTCCCTGAGAGCCAAAAGGGAACTTTAATGGAATTTCTCAAGGGAGAAAAGGAGTTTTCCGTAAAAGAGTGGCTGGTAGGGTTTTTAAAATACATGTTTCATGAATTCGTGGCGAACGGAAAACTGTTGGGGACTTTGATCATGCTCACTATTTTTTCCATGTTCTTGCAATCGTTGCAAAATTCATTCGAAAAGACTTCCGTGAGTAAAATTGCCTATGCCATCGTCTTAATCGTTCTAATCATTATCGCCTTAAACAGTTTTCACGTCGTTATCGATTACACGGATGAAACGATTAACACAATGGTCTCGTTTATAACCGCGCTTGTGCCTTTGCTGCTTGCACTGATGGCCAGTTCGGGAGGACTTGTTTCCGCAGCTTTTTTTCATCCGGTCATACTTTTCTTAATCAACGTATGCGGATTGTTTGTCAAGTATCTTGTTCTGCCGCTTTTGTTTATTTCGGCACTGCTCAATATTACAAGCACCCTTAGCGACAATTACAAAGTCACCCAGCTCGGCAATCTGTTCAGAAATTGGAGCATCGGTTTATTAGGAATTTTTACCACCGTTTTTGTCGGGGTCA
The DNA here is from genome assembly GCA_937995745.1 of uncultured Bacillaceae bacterium. GTDB lineage: Bacteria > Bacillota > Bacilli > Bacillales > Cytobacillaceae > CALKIU01. Next base: position 58,871 of record CALKIU010000131.1, on the reverse strand, counting down.
TTTCCGTTCAAGGAGCTTCCTCTGCAGTGACTGACGGAATCGCCCTCCGGACGGCAAAATTTATCACCGGCAATTTTATTCCCGTGATCGGGAGGATGTTTACCGACGCGACCGATACGATCATCACTGCTTCTTTGCTTCTTAAAAATACGGTCGGATTGGCGGGAGTGGCCATTTTGCTGCTGATTGTCGCCTTCCCGTCCATAAAAATTCTCATGGTCGCATTTGTGTACAAATTCGCCGCTGCCATTATGCAGCCCCTCGGCGGAGGACCGGTGATCAAATGTCTCGATATTATCAGCAAAAGCGTCATGTATGTTTTTGCTTCGTTGGCGATGGTCTCCCTGATGTTTTTTCTGAGTTTAACGGTCATTATTGCGGCGGGGAATTTAACGGTGATGGTCCGCTGAACAGGGAGGTGATGGCTTATCGAATTTTTGAAAGAGTGGGTCACGAATATCATATTATTTGTCCTGTTGGCAACAGTCATTGATTTGCTCCTCCCCAATACAGCATTCATTAAGTATGTGAAGTTAGTCATGGGTCTTCTTTTGATTGCGATCGTCATCACACCGGTATTTAAACTCCTGGACACTGACTTTGAAACGTTGATAGAATCGGTTCCTTCCATAGAGGGAGAAGTTGAGAAAAAGATGGAAAATTCCTTGGAAATGCAGAAAAAAGAAATACAAGCTTCCCAGCATGCATATATTTTAGAAGAAACGGCTTCGATGTTGAGAGAATCAGCGGAAGAGGAGTTGATGGAAAAATACGGTTTGCAGATTGAAAAGATTGAGCTGGAAATGGATGCAAAAAACGGTGTTTCGCCGGATAACTTAACAAAAATTACCGTATTTTTAAAAAAGCAGGAAGAAAACGAAGAAACAGAAACCGCCGTTGCCAAAGTGGAGAAAATCATCATTGATACGTCATCTCCTCCTTCCGATCAGATTACGTTAAAAGACAGTGGGGAAATCGCCGCATTTTTGGCTGCCAAATGGGGTGTGGAAGAAAAAAAAGTTGAAATAGTTGGTGAAGGAGGGGCTCGGTAAAAGATGGGAAATGACGAGGGAAAAGGGTTGTTTTCGGCATTGAAAAGGGCCTTCGGAGATGAAAAAAAGCCGGGAAAATATCAATATTTATTTCTTATCTTCATATTTGGCGCAGCCATTATGTTTTTTGGCAATTATTTTTTCGACAGCGAAGAACAAGGGTCAACTGCCGCTGTCTCGGGTAAGAACGGAAAAAATAACGACAGTGTGGAAGTGCTGGGGAAAAACAAACCGGCGCATGAAAATGAAATGATAAAAGATTATGAAAGCTACTATGAAAACCAATTGAAAGAAGCATTGGAACAAATAAGTGGCGTCAGTGAGGTGACCGTGGTTGTAAATATAGACGCCACGGAAAAACGCATTCTGGAAAAAAACAAAACCATTCGCTCCCAAGAAACAAATGAAGTGGATCAGCAAGGCGGAGAGAGAAAGGTCCTTGATCAGTCTGAAGAAGAACAACTCGTCATCATCCGTGAAGGGGATAAAGAAGTACCGATCGTTTTGGAGACAAAAAAGCCTCAGGTCAGGGGGGTTTTAGTAGTGGCCAAAGGAGCGGAAAATGTTCAAATAGAAAAGCGGATTATTGAGTCAGTCACCAAGCTGCTCGATGTTCCAAGCCACCGGGTATCCGTCATGCCGAGAAAATGAAAGGACTAATTAACAAAAAGATAGGAAGCATTTGCAGTTAATGAATGAACAACATTCAAACATGTTAACAAGGAGGAGGAAAGCCATGCTATTAAAGAAACAAACCGTTTGGTTATTGACGATGTTAAGCCTGGTTGTTGTTTTGTCTGTCTATTACATCACTTCACCGGAACAGACAGGGAAGGAAATAGCAACCATTGACGAGAATGAAACGCATGAAAACAACAAGGCAAGCGGAACCGATGAAAAAAGCGAGACGGCAGGGGAAGATGAAGGCGAGGTTGTTTCAAGCGCAGCAGGGGATGAAATATTTGAGTCATTAAGACTTGAGTTGGAAGAAGAGCGGAGCAAACGAAAAGAAGCGCTGAGAGACACGCTCGCATCTACGGACCTTCCGGCTGACAAACGGAGCGAAGCTTTTGATGAAATGAAAAAAATTGATGAAGTGGCCCAGAAAGAGGCTTTGCTGGAAACACTCATCATTGCAATGGGCTATGAAGACGCCCTCGTACGGGCAGACGGAGAAAAAGTGAGGATAACGGTCAAGTCTGATGAGCCTTCAGCGGAAAAAGCAAATGAAATTATCCAAATGGTAAAAAATGAAATTGATGAAATGCAGACCGTTGCCGTCACTTTCCAAGGGGAAAAGAAGGAAAGCAGCAAGTAATGCTTTCCTTTTTTGTTCTTTTTTTAAAAGAAAGGAAATTAATTATATGTTGTCGAAAAAAGTTGAAAGACTGTTATAAAAAACATTCGAATTTTGTTAACTGTTATGTAATAAGACTCTTGCAATTTACCCCTTAAAACTCATATAATAGCTTAAGATAATTTCCCGCAAGTACATACGAAAGAGCAAATATTTTTACGGAAAAAGGAAAAAGATGCCGGAATCAAAATTGAAGCTTCTATATTCCCTCCGACTTAATTAAAAGAACATTGCGATAGATAATATTCTGGTATGTGGAGAGAAAATATACCAAAAATCAAAAAATCATATTACAATAGGTTTTAAGTTATAAGAGCAGGTCATTTGACCTGATATTAAACTCATTAAAGAAGAATTTCCAAAAAGTGTAGTTTTGTTAATTTCTTGCATTAAGAAACGGAGGGATATGCTCAATTGATTCTGGACTTTTGGATTTCTTTTTGATAAAAATATAATAAAATAAAAATTTGTCTGAAGGTTTTAACAATTTTGTATTGTACATGCGGGAGATATTATCGTATGATATTACTATCTACTGCTAAAATTTTTATAAGGGGTGTCTGACATGTTAAAAATCCAAGAACTGCGTGAACTTATCAGACTAGTGGACAAGTCTTCGCTCACAGAATTTGAGTATGAATTTGAAGATGCGACGATCAAAATGAAGAAAAGTGTTGCGACTGCCGCAACAGCCGTTCAAGTGGTTCCACAAGTTCAACCTGCCGCTGTGGAAACAGTTCAACAACCGCAAGTTTCTGTTGAACCGGCACCGGCTGCACCGGCACCGAAACAAGAAGCTAAACCGGCTGAAAAGCCTGCTGAAGAGGCAAAAGTTTCAGTAGAAGATGCCGAAAACCTTCACAAGATTGTTTCACCGATGGTAGGAACATTCTACCGGCGTCCCGCTCCTGATAAAGACCCGTATGTTCAAGTGGGTGACAAAGTCAAGAAGGACACGATTGTCTGCATTGTTGAAGCCATGAAATTGTTCAACGAGATTGAAGCGGAAGTAGAAGGAGAAATTGTTGACATCCTCGTTGAAGACGGACAATTGGTAGAATACGGACAACCGCTGTTCTTAGTGAAGCCTGAATAATGGGGGAGCGATTTCTTCATGATTAAAAAACTGTTAATAGCCAACAGAGGCGAAATCGCGGTGCGGATTATTCGTGCAGCCCGCGAGTTGGGTGTTGAAACGGTAGCGGTTTACTCAGAAGCCGATAAAGATGCTTTGCATGTCCAACTGGCAGACGAAGCATATTGTATAGGGTCTAAACTATCTAAAGATAGTTATTTGAATTTTGCGAATATAATTAGTGTCGCCAAGAAAACCGGATGCGATGCCATTCATCCAGGTTATGGATTTTTGGCCGAGAATGCAGATTTTGCCGAACTTTGTCGTGAAGTCGGCATCATTTTTGTCGGACCGTCTCCGGAGGCCATCACAAAAATGGGAATAAAAGACGTTGCCCGCGAGACGATGCGCCAAGCCGGAGTGCCAATTGTTCCCGGTTCGCAAGGCGTCATTAAAGATATCGATGAGGCGCTGGAAGTTGCCGATAAAATCGGCTATCCGGTCATCATTAAAGCGACTGCCGGGGGCGGTGGAAAAGGAATTCGTGTCGCCCGCAATAAAGAAGAATTGATTAACGGAATCAATATTACCCAGCAGGAAGCGGCGACAGCTTTTGGCAATCCCGGGGTTTACTTGGAAAAATATATAGAAGATTTCCGCCATGTGGAAATTCAAGTATTGGCAGACAATTACGGAAATGTCATCCATTTGGGCGAGCGCGATTGCTCCATTCAAAGAAGACTGCAGAAACTGTTGGAAGAAACACCATCACCTGCCCTTGACGGAGAAATCCGTGCCGAAATGGGAGCTGCGGCCGTTAAAGCAGCAAAAGCAGTTGATTATACAGGCGCTGGTACGATAGAATTTATATATGACCACAATAACCGCAAATTTTATTTCATGGAAATGAACACCCGCATTCAGGTTGAACACCCGGTTACCGAGCTTGTTACCGGAATCGACCTGGTAAAAGAACAAATTAAGATTGCTTCGGGAGAAAAATTGTCCATTTCCCAAGACGACGTAACCTTTAACGGTTGGGCGATCGAATGCCGCATTAATGCGGAAAATCCGGAAAAGAAATTCATGCCTTCCCCCGGTAAAATTACGAGATACATACCTCCGGGAGGACCCGGTGTAAGGGTGGATTCAGCGGCATATGAGGGGTATACGATACCGCCCTATTACGATTCCATGATCGCCAAAGTAATTACGCACGGAAGCACCAGAGAAGAGGCGATTGCCCGCATGAAACGTGCGTTGAACGAGTTTGTCGTCGAGGGCATTCATACGACCATCCCATTCCATATAAAATTGCTGAACCACGAGAAATTCGTGGAAGGCGATTTTAATACAAAGTTTTTAGAAATGTATGATGTGATGAAATCCGAGTAATCCCGGGAGGTGAACAAATGAGCGGAAATGAGATCATGGAAATGAGCCAAAGCCGGACTGAACTCGGCAAAATTGAGATTGCTCCGGAAGTGATTGAAGTCATTGCCGGAATTGCCGCATCCGAGGTCGAAGGTGTGGCGCAAATGCGCGGAAACTTTGCCTCCGGAGTGGTAGAGAGATTTGGCAAGAAAATTCACAGCAAAGGAGTAAAAGTGGAACTGGCGGATGAAGGCGTGATCATCGATGTATATTGCTTTATGAAATTCGGCGTCTCTATCCCGTCAGTGGCCCAAAAAATCCAAGATAATATCAACCAAGCCCTGCTGAATATGACAGCATTGCAGGCAGAAGAAATCAATGTCCATGTTGTCGGCATCCAATTTGAAAATCCAAAGCAAGACCAGGAAGTGGAAGAAGATTTATAAACAAGAGCCAAAGACGAAATCCGTCTTTGGCTCTTATTCATTAACCGGCGCCGGTCCTTGATTTTTCAGCCAAACGTATGTTTACAGACCGCATTGAAAAAATAGTAACATACGTGCGAACTGTTTTTCGATGTGCTATTATTTTTATGGATCTCCTATTAAATTTCTTGATTTTGGTTATATGAGGCGTATATGGAAAAGAAACCGGCCAACTCCGGCTTAAATCCGGTTTCGCAGGCAGTCGGGAATCTCACCGTATTCCCGCCCATGTTTTGAACTTTGCACCTGTTCCCGTGTAGGGATACGATAGAACCTTATTTGACAAAATGTACGTCAAAGCTTATGTTCAGAAGGAGAATTTGGAATGAAAAGAAGAACAGCAAGAGAAAAGGCTTTGCAGGCTTTGTTCGCCATAGAAATCGGCAAAACGGATCCGGATACCGCCATTAACCACGTGCTTGACGGTGCTGAGGGGGATCCGTATTTAACCAACCTTGTGCACGGAGTCGTAAAAAACAAAGAACAAATAGACAACGTTATTTCAGAACTACTTGAAAAATGGACGTTGGAACGTTTGGCAGCGGTAGATCGCAATTTGCTGCGAATGGCCGCATATGAACTTTTATTTCTGAGAGAGGAAGTGCCTCCAAAAGTGGCCATCGACGAAGCCATCGAAATTGCCAAAATTTACGGCGATGAAAAATCAGGAAAGTTTGTTAACGGCGTTTTATCAAAAGTCATGGAAAAACATTGCTAATAACTCGCAAAATCAAAGGAGTTTGACATGAAGGGAACGCGATATTTGACGGTAACGGCACTGACGAAATACATAAAAAGAAAATTTGATGCGGATCCCCATCTCCGCAATATCTATCTCAAAGGTGAAATATCCAATTTTAAAATGCATACGAGCGGCCACATGTATTTTACGTTAAAAGATGAAAAGGCAAGAATACAGGCGGTTATGTTCGCCAGTTACAACCGCTCCTTAAAATTTATGCCTGAAAACGGAATGAACGTGCTTGTAACGGGAGATGTCACCGTCTATGAGCCGAGCGGCCAGTATCAAATTTACGTAACCGCCATGCAGCCGGATGGGATCGGCGATTTGTATCTGGCGTTTGAGCAATTAAAAGAAAAGCTCGAAAAAGAAGGCTACTTTTCTCCACAATATAAGAAGCAGATTCCCAAATATCCGCGGAATATCGGTGTGGTCACTTCTCCCACCGGAGCGGCCATCCGCGATATCATTTCAACGATCAAACGAAGATATCCGATCGCCAATATTTTTGTTTTCCCGGCCCTTGTACAAGGAGAACAAGCCCCTCAATCGATCGTGAAAGCTATCCGCGCGGCGAATGAATGGGAAGAAGAAATCGATGTCCTCATTGTGGGCAGGGGCGGGGGCTCCATTGAAGAATTGTGGGCTTTTAACGAAGAAATCGTAGCCAAAGCCATCTTTCACTCCGAAATTCCCGTCATATCCGCTGTGGGACATGAAACTGATTTTACCATTGCCGATTTTGTCGCCGATTTGCGGGCACCAACGCCGACAGGTGCTGCGGAAATGGCTGTTCCCCATATAGACGAACTGCTTGATAAAGTGCTCACAAACCAGTCGAGATTGATCCGGGTAATGAAAGAAAAACTGAATTTTGAAAAAGAAAGGTTAAACCGCCTTAAAAAATCATATGCGTTCCGGTATCCGAAACAAATTTATGAGCAGAAATTGGAACACGTTGACAAATTGTCTGAGAGAATGGCCGGAAACATGGTAAAGTTGTTTCGCCATAAAAAAGATGAATTTCGGGTTCTTTACGCAAGACTGGCACGGGCCCACCCGTACCGTTTGTTTGCCGAATCGTTGTCCCGTCAGAGGCAGATTTCAAAAGATTTAAACCGGGCGATGGCTGCCGTTTTTGTCAAAAAGGACGGCGAATTCAGGCAGAAAGTGGCCGCTCTCGAAGCATTAAATCCGTTGAAAGTGATGAGCAGAGGTTACAGTCTTGTCTATAATGAAGAAGGAAATCTTGTGAAGAGCGTCGGGAACGTACGGAAAAATGACCGGTTGAAAGTGCAGATGTCTGACGGGTCTTTGTATTGCCATGTATCTGATATAGAGAGGAAGAAAGAGGATGACGGATAAAGAAATGACTTTCGAAGAAGCGATGGAGAAACTGGAGTTCATTGTGGAAAAACTAGAGCAGGGAGATATTCCCTTGGAAGAAGCAATTTCTATTTATAAGGAAGGCATGGAGTTGTCAAAATTTTGCCAGGAAAAACTGAAAAACATTGAAGAACAGTTGACGCAAATTATAACAGAAGACGGGACGAAGGAGGATTTTTCCATTGACGAAGAAGAATAAAACCCGTCTGAAAGAGTTTTCCCAAAAGTACAAACAATTGCTGGAAACGCAAATGAGTGAAAAAGTAAACAGTTTAAAAGCCCCGGAAATTTTGAAAAAGTCGATGTTGTACAGTTTGCAAGCGGGAGGAAAAAGAATCCGTCCTCTTTTGCTTTTTGCCACTTTGCGTGCGTTTGGTCACGACCCGAAAAAAGGGTTGTGGACGGCATCGGCCATAGAAATGATTCATACTTATTCGCTCATTCACGATGATCTTCCCAGCATGGATGACGATGATTTAAGAAGGGGGAAACCGACCAATCATAAGGTTTTCGGGGAAGCTGTGGCGATTTTGGCCGGGGACGCCCTGTTGACGCATGCTTTTCAAATGATTGCCGAAACTCCTGATGAATTTGCGGACAGCACCGTCAAAGTGGAATTAATTCGGAACCTGGCCGAGGCTGCCGGCCCTGAAGGGATGGTGGGCGGACAGACGGCGGATATATCCGGGGAAGGCAAGTCTTTAACTTTGGAAGAATTGAAATATATACATGTCCATAAAACAGGAAAAATGCTTACATACAGTGTTCTGGCGGGAGCGATTCTTGCAGGTGCTCCTGAACGGACAAAAAAACTTCTTGAAAAATTTTCTTACCATCTCGGGCTGGCCTTTCAAATCCGTGATGATATTTTGGATTTGGAAGGGCAAGAAGATGTCATCGGCAAGAGGGTGGGCAGCGATGCAGCCAAACAAAAAAACACTTATCCTTCGTTATTGACTTTGGAAGGAGCCAAAAAAGCATTGATCGGGGAAGTAGAGTCGGCAAAAAAATATTTGTTCCAAACCGGCCTCGAAACGGACCTCTTGGAGGAAATTACAGATTTGGTCGCAAAGCGGAATTATTAATTTTGCCTTTAAACGAAATTGTGAGGCCTTCCTCCTTGTGGTATAATATGTTGGGCTAACTTATTGGCACAAACGTTTCGCAATAAAGCCGGATTTGTTTCTTGTGGAGATTTTCACCAATAATTTTGCGAAAGAATTTGCGCGTATTTTTGGTTTTTTCCGATATGAAAATATGGAATGGTTTTTCGTCAGGATAAAAAAGCGGCCGTTATCACTTCAGTGTTAGCGGCTCTTTTTTCGGTTATTTCTTTTTTCCGCACAACAAATGGGAATCCGGCAGCATTTTTCCTTGAGAATCGTTTATTATGCGAATATATTAGAGGTATACGTTCAAAGCAGAAATATGCGGCTTTTCATTCCGGATACGGATTGGCAAAGTTCCGGTGATGCGAAACAACAAACGATGCTGCAGACAGTCACAATCAGAAATGAAAGTGAGTGGTCCGGAAATGGATCTGTTATCTATAAAAGACCCTTCCTTTTTAAAGAGGTTGAATATTAAGGAACTGGAACAACTGAGCAAGGAAATCAGGGATTTCTTAATTAAAAAGCTGTCCAAAACCGGGGGGCACATAGGACCGAATCTTGGCGTTGTGGAGTTGACGATTGCTTTACATAGATGCTTTAACAGCCCGAAAGATAAAATTATTTGGGATGTCGGCCACCAGTGTTATGTCCATAAAATTCTCACGGGAAGAGCCGGACAATTTGACACGTTGAGACAATACAAAGGGCTGAGCGGATTCCCGAAAAGAGCCGAAAGCGAGCATGACATTTTTGAAACGGGGCACAGTTCCACTTCTTTATCGGCGGCGATGGGAATGGCCATTGCCCGTGACATAAAAGGGGAAAAGTTTCACGTTGTTCCCGTCATCGGCGACGGAGCGCTGACCGGCGGGATGGCCCTGGAAGCTTTGAATCATATTGGCCATGAAAAAAAGAAAATCATCGTTGTCCTCAATGATAATGAAATGTCCATCGCCCCCAACGTCGGCGCCTTGCATCATGTACTGTGCAGGCTAAGGACGGCAGGAAAATACCAATGGGTGAAAGATGAATTGGAATTTCTTCTGAAAAAGATCCCGGCCGTGGGGGGACGGGTTGCCGCTGCGGCGGAACGAATCAAAGACAGCTTAAAGTATCTTCTCGTGTCAGGCATGTTTTTTGAGGAACTCGGTTTTACTTATTTGGGACCGATTGATGGCCATGATTTTGAAGCGCTGTTTGACAATTTTGCCTACGCAAAGAAAATAGACGGGCCCGTGCTTGTGCATGTTTGTACGAAAAAAGGAAAAGGCTACAAGCCTGCCGAGGAGGATCGGATAGGAAATTGGCACGGCACCGGCGCCTATAAAATTGAGACCGGAGATTTTCTAAAACCTGTTGATGGTCCGCCGGCTTGGAGCAAGCTCGTCAGCGAAACGGTGAGGAAACTGGCCAAAAAAGATGAACGGATTGTGGCCATCACCCCGGCGATGCCGGTTGGTTCAAAGCTTGAAGGATTTGCCAAAGAGTTTCCAGACCGTTTTTATGATGTGGGCATTGCGGAACAACATGCGGCCACAATGGCGGCCGGACTGGCGTTACAAGGGATGAAACCTTATTTGGCCATTTATTCCACTTTTCTGCAGCGGGCCTATGACCAAGTTTTGCATGACATATGCCGGCAAAATCTCAATGTTTTTATCGGCATCGACCGGGCGGGATTAGTCGGCGCTGACGGAGACACCCACCAGGGCGTTTTTGATATTGCGTTTTTGCGCCACATTCCCAACATCATTTTAATGATGCCGAAAGACGAAAATGAGGGCCAGCATATGGTATACACCGCTTTAAAATACGATGGCGGCCCGATTGCCATGCGGTTTCCCCGCGGAAACGGGCTGGGGGTTCCTTTGGACAAAGAGTTCAAAGAAATTCCCATCGGTACGTGGGAAATATTAAAAGAAGGAACAGACGCAGCCGTTCTCACTTTTGGAACAACGATACCGCTGGCAATGGAAGCGGCTTCGGCGATGGAAAAAGAGGGCTATTCCATTTCCGTAATCAATGCCCGTTTTATTAAGCCGATGGATGAAGAAATGCTATTGTCCCTTTTAAATCAAAACATCCCTCTCCTTACGATCGAAGAAGCGGCTCTTCAAGGGGGATTTGGCAGTGCTTGTTTGGAGTTTGCCAGCGACCGCGGTTTTCATCATGTCCGGATAGAACGAATGGGCATACCGGACCGCTTTATTGAACATGGCAGCGTTGATCTTTTATTGCAGGAAATCGGTTTGACCGTGGAAAATGCAGTCGCTAAATTAAAAAGCTTAACAAAATTAAAGCAAAAAAGGGCATAAAACAATGAAAAAAAAGAAAGAACGAGTCGATGTATTGCTTGTAAAAAGAGGATTGGCGGAAACCCGGGAGAAAGCCAAAAGGGCGATTATGGCCGGTCTTGTTTACAGCAACGGCGAACGTTTGGACAAACCCGGGGAAAAAATTGATGTTGATTCTCCCTTAACGGTAAAAGGAGACGTCCACCCTTATGTGAGCAGGGGCGGATTGAAATTGGAGAAAGCGTTAAGGGAATTTGACGTGCATATTCAAGGGAAAGTGTTAATTGATATCGGGGCATCCACCGGCGGTTTTACCGATTGCGCCCTGCAGCACGGGGCAAAAATGTCCTATGCCATCGATGTCGGTTACAATCAGCTTGCCTGGAAACTGAGGCAAGACGAGCGGGTCGTTGTCATGGAAAGGACAAATTTCCGCTACGTCAAGCCTGAAAATTTAGCCGGTGAAAGGCCGAATTTTGCCACAATTGATGTTTCCTTTATTTCCTTAAAATTAATTTTGCCGGTTTTAAAAACGTTATTGGCTCCGGAAAGTGACGTGATCGCGCTCGTCAAGCCGCAGTTTGAAGCGGGCAGGGAGCAGGTCGGCAAGAAAGGGATTGTCCGGGATCCCAAAGTGCACGAAGCTGTTTTACATGATGTCATGGCTTTTGCCGTCAATGAGGGGTATAACGTCATGAATTTGTCGTATTCTCCCATTACCGGCGGAGATGGAAATATTGAATTTTTGCTGCATTTGTTTTTTTCGGGAACAAAGGAAAAGGGAGAAAACTTTTTGTCCGTCGTGCCGGCGGATGTTGTCTCCACAGCGCATAAAGAACTAAGAAGTAAATGAAGCGAACAAAGGGGGAATAAGGGCGTCCTTATTCCCATTTATTTCATTAGGTTGTTCATTAATTGGATTGAACTTGGTTGCTGCTTATTTTTGCACTTTCGGCATATTCATCACAGCATCTCTGTACTTGACTTTTTTGCAAAAGTATTTTCAAAATATTGAATCCGGCTTAGACCGGCGGGTGAAAGGATTTTGTCGTTTTCCGGCGAATTTATTTAATGAAATTGTTTTGGGGTGATCGCTTTTGAGCAAAGGGCAACGTCATATTAAAATCCGCGAAATTATTGCAAGCAAGGACATCGAAACCCAGGATGAATTGGTTGAAGAGCTGAGAAATGCCGGATTCAATGTTACTCAGGCCACTGTCTCCAGGGACATTAAAGAATTGCACCTCGTAAAGGTGCCGTTGATGGACGGGCGTTATAAATACAGTCTCCCTGCCGATCAACGGTTTAATCCGCAGCAAAAGTTGAGAAGGCATTTGAGGGACGCTTTTGTCGGGATCGACAGCGCCGGCCATCTTGTCGTCATGAAAACCCTTCCGGGGAATGCCATGGCGATTGCGGCCTTAATCGACAATTTGGATTGGGACGAAATTGTCGGCACCGTGAGCGGAGACGATACAATATTAATCGTCTGCCGGACGGAAGAAGACACGGAAATCATTACGGAGAAATTTTTAGAAATGCTGTGACTGAGGTGAAAGCTCTTGCTGAGTGAACTGTCCATCAAAAACTTTGCCATTATTGAATCTCTCTCTCTCTCTTTTACAAACGGCCTGACTGTCTTAACGGGGGAAACCGGTGCCGGAAAATCAATCATCATTGATGCAATCGGCTTGCTGGTCGGGGGGAGAGGGAGCGCTGAGTTTGTCCGCCACGGGGCAAAAAAAGCCGAAATTGAAGGCCTTTTTCAGTTTGAAAATATCAAGGAGCATCCGAGTTATGAAAAAGCGCGGCAATTCGGCATTGATGTGGAGGATGAGATGCTCATTCTCCGCAGGGAAATTTTTCATACGGGCAAAAGTGTGTGCCGGATTAACGGAAAATTGGTAACGATCTCTGTTTTAAGGGAGATAGGAAGCACCCTCGTTGATATTCACGGACAGCACGAGCATCAGGAACTGATGGACGAAACAAGGCATCTCCCCCTTTTGGACCATTTTGGCGGGGAAGAAATAGCCGAAGCGCTAAAAAGTTACGAAAGCATTTACCGTTCGTACCAACGCATCCTTAAATCGTTGCGGGAATTGACGGAAAATGAACAGCAAATGGCGCACCGGCTGGATTTATTAAGTTTCCAGCTGGATGAAATCGAAAAAGCGCAATTGACTCCCGGAGAAGACGACAAGCTTTTGGAAGAAAAGAATCGTTTGCAAAATTTCCATAAAATTTATGAGGCCCTTCAGGTCGCATACTCTTCCCTTCAAGGCGAGCATGCCGGTCTTGATTGGCTTGGCCATGCCATGAGCAATCTCCAGGAAGCGGGAGAATTGGATTCCTCTTATCAGAATTTGGCGGAAACGGTTGCAAACTGCTTTTACGTATTGGAGGATGCGGCCAGGGAAATCCGGAATGAACTGGACTTGCTTGAATTCGATCCGGCGCGCCTTGATGAGATTGAAGACCGGCTGGCGGAGATCAACCGGCTCAAGCGAAAATACGGCAAGACGATCGATGAAATCCTTGAATACGCCGCCACCATAGAAGAGGAACTGGAAACTTTAAAAAATAAAGAATTTCATATCGACAAATTGGAAAAAGAACTGTCGTCATGTAAAGAAGAGTTGTCCCTTGCAGCCAAAGAACTGAGCGAAATCAGACAAAAACATGCAGCCCGGTTGACCGACCTGATTCATAAAGAACTGAAAGACCTCTATATGGATAAAACCGTTTTTGATGTCATGTTTACAAGTGATTACGAACAGTTTAATCCTTCCGGATCCGACCAGGTGGAATTTTATATTTCCACAAATCCGGGGGAACCGTTAAAACCGCTGTCAAAAATTGCATCAGGCGGAGAACTTTCCCGTATTATGCTCGCTTTAAAGAGCATCTTTTCCAAGCATCAAGGAATCACCTCGATTATTTTTGACGAAGTGGATACCGGTGTTGGCGGCAGGGTTGCCCAGGCAATCGGAGAAAAGATTTACAAACTGTCCGTTCATTCTCAAGTTCTTTGTATAACTCATCTTCCTCAAGTTGCGGCAATGGCCGACAACCATTATTACATTGCCAAGAAAGTTGCCGGGGGCCGTACGGTCACTTCCGTGCAAGAATTGGATGAAACAGAAAGAATTACGGAAATCGCCCGCATGATTTCAGGTGCGGAAATCACGGCCATAACAAAAGAGCATGCCGGTGAATTGCTGCAGATGGCAAAAGAATTGAAATTGAGCAACAAGCTGTCCTGAGCGGATGGCTTTTTTTTTGCCGCAAATCGTTTCCGGCAAATAAATGCAAAAGTCAGAGGAACAATAATGATCATTGCGCCCTTTTGGCAAACCATCCGCAAAAATGCGCAAGCGGACGTTGAAAATTACTCCTGTGCTGGAAACCGTTCATGTTATAAATGTGTTTTATCGAGGCAAAATTATAGATGTAGCCGTAAAGTAAATTATCCATCAGCACAGGATTTTATTCTTTTTCGCTGATGTTTTCACGTTTCACGCGGCTACCCGGTTGTGAAGCGGTTGCATGTTGTATAAAGAGCACATCAGCGGGATGAGAAGCGAGGAGAGTGAAAAATGTGAAGCGGGAAATTCTGAGAAAGATCATTGGTGGAATTCTCCTTGCGTTATTGGTAGCAGTTGGATTTTACACCCCCTTTAGAGAATTTTTGGCAATTCCCAAGGAAATCACCCTGTTTGAAGGACAGGATTTTAAAATAAACAAGGCCGCACATGTTTCCGCAAAATTGTCCGGCCGTGGCAGCAGCGAATTGGATGACAGGGATAAGGCGATTGTTGCTTTACGCGGCAAGCATTTTGGAAAAGACGAAATGTTTCTTGAATTTGCCGGCTTTCCCATTAAAAAGGTCGATGTAAATGTTCTGAAAGATTTTAAAGTCGTACCCGGAGGGCAATCGATCGGCGTCAAATTGAATACGCTTGGCGTTCTTGTCGTTGGCCACCACCAAGTTCAATCGGTTGAAGGCAAACTGTCCCCTGGTGAACAGGCGGGAATCAAAGTTGGTGACATCATTACAAAAATCAACGGCAAAAAAATAAAATCCCTTTCCGATGTGGCCAAGTTTGTGCAGAAAGCGGGGGAAAACGGCGAGCCTTTAACGCTTGAAATTTTCCGCGATAACAAAAAAATCGAGACAAAACTTAAGCCTTTGGAAGATAAAAACGGAGATGGCTTTAAACTGGGGCTATATATCCGTGACTCCGCAGCGGGAATCGGAACGTTGACGTTTTACGATCCGGCCAGCAAAAAATACGGCGCTTTGGGACATGTGATTTCGGATATAGACACGAGACAGCCGGTTGTTATCGAAGACGGGCAAATTGTCCGTTCAACTGTCACATCCATTGAAAAAGGCAGCAACGGGGAACCGGGTGAAAAACTGGCTCGGTTTTCTGCGGATAAAGAGATTATTGGTGATATTCAAAGAAACAGTCCTTTCGGAATATTCGGAAAACTAACCAAAGAACTTAAAAACGGCATCATGGACAAGCCGCTGCCGGTTGCTTTGGCCCACCAAGTAAAAGAGGGACCCGCGCAAATTTTAACTGTTGTCGATGATGATGATGTAAAAAAATTTGATATTGAAATAGTCAGCACAATCCCGCAAAAGTTTCCGGCAACGAAGGGAATGGTTATAAAAGTAACGGATAAGGAATTAATTGAAAAAACCGGCGGCATTGTTCAAGGAATGAGCGGAAGTCCGATCATTCAAGACGGGAAACTCGTCGGAGCCGTCACCCATGTGTTTGTAAATGATCCGACTTCCGGATATGGGGTCCATATCGAATGGATGTTGAATGAAGCCGGAATTGACATTTACGGCAACTCCCGCAATAAGGAAAAAGCCGAAAAGGCAAGTTAACGAGTAAGAGGCGGATTTTTCCGCCTTTTTGTCCGAATACCATCCTATAAACTGTAAAAAGTGCAAATATTTTGAAGAACATTCAAAAAAATTAAAAATCATACAAATAGGGGATTGAGTCTCTTGACAAAATAAGATAAATTTTAATTGAAGTCAATAAAAGTGGGATAAGTGCAAATTTTATAAAAATTTTAAATAAAAAAGGATTTTTTTACCTAATTGTCGAATGAATGATCATTGGTTGTTGTTGTTTAGGTCTTGCAGGGATAACAAAAGGTTTGTGATTCACTGACGAAAATGGACCGGGGGGAGGAACGTGTTGTGAAAAAAATTAAAGTTTTTATTGTTGATGACAATAGAGAACTTGTGGGATTGCTTGAGGATTATATTTCATCACAGGAAGACATGGAGGTTGCCGGTGTCGCCCATAACGGACAGGACTGTTTAAAAATGCTTGACCAAATCGAGGCTGACGTTTTAATTCTTGATATCATTATGCCGCATATTGACGGTTTGGCGGTTTTGGAAAAAATAAAAGAAATGAAGAAAGAAAATCCGCCAAATGTCATTATGTTGACCGCGTTCGGCCAGGAGGACGTGACAAAGAAGGCAGTAGAACTGGGAGCATCCTATTTTATGCTCAAGCCGTTTGACATGGACAATTTGGGAAATCATATCCGCCAAGTAAGCGGAAGAACAAATTCTGTTGTCAGAAACTCAACATCGCTTGTTAAGTCTTCCGCAGGCAGGCAAGAGAAAAATAACGAACCGAAAAACCTTGATGCCAGCATAACAAGCATTATCCATGAAATCGGTGTTCCGGCCCATATCAAAGGATACCTGTATTTGCGGGAAGCCATTGCCATGGTTTATAAAGACATCGAACTTCTCGGGTCGATCACAAAAGTATTGTATCCGGATATTGCCAAGAAGTACAATACGACGGCAAGCCGGGTGGAACGGGCCATCCGCCATGCGATCGAAGTCGCTTGGAGCAGGGGCAATATCGAATCGATTTCAAACTTGTTCGGTTATACAGTGAGCATGTCCAAAGCCAAACCGACAAATTCAGAATTCATTGCCATGGTAGCGGATAAACTTCGTCTAGAACATAAAGCTTCTTGAGGGGATTTGACGGGTCTGCGTGACGAGGATGCCGCGATGCCTCGATTTGGCGAAAAGGATTGAAAAATTTTTGCATTTATAGTTGGTTATTTTTGTTATAGTCAGTCCTGTGAATAAAGTGTTCCTGTTAGCGGGAACACTTTTGTTTTTGGACGAATTTTTGTTTTTCCGAGTTGTGTAAAGTTTTTGCTCCGGGGAGATAAAATAAATAGAAGAGGACGGAAGGAAGGACGGTAGAGTGGAATCATGACCTTGATCTTTGCCCATCGCGGCTTTTCCGCATCGTTTCCGGAAAATACGATGATGGCTTTTATTGAGGCGGAAAAAGAACAGGCAGACGGGATTGAACTGGATGTCCATCTTACCAAAGATGGTGAACCGGTGGTTATTCATGATGAAAGAGTGGATCGGACGACGGACGGAACAGGTTATGTAAAGGATTTTACTTTTAAACAGTTGCGCAATCTTGATGCAGCCTGGTACCATCATCGATCCGTCCGGAAAGAACCGATTCCTTCATTAAGAGAGGTGTTCGAATGGCTGGGCTCGAACGATTTGCTCTGCAATGTGGAATTGAAAACCGAAAAAATCCCCTATCAAGGAATTGAACAAATTGTCGCTTCCTTAATCAGAAAATATCAGTTGGAGGAAAGAATCATCGTTTCTTCATTTAATCATTACAGCATCATCACCCACTACCGTTTAGCCCCTGAAATAGAAATCGCCCCGCTGTTCAAGGATGGTTTGTTTATGCCGTGGATTTACGCCAAGTCCATCCGGGCCAAAGGATTTCATCCCCACTACCGTTTTGCCACAAATGAACTTATCAAAGCTTCCATGGGAAACGGCATCGCTGTAAGACCGTATACAGTCAATAAAGAGAAGGAACTCCACCGTTTGTTCAAAATCGGTTGTTCGGCGGTTATTACAGATGAACCGGCAAAAGCGGCCCGTATCAAAAAGCAATATCATACTTGTTAATTGTTTATTTTGTCATCTGACTTGGAAAACGCCGGCGGTAACAGATGCAAAATTTCCGTTAATGGTGTTGTTTCTTTGTTCGTGCGGACGGTTTGAAACGGGCCTGCACTTTATTTCTTTTTCGGTCCCGGTGAAAAATGAATCCGCCGATAAAGCCAACACCGGCTGTGAAAGCGGCCAAACCGCCCGCCAATTGAAGCGGAAGCGACGGAAAAGGAGAATTTAAAATGCCAAAAAATGTTTCCCTGAGCAATTTAAAGCCGTAACCGGCTAAAATGCCGGGAATGATTAAAATGACAAGAGCAACCAGTCTTTTCATTTTGCCCATCCTTTTCAAACAATTTTTATAAATTTAAATTAAGGTAAATTTGTGCAATTCAAGCTGTTAACAGTAAATATAACAAATAATTCACAAAAATACGATAAATTTCCTTTTGTAAACCATTTTTAAAACGGTTTTTTTCATCGGAATGGGAAGCACTCCTTTAAGGTTGCAAGGGGTGTATTTTTTTGCAGAAATTGCGTCAAAAAGGGAAAATTTGCAGTTCACCAAAATGCTGTTTGTACGCTCTATACAAAATGATAGCGCGGGAAAGAAGG
Organism: uncultured Bacillaceae bacterium; assembly: GCA_937995745.1. GTDB lineage: Bacteria > Bacillota > Bacilli > Bacillales > Cytobacillaceae > CALKIU01. Next base: position 40,382 of record CALKIU010000131.1, on the reverse strand, counting down.
AAGAGGGAAAACGGCTTCAGAATCATTCCCTTCCATTAAATAATTGTAATCCAGAATTTTGGCCAAAATTTCTATGGCCGGTTTTCCGGGGGAGTGCATGTGTTTTTCATAGTTGCAATGAAAACAGCATATTTCTTTAATAGGAAATGGCTTTTCTCATTCATCGTGAAAAAAGATTTTGTTCCATCGAAATCTTTTTTCCGGTTATGAAAAGACGGTGATTTTGTCCATCCTTAATAACGGGAGTTTTCAGAAAAAAAGGAGAAGAGAACATGGATATTTTTAAGCAAATGGAAAAAGACGACTATGAACAGATGATTTTTTGCCAGGACAAGAGTTCCGGTTTAAAGGCCGTCATCGTCATTCATGATACAACCCTCGGCCCGGCATTGGGCGGGGCGAGGATGTGGCCATATGAGTCCGAGGAGGACGCCGTAAACGATGCTTTGCGACTGGCGCGGGGAATGACATACAAAAATGCCGCGGCCGGATTGAATTTTGGCGGAGGGAAATCGGTGATTATCGGCGATCCGGCCAAGGATAAGAATGAGGAAATGCTCAGGGTTTTCGGCCGTTTTGTGCAAAGCTTGAACGGACGCTATATTACGGCAGAAGATGTGGGCACCACGGTGGAAGATATGGAAATCATTTTTGAAGAAACCGATTATGTGACGGGCATTTCGCCCGCTTTCGGCTCGTCGGGCGATCCATCCCCTGTAACCGCTTACGGCGTATATGTGGGCATGAAAGCAGCGGCCAAGGAAGCGTTCGGCAGCGAAAATTTGGCGGGCAAGGTTGTCGCCGTGCAAGGCGTTGGCAATGTCGCTACCCATCTTTGCCGTTATCTTCATAAAGAAGGAGCAGAGCTTGTGGTTGCGGATATTAATAAAAATGCCGTCAAAAGGGCTGTGGACGAATTTCAGGCAAAAGCAGTGGAACCGGATGAAATTTACGACGTGAAATGCGATATTTTTGCTCCGTGCGCTTTGGGAGGCATTCTCAATGATCACACCGTTCCCCGTTTGAAGGCAAAAGTGATCGCCGGGTCGGCCAACAATCAGCTGGCAGAACCCCGCCACGGCGACCGCCTGCATGAAATCGGGATTCTTTACGTCCCGGATTATGTCATTAATGCCGGCGGAGTCATCAATGTGGCGGAAGAGTTAAACGGTTATAACCGGGAACGGGCGCTGAAAAAAGTGGAAAAGATATATGACAGCATTGAAAAATTGCTCGGCATTTCCAAGGCAGAAAACATCCCTACTTACGTCGCCGCCGACAAATTGGCCGAGGAACGGATTGCTAAATTGAGGCAATCAAGAAAGCAATTTTTGCTGAATGAACGGCACAGTGCGATCCGCCGCTTCCGAAACAGAAGTTGAAACAGCGGACTGTGTGAAAGGAGGAGAGGACTTGGCAAAACAGTACGATCTTCTCATTTTGGGCGGCGGTCCGGGAGGCTATGTGGCCGCAGTCCGAGCGTCGCAGCTCGGTTTGAAAACGGCGGTGATTGAAAAGGACAAACCGGGGGGAACTTGTCTCCATAAAGGCTGTATTCCCGTAAAAGCTCTCCTCAGGAGTGCCGAGGTGTATGCGCAAACAAAAGCGGGAAAAACGTTCGGGGTTATCACGGAAAAACCGGTGCTTGATTTTAAAATCGTTCAGGAAAGAAAAAGGAAGATTGTGGACCGGTTGTATCTGGGCGTTTTGCAGCTGTTAAAAAAAAGAGACATCGATGTTTATTACGGCGTCGGCCGCATAGTGGAGTCTTCCTCTATTTCTCCATGGCCGGCGAAGGTTTCTGTGGAAACGGAGGATGGAACCGGGGAGGAAATACTTTCCGCAAAATATCTCATCATTTCCACAGGTTCGAGCCCCCGCATGATTCCCGGGCTGGAACCGGACGGAGTGCACATTTTGACATCGGACGATGCGTTGGAAATGGAAACATTGCCACAGTCGGTCATTATTGCCGGCGGCGGGGTGATCGGGCTGGAATGGGCTTCTCTGCTGTCTGATTTTGACGTCCAAGTAACCATCCTTGAAAAAGATGAAAGATTGATAAGCAGGGAAGACCATGCCCTTTCCACAGAAATCGGGAAATTGATGAAAAAGAGGGGAATTCACATTTTCACCGGAGCCGGCATTCGCCCCGAGTCATTAAAAAAGGGGACGGCCATCACGATTGGGGCAGATATTGGCGGAAAAATGAGGACTTTTGCCGCCGAACGGCTCCTCTTGGCCGTAGGACGAAAAGGAAACACAGCCGGAATCGGTTTGGAAAATACGGAAATACAAGTGGAAAACGGCTTTATTGTAACGAATGAATTTATGCAAACGAACGAACCCCATATATATGCGGTTGGCGATTGCATCGGCGGCATGCAGCTGGCCCATGCCGCTTTTTGGGAAGGAATAACGGCTGTTGAGCATCTTGCCGGGAAAAATCCTCGGCCGATCGATTACACTCTCATTCCGAGATGTATATATAGCCGGCCGGAAGCGGCAAGCATCGGACTGACAGAAGTACAAGCCCGGCAAAAAGGATATTCCGTGAAGACGGGTAAATTCCCGTTGGCTGCGAACGGAAAGGCCCTCGTTTTCGGAGAAACGGACGGCTTTGTTAAAGTGGTCGCCGACGGGGAAACGAATGATCTTTTGGGCATACATATCGTAGGTCCCCAGGCGACGGAAATGATCTCGGAGGCGGGTCTTGCCAAATTCCTTGATGCAACGCCATGGGAATTGGGGAGGACTCCCCACCCGCACCCGGCGTTGTCCGAAGCTTTGATGGAGGCAGCGCTTGATGTTGATGGAAATGCCGTCCACACATAAGTCAAAAATATTTCTGCGGGATCTGGAGGTCGTTTGAATGATAAAAAGCCAACATGAGCAATTGGGATTATCAAATGAAAAAGTATTGGAAATGTACGAAACAATGTTGACAGCAAGGAAAATTGATGAACGGATGTGGCTTTTGAACCGGGCCGGAAAAATCCCTTTTGTCATCTCCTGTCAGGGGCATGAAGGCGCGCAAGTCGGCGCCGCCTATGCTTTAGACCGGAAAAAGGACTATGTGCTTCCTTACTATCGTGATACCGGGGTCGTTCTTTCTTTCGGGATGACGGTACAAGATCTGATGCTTTCCGCCTATGCGAAAGGAGAAGACCCGAATTCGGGAGGCAGGCAAATGCCCGGCCATTTCAGCCAAAGAAAGAACCGCATCGTAACCGGTTCTTCTCCCGTTGCCACGCAAATTCCCCATGCCGCCGGCATCGCGTTGGCTGCAAAAATGGAAGGGAAAGACATTGTTGCTTTCGTCACATTGGGGGACGGTTCCACCAATCAAGGGGATTTTCACGAAGGTCTAAACTTCGCGTCCGTTCATAAATTGCCGGTAATCGTGATGGTGGAAAATAACAGATATGCCATCTCCGTACCGGCAACGAAGCAGTATGCATGCGGGAAATTATCCGACCGGGCGGCAGCGTACGGCATCCCGGGAGTGACTGTCGATGGAACGGATCCCCTTGCCGTCTACGAGGTTGTCCGCCGGGCGGCAGAACGGGCCCGCAGGGGAGAAGGCCCTACACTGATTGAGGCGGCAGTTTACCGGATGACAGCCCATTCTTCCGATGATGATGACAGAAAGTATCGGACCCGCGAGGAAATTGAAGAGGCGCGGGGCAAAGATCCGATTATTTCTTTTCGCTCATATTTAATGGAGGCGGGCGTCCTCGATGAATTTACGGACCGAGAGATTTCGGCCAGAGTGAGCAAAACCGTCGACGAAGCTGCCGAATATGCGGACAAGGCCCCTTATGCCAAACCGGAAGACGCGCTAAAACACGTTTATGGTGAAAAACGGACGGAGGGAAGGACGAATGGCGGTTATTTCTTATATTGAAGCAGTCAAAATGGCCATCCGGGAGGAAATGGAACGGGACCCGAGGGTATTCGTTCTCGGGGAGGATGTGGGCAGGAAAGGCGGAGTATTCAAAGCGACGGAAGGGCTTTACGAAACATTCGGTGAAGACCGTGTCATTGACGCCCCTTTGGCGGAATCGGCGATTGCCGGCGTGGCCATCGGAGCGGCCCTGTATGGAATGAGGCCGGTCGCCGAGATGCAATTTGCCGATTTTATTTTTCCGGCGGTTAACCAAATCTTGTCAGAAGCGGCCCGGATACGGTACCGTTCCAATAATGACTGGACTTGTCCGGTCGTGATCCGCGCCCCGTACGGCGGAGGCGTCCACGGCGCCCTTTATCATTCCCAGTCGGTGGAGGCTGTTTTCGCCAATCAGCCCGGTTTAAAAATTGTCATGCCGTCCACCCCTTACGATGTCAAAGGATTGTTAAAAGCGGCGATACGCGATGAAGATCCCGTCCTCTTTTTTGAGCATAAAAAAGCATACCGCCTCATTAAAGGGGAAGTGCCGGATGATGACTACATCCTGCCGATCGGGAAAGCGGATGTAAAACGGGAGGGGGAGGACGTTACGGTGATCACATACGGATTGTGCGTCCACCTGGCTCTCGAAGCGGCAAAAAGAGTGGAAAAAGACGGGATTTCCGTCCATTTGTTAGATTTGCGGACCGTTTACCCTCTTGACAAAAAAGCGGTGGTGGATGCGGCTGCGAAAACGGGCAAAGTGCTGCTGGTGACTGAGGATAATAAGGAAGGCAGCGTCATGAGTGAAGTGGCAGCGGTTATAGCCGAGCATGGCTTGTTTGAACTCGATGCTCCGATTTGGCGCTTGGCCGGTCCCGATGTGCCGGCAATGCCGTTTGCGCCGCCGATGGAAAAATATTTTATGATGAGTGCGGATAAAATCGAAAAAGCGATCCGGGATCTCGCTGAATTTTAAACAGTAAAAGGAGGCAGCAAATGAGTCCGGAAGAAATCAAAATGCCCCAGCTGGGGGAAAGCGTGACGGAAGGAACAGTGGTGAAATGGCTTGTGGAGGAAGGAGAAAAGGTTGAGAAATATCAGCCTTTGGCAGAAATTATGACCGATAAAGTCACCGCCGAAATTCCTTCCACTTCGGAGGGTATGGTGAAAAAGATCCTGGTTCCGGAGGATGAAACAGTTCCGGTTGGAACGGTTCTTTGCTTGTTGGAGCGAATTGACGAAAGGAAGAAAACAATCTCTCCACAAGAACCGGCTGCGGGAGAAGAACGAAATGGAAAGACGAAAAAGGCCCGCTATTCACCGGCAGTTTTGAAACTTTCGAGAGAATACGGGATTGATTTAAACGAGGTGAAAGGAACCGGGGCAGGGGGGCGGATAACCCGCAAAGACGTATTAAACTTCATCGTTGAAAAAAGGAAACCCGCAGGGACTGAGGGGAAAAGAAGCGATTCCGGCTTCATACCGGATAAGGCAGAAAAGGAGGGTAAAAAAGTCCGGCCATTTGCGGCCGCACAAAACAGGGAGGACACTGTCATTCCCGTTACGGGCATCCGCAAAGCGATAGCGGAAAACATGGTGCGGAGTTATGCGGAAATTCCCCATGCTTGGATGATGGTGGAAGCCGATGTGACAGAACTTGTTGCTTTCAGAAATTCGGTTAAAGAAGAATTTATCGCGAAGGAAGGATTTAATCTGACCTATTTTCCTTTTTTCATCAAAGCGGTTGCTCAAGCTTTAAAGGAATTTCCCCAATTGAATTCAACATGGTACGGCAATGAGATCATTCAAAAGAAGGAGATCAATATATCGGTTGCCGTTGCCTCGGAAGACGCCTTGTATGTTCCCGTCATAAAAAGGGCAGATGAAAAAACAATCAAAGGAATTGCCAAGGAATTGGCAGACTTTGCCATAAAAGCAAAAGACGGCGCTTTTTCCGTTGAAGAGATGCAAGGGGGGACTTTTACCGTAAATAATACGGGTACTTTCGGCTCAGTCCTGTCGAGGGGAATTATTAATTACCCGCAGGCTGCCATCCTCCAAGTAGAAAAAATTACCAAACGCCCGGTCGTCATAAACGGCATGATCGCCATCCGCGACATCGTCCATTTATGTTTGTCGATCGATCACAGAATTCTCGACGGGCTCATCAGCGGGAGATTTTTGCAAAGGGTGAAGGAAATTCTCGAGAATATGCGGGCAGATAAAACGAACTTGTATTGAAAGGCTGCCGGTACGGAATGACGTTTCTCCTTTCCTGAGGTTTGTCCGGGGAGAATGGACCGGATGCAATTTGAACGTTTAGCGGAAGAAAGATGGAATCCAATCCTTTACAAGCATGGAAATGTGAAATGATAATCCGCCGGGCACGGATGATCATTTCACATATTTTTTTCCTGTATAAAAATTGAAAATGGAAAAATGTTCTTGTGAAATGACTGTTAATTCCATTTCACAGCAAAGAATGAAACGGAAATTAAAGTTTTTTAATTTCAGATTTTTTTTACTCATTGAAATATTTTCACTGTATACTAAAATAGAATTAAACTATTTTTTCAAAATTATCATCTTTGTTACAATCATCATTAATACCAAAGGGAAGGAGTGAAACCGTTATTTCGTAAAGACTGTCCGGAACGATTTTTTGTAGTGAACATTCTTCCGGCGGACTTTGCGAGGATAGCGTCGATATGATGAGCATAAAAGAAATGTCGCAAATTTCTTTTCCCGTACCGGCGATGGAGGAGTGGAAGGAAAAAGGGGAAGCGATGCTCAAAGGGAAACCGATAGATTCCCTTGTAACGGAAACGTTTGAAGGAATCACGTTGAAGCCCCTTTATACAAAAGAAGATCAAAATCTTCAAGAGATTTCCCAATATCCCGGACAAGCGGATTACCGCAGGGGAATTTCGCCGGTTGGGAATGAGTGGGAAGTAGCCCAACAAATTACGGCGGACAATGCGGAAAATTTAAAAGAACTTCTCGTTTCCGCCTTTGACAGAGGCCAAACGACGGTTTCTTTTGAAGGAAGCGAAAAGCTCGTGCCGGGTTTGGAGGCTGTTCTTAAAGAATTTCACGGCCAGTATCCGTACAGCGTAAACGGCAAAGATATTCACGGTGTATTGATCGAGCTTCTTGCCGGACTGCCCGGCGCGGAAGAAGGTAAAGGATTTGTCGCGGCCGATCCGGTTGCCCTTTTGGCGGAAAAAGGAGCAGAAAAAGACAACATCAAGGAAATGTATGATGAATTTTGTGAAAGCGTCAAGAAAGCTTCCGAAAAACTTCCGCAAATAAGAACGATTCTTTGTGATACGACGCCGTACCACAACGGCGGGGCCAATGCCGTTCAAGAACTGGCTGTGGCTTTAAGCACGGCTGTTTGCCACATTGAACAATTGAAAGAAAGAGGATTGCCGGCGGAAGAGGCCTTGTCCAAGTTTGTGTTCCAATTCTCGATCGGAGCCAATTTCTTTATGGAGCTGGCGAAATTGCGGGCCGCCAGAGTGTTGTGGAGCAAAGTGGCCGAAGCATATGGAGCGGATGAGGAACAGCAAAAAATGATCATTTCCGCCAGGACATCACAATTTACGAAAACCGTTTATGATCCGTACGTGAATATGCTGCGGGCCGGAAGCGAGGCGTTTGCCGCTGTTCTTGGCGGCGTGCAGTACTTGCATGTGAGCCCCTACAATGAGCCTGAAGGGAAAGAAACGGAATTTTCCGGACGGATCGCCCGGAATACCCAATTGATTTTGAAAGAAGAGTCCTTGTTGACGAAAACGGTTGACCCGGCCGGCGGTTCCTGGTATGTGGAGCATTTGACGAACGAGTTGGCCGAAAATGCTTGGGAACTGTTCTTGGAGATTGAAGATAAAGGCGGCATTCTGGAAGTATTGAAATCCGGATGGCTTCAAGAACAAATTGCCGGAGTGATGGAAAAGCGCCGGAATGCTATTTTTACGAGAAAACAAACAATTGTCGGCACAAACAGATATGCAACATTGCAAGATGAGCCTCTCCATGTGACTTTCGCCGACGAAGAACCGGCAACCGGATCCGGTGAAGGAGCATTTATTGCCGCCATTCCGCAAGAAAGATTGGCAGAACCATATGAAAGACTGCGAGAAAAAGCTGTTCGTCTGGCAGAAAAGGGAGCAAAATTGACCGTCGGTTTAATTACGCTTGGAACTTTAAAAGAGTACAAGCCGAGAATGGATTTTGCAACCGGCTTCTTTGCCCCGGGAGGCATCGGCACGGAAGAAAGCGGCAGCCTGGAAACGGTTGAAGAAGCTCTTGATTTCATCGGAAAGTCCGGCTTCACGCATTATTGTATTTGCGGTTCCAACGAATGGTATGAAAATCTCGGTACCGGTTTCGTGAAGAGCTTGAAAGAAAAATATCCGGACAGAAAAATTTATTTGGCCGGCTTGCCCGAAAACCAACAAGAGTGGGTGGACAGCGGCATTGACGGGTTCATCCACTTGAAGAGCAATTGCTATGAAACTCTTGCCGCTTTATTAGCGGAAATGGGGGTGGAGAAGGAATGAGTAAGCCGAATTTTAAGAAAATTAAGCTTTTTGAAAATACGGAAAAACAATCGAAAGAATATTGGCGCAAAAAAGCCGAAGAAGCGGTCAAGAAAAATATTGATGATTTGTTGTATGAAACAAATGAGCATATAAAAATCAAAGCATTGTATACTGACGAAGACAGAAAAGGACTGGAACAGCTTGATCATCTTCCGGGAATTCCCCCGTACACAAGGGGACCATACCCGACCATGTATGTTAACCGTCCCTGGACAGTCCGTCAATATGCCGGTTTTTCCACGGCGGAAGAAAGCAACGCCTTTTACAGGAGAAACCTTGCCATGGGACAGAAAGGATTGTCCGTTGCTTTTGACTTGGCAACGCATCGCGGATATGACTCCGACCACGAGAGGGTTGTCGGCGACGTCGGAAAAGCGGGAGTGGCCATTGACAGCGTCCTCGATATGAAAACGTTGTTTGACGGCATCCCCTTGGACAAGATGTCCGTTTCAATGACGATGAACGGCGCCGTATTGCCGATTATGGCGTTTTACATCGTTACGGCCGAAGAACAGGGGGTGACCCAGGACAAACTTTCCGGAACAATCCAAAATGATATTTTAAAAGAATACATGGTTCGCAATACGTATATTTATCCTCCGGAAATGTCCATGAGAATTATCGCCGATATCTTTGAATACACGTCCAAATATATGCCGAAATTCAACAGCATCAGTATTTCCGGCTATCACATGCAGGAAGCCGGCGCCCCGGCGGATATTGAACTGGCTTACACCCTTGCCGACGGCCTTGAGTATGTAAGAACGGGATTGAAAGCCGGAATTGATATCGATTCCTTTGCGCCGCGTTTGTCATTCTTCTGGGGCATCGGAATGAACTATTTCATGGAAGTGGCCAAACTGCGGGCAGCAAGGCTCATTTGGGCCAAGCTGATGAAATCGTTCAATCCGAAAAATCCGAAGTCAATGGCGTTGCGCACTCACTCGCAAACATCCGGATGGAGTTTGACGGAGCAAGATCCGTTCAACAACGTTGTCCGGACATTGATTGAAGCCCATGCGGCAGCGATGGGACATACCCAGTCTTTGCATACGAACGCCCTGGATGAAGCCATCGCCTTGCCGACCGACTTCTCGGCACGGATTGCCAGAAACACGCAACTGTATTTGCAAGAAGAATCCGGAATTACCAAGGTCATTGACCCGTGGGCCGGCTCCTATTATGTAGAAGCTCTGACAAATGAGCTTGTAAAACGTGCTTGGGCCCATATCGAAGAGATTGAAAAATTGGGTGGAATGGCCAAGGCAATTGAGACAGGCCTGCCGAAAATGCGCATTGAAGAAGCGGCGGCCAAACGCCAGGCAAAAATTGATTCGGCAACCGAAACGATTATCGGCGTAAACAAATACCGTCTGGAAAAAGAAGATCCGATTGAAATTTTAGAAGTTGACAACACCGCTGTGCGGCAGAGCCAGATCCAAAAACTGAAAGAATTGAAAGCAACACGCGACAATGAAAAAGTCCGCCAGGCATTGGATGCGATCACAAAAGCGGCGGAAACAGGAGAAGGCAACCTGCTTGAACTGTCTGTCCAAGCCGCCAGGGCAAGAGCGACATTAGGAGAAATTTCCTATGCAATTGAAAAAGTGACCGGACGCCATAAAGCTGTCATCCGTTCCGTCAGCGGAGTATACAGTTCTGCCTTTGCCAATGAAGAAGAAATTGCCGAAGTAAAGAGAATGACCGATGAATTCTTGGAGAATGAAGGAAGACGGCCGCGGATTCTCATTGCCAAAATGGGACAGGACGGTCACGACAGAGGAGCGAAAGTGGTGGCCACCGCTTTTGCTGATATGGGCTTTGACGTCGATATCGGCCCGTTGTTCCAGACGCCGGCGGAAACAGCCCGTCAAGCGGTTGAAAATGACGTCCACGTAATCGGGATGAGTTCTCTTGCCGCAGGACATAAAACGTTACTGCCGCAGCTCGTCGAGGAATTGAAAAAACTCGGCCGCGAAGATATCGTCATTGTGGTCGGCGGTGTCATTCCGGCCCAGGATTACGAGTTCCTCTATGAGCACGGTGCCAGCGCTGTTTTCGGTCCGGGAACGGTCATCCCCGTTGCAGCCCAAAAAGTATTAAAGGCTGTTTATGAACGGCTTGGATACGAGGAAGTGTCGCAGTAAGATGACGGAAGACAAAAGACCGGAGTGGAGCGATCCGAACAGTCCGGAATTTGCAACCGTGGTGAGAAAAGGCGTTGAAATCCGCTCTTCCGGCACCACGGTTGCAAAACGGCCGCAATTCCGAAAAAAACGGACAACCGGTCCCGACATCGAGGAACTGTATAACGGGGTACTTCGCGGGGACCGGACACAATTGGCGAAGGCAATCACATTAATAGAAAGCAATGCCGAGCACCATTTCAAATGGTCGCAGGAGCTTTTGCACAAGCTCCTTCCCCATACGGGGAACGCTCTCCGCATAGGAATAACCGGTGTTCCCGGGGCGGGCAAAAGCACCTTTATCGAGGCTTTTGGCTCTTATTTGTGCGACCTGGGCCTCAAAGTGGCTGTTTTGGCGATTGATCCCAGTTCAAGCATAAGCGGGGGAAGTATTCTCGGCGACAAAACCCGGATGGAAAAGTTGACAAAAAACCCCCGGGCATTTATCCGTCCTTCTCCATCGGAAGGGAAACTCGGGGGCGTCCACCGGAAAACGAGGGAATCGATGCTCGTTTGTGAAGCGGCCGGATTTGATGTCATTCTCATCGAAACGGTCGGGGTCGGCCAAAACGAAATCGTCGTCAGGGAAATGGTTGATTTCTTCATGCTTGTCGTCTTGACCGGCGCGGGCGACGAACTTCAAGGAATGAAAAAAGGCATTATGGAGCTCGCAGACGGGATATTTGTAAATAAAGCGGACGGCGAGAATAAAATAAAAGCCGAAAAAACAAAAGAGGAATACAACCGGATTCTCCATTTCCTTCAACCTGCCACAAAGGGATGGCAAACGAAAGCGTACACCTGTTCCGCTCTTTATCATGAAGGAATTGACAATGTTTGGAACGTCATAAAGGAGTTTGAAAAGAATACAAAGGCTTCGGGAGTTTTCTATGAGCGGAGAAGATGGCAAAAGCAGCGCTGGCTGCATTCAATGATTGAAGATCAGCTGCGGATGAATTTTTACAATAATCCGCGCGTGAAGGAACTTCTTCCGAAATTGGAGAATGAAATCATGGCCGGAGCAAGGACGGTTGCATCAGCGGTGGATACGCTGTTTAAAGAATTTTACCGCACGATGAATGCTGTTGATGCCGAATAATTCTCCAAAGCTTTCGGCGCAATGGACGGGCGTTGTTTTTCCGGGCCGTTCCGAGAAACATAGGGACGGCTCGCCACGCCCGACAAAAAATAGGTTTTTTCCGATAATCGCTTCTGTCCGTCCGTTTCTGCGGGTTCCTTTTTTAAAAATAATATACCTGAAGATTCGTTGGGAATTTGGGAATATAGGGCGTTTGCCTTAAATTATGTACCGCTGGCGGGAAAGGAAAAAAATCATTTGTCAAACAGAAGAGAAACAGATATTCTGTATATATATTTTTTAGAAAATTACATAAGTTCAAAAATAAAAAACAAAAAATATTTTTTAAAAAAACCAAGGTTTTTCCTTGGTTTAAGTGCGGAAAATATTTAAAAAATCATTGTTAATCCCATTAACAAAGTCGAGGCAAGCATCGCAAATATCATTAAATAAACAAAAATTTTCATCAATTTTCTGTTCATTCTGACATCCCTCCCAACGAACTGCTAACCCTATTTTACTAACATAAATAAAAATGAACAACTAGTAAAAATTTTTGCAGGATTTTCGACAAATTTATTGTATAATATGAACATACTTAAAATTTTTACTATTCACTTAATAACACATTTATGAGGCGGGGGGAAGAAATTGATTACAAAGGTGGATCACATAGGGATTGCAGTCCAATCGCTGGAAGCCACACTCCCTTTCTATACTGAAGTGCTGAAGTTGGAACTGAAAGGCATTGAAGAAGTGGAAAGCGAAGGGGTAAAAGTGGCTTTCCTGCAAGTGGGAGAAACAAAAATAGAACTCTTGGAGCCGCTTCATGAAAACAGTCCGATTGCCAAGCATATTGAAAAACGCGGCGAAGGGATTCACCATATTGCATTGCGCACAGACTCCATAGAAGAAGAAATGGAGCAGGTGAAATCCAAAGGGATCAGGATGATTAACGAAAAACCGAAAACCGGTGCCGGTGGTTCCTTGGTGGCATTCATGCATCCGAAATCAACCGGCAAGGTTTTATATGAATTATGTGAGAAAAAGGGAGAGGGAGAGTAAGATGATCGACATCTATGAAAAAATTAACGAACTTTATGACAAAAGAAGAGAAGTGGAACTCGGCGGCGGAGATGAGAGAATCGCCAAACAGCACGAAAAGGGAAAGTTGACCGCCAGAGAAAGAATTGATCTGCTTCTTGACCCCGGTACATTTGTGGAAATCAATCCGTTTGTAGAACACCGGGTGAAAGATTTTGGCATGGACAAGCAAAAGGGACCCGGCGACGGCGTAGTTACCGGTTATGGAAAAATCAACGGACGTCCGGTATATTTGTTCTCACAAGATTTTACCGTTTTCGGCGGTGCGCTCGGCGAAATGCACGCCAATAAAATTGCTGCCGTCATGGACTTGGCATATAAGAACGGAACGCCGTTCATCGGTTTGAATGATTCTGGCGGCGCACGGATTCAAGAAGGAGTTCTTTCCCTTGACGGTTACGGAAAAGTGTTCTACCGGAACTCCATTTATTCGGGAGTGATTCCGCAGATTTCAGTTATTATGGGTCCTTGTGCAGGCGGCGCCGTTTATTCTCCGGCCATTACAGACTTCGTCATGATGGTTGACAAAACAAGTAAAATGTTTATCACGGGTCCGAAAGTAATTGAAACGGTGACTGGAGAAAAAATATCGGCGGAAGATTTGGGCGGTTCACGCGTGCACAACTCCATCAGCGGTGTGGCGCACTTCCGGGCCGAATCAGAAGAAGCCATTTTGGAAAAGGTCAGAACGTTATTGTCATATTTGCCGCAAAACAACAGAGAAAAACCGCCTGTCGTTCCGTACAACGGCGATGAAGATGATTATCGTCCGGATTTAACGGATCTTGTACCGTTTGATGCCGTCCGTCCATATGATGTGCGTGTCGTTGTAGAACAGGTCGTCGACGAAGGTTCATTCTTTGAAGTCCATTCAGAATTTGCGAAAAATATTGTCGTCGGATTCGCCAGAATTAAAGGCCAAACGGTGGGATTGGTTTGCAACCAGCCGAAATTCATGGCCGGCGGATTGGATATCGATTCATCCGACAAAGCGTCAAGATTTATCCGCACATGCGATGCATTCAACATTCCGATTATTACATTTGAAGACGTGACAGGATTCTTCCCGGGTGTTAAACAAGAACATGGAGGAATTATCCGCCACGGGGCAAAAATCTTGTACGCATATTCCGAAGCCACTGTTCCGAAGATTACCGTTATTTTGAGAAAAGCTTACGGCGGAGCTTATGTGGCCTTGAACAGTAAATCCATTGGCGCAGACCTGGTATTTGCTTGGCCGAATGCCGAGATTGCTGTTATGGGACCGGAGGGTGCCGCAAACATTATCTTCTCAAGAGAGATTGCCAACAGCTCTAATCCGGAGGCGACAAGAGCGCAGAAGATTGCCGAATACAGAGAGAAATTTGCCAACCCGTACATTGCCGCAGCACACGGCATGGTGGATGATGTCATTGACCCGAGAGAGACGAGAATCAAACTGATTCAAGCTTTGGATATGCTGCAAAACAAAAAAGAATCCCGTCCGGCCAAGAAACACGGCAACATTCCGCTGTAATGACATATCGTTGGGAATATAAAAAACGGACTCCGGCAAAAGAAAAGTTTGCCTTTTATTATTGCCGGTGCTGTTATATAACAAATTGCAAACGGAAAGTTTGTTTGATATAATATGCGAACGGCTGCCAGGCATCCCGGGGAGTACCGGGCTGCCCGGCAGCCTTTTTGTTTATACTGGCATCCGTCCCTTCCGCTATTGGTTTATAAAAAGGATTCATATACGTATAACCGCCATGTTCATGCGCGGCGGGGCGGATAGCCCGGTTGACTTGGAAATGTCCGGGAAAAGCTATCGGGCGGGGCGGTTTTCCCGGTCATGTTTCCGCACCGTCCAGAAATTTGCGGAAGCTTCTTTCGTAAAGATATACTAGTGAATGAAGCAGATGAATGGAAAAGGAGCGGAGCGCATGATAGATCAAGAACGCTTGTTAAATGAATTTCTGGAGCTTGTGCAGATAGACTCGGAAACAAAAGATGAGGGAAAAATAGCCGAAGTCTTAAAGCAAAAATTTTCCGGACTCGGGCTGGAAGTAATTGAAGACGATGCCAGGGAAAAGACCGGTCACGGCGCGGGAAATTTGATCTGCACCCTTCCGGGGACGAAAGAAGGGGTCGATCCAATATATTTTACATCGCACATGGATACAGTTGTCCCCGGCAAAGGAGTAAAACCGTCCATTAAAGACGGGTACGTGGTCACGGACGGAACCACTGTTCTCGGAGCGGATGACAAAGCCGGACTGGCCGTCATGCTCGAAGTGATCCGGGTTTTGAAAGAACAAAACATTCCCCACGGGGAAATTCAGTTTATCATCACAGTCGGTGAAGAATCAGGGTTGGTTGGCGCCAAGGCGCTGGATCGTTCCTTAATTAAGGCGAAATACGGTTTTGCATTGGACAGCGACGGCAAAGTGGGCGATATTGTAGTGGCCGCTCCCACACAGGCGAAAATTTCAGTTGTAGTCCACGGAAAAAAGGCCCATGCAGGGGTGGCGCCGGAAAAAGGAGTATCCGCCATTACTTGCGCTGCAAAAGCGATTGCCAAAATGCCCTTGGGACGGATTGATGAAGAAACAACGGCTAACATCGGTCGGTTTGAAGGACAAGGGCCGACCAATGTAGTTTGCGACCGGGTGGAAATATTGGCCGAAGCGCGGTCGCTCGTTCCGGAAAAGATGGAAAAACAAGTCCGCAAAATGAAGGAAGCTTTTGAATCGACGGCTGCGGAAATGGGCGCGAGAGTGGAGGTCGATGTTGAAGTTTTATATCCAAGTTTTAAATTCGGGGCCGGAGACCATGTCGTCGAGGTCGCCAAAAAAGCGGCCGAAAAAATCGGCCGCACCCCAAGACTGTTAAGAAGCGGCGGAGGAAGTGACGCCAACATTATCGCCGGTTTCGGGATTCCGACGGTCAACCTGGCTGTCGGTTATGAAGACATTCATACGACTGACGAAAAAATGCCCATAGAGGAATTGAATAAGCTCGCTGAAATGGTGCTTGCCATCATCGATGAGGTAACAAACGGCTGAGAAACTTTTGAATGAGGCGGGGATTTTTCTGCTCCCGCCTTGTTTCTTTGCAAATCAAAGCAGAAACTGTCAAGTACGGGCTTTTTTTCGGGCTCTCCCCAAACAAGCACCCCTGAATCTATACATGAAAAACAGGTGTCTTTTTATGTTGCCGGAAAACAACAGAAAGTCCTTTACGGAAAATGTTGTTTTCACGCGAAAAATTTCTATTAATGTTAGACTTATTTTAAAGAACTTTATTTCTTTCGGGATGTGATGCCACTGTGAAACATATGTATCCGAAAAACGGCAGGGTCATCCTGCATGTGGATATGAACAGTTTTTATGCATCAGTGGAAATGGCGTATGATCCGTCCTTAAAAGGCAAGCCATTGGCGATTGCCGGCAATCCGGAAGAGCGCCGCGGCATCATTGTCACCTGCAGCTATGAAGCGCGGAAGTATGGCGTGAAAACAACGATGACGGTGCATGAAGCAAAAAAACTTTGCCCGTCATTGATCATCAAAAAGCCGAATTTTGACCGTTACCGGGCTGCTTCTTTGGGGATGTTTGAAATTTTGCGGCAGTTTTCCGATCTCGTTGAACCGGTGTCCATCGATGAAGGGTATGTGGATATTACGGACAGTTACGAACTCGGCTCACCTCTCGAGATTGCGCAAAGAATTCAAAAACGCATTGACCGGCAACTTGATTTGCCGTGCAGTATCGGAATAGCGCCCAATAAATTTCTCGCCAAAATGGCATCTGATATGAAAAAACCGATGGGCATTACCGTTCTCCGCAAACGGGATATTCCTACGGTTTTGTGGCCCCTTGAGATTGAGAAAATGTACGGAGTCGGAGAAAAAACCGCCCAAAAATTGCGGAAAATCAACATTCATACCATCGGCGATTTGGCGTCGGCGAATGAGATTCAACTGAAAGGTCTTCTCGGCATTAACGGAATCCGGTTAAAAGAGTGGGCGAACGGGATCGATCACCGCAAAGTGGACCCTGATGCCGTGACGGATTATAAAAGCATCGGCAATTCTACCACGCTGCCTAAGGATTTGGCCAATTTGCAGGAATTATTGGCCGTCCTGGAGTCTTTGTCGGAAACGGTTTCCATCCGGTTAAAACGGAAAGAGGTAAAAGCCCAGACCATCAGCGTGACGATTCGCTACAAAGACAGAACGACCATAACGAGAAGCAGGAAATTAATAAATCCAGTCAGTGGCCATAGAGAAATATTTTTGCAAGCGAAAGATATTTTTTTGAAAAACTGGTCCGGCGAAAAAGTGCGCCTGCTCGGAATTACGGGCAATGATTTGATTTCCGAAGAATACGCTTTTAAGCAGCTTGATTTATTCACATACGAAAAAGAAGCGGAGAAAGAACCACTCCTAAAAGCTGTCGAACAATTAAAAGATAAATACGGGACGGAAGTCATTGAACAAGCAAGCAGGCATGCGAAAGTCAGGAAAGAAAAAACGGGATGGACGGACACCAGTTTTAATAAGGATTTTTTGGCCGATTTTACCTCCCCATCGGAAAAAGATGAATAAATGTATTATTTATGGGGGGTTCTTCCAAAACTAATACGGAGACGTGAATAAAAACGGAAATGAAGAAGGGAAGAAAAATGGGAAAACAACAATTTGGCGTAATCGGGCTTGCCGTCATGGGCAAAAATTTGGCCTTGAACATTGAGAGCAAAGGATACTCGGTTGCGGTGTACAACCGGACGCGGGCAAAAACGGATGAACTGCTAAAGGAAGCAGAAGGACGGAAATTGGTCCCCGCTTATTCTATTGAAGAATTTGTTGCGTTGCTTGAAAAACCGCGGAAAATTATGCTGATGGTGAAAGCCGGCGCGCCGACCGATGCAATGATAGAACAGCTTGTTCCTCATTTGGAGGAAGGAGATATTATCATTGACGGAGGCAACAGCTATTTTGCCGATACGATCCGGCGGGACAGGGAACTTCGCAAAGCAGGAATCCATTTTATCGGCACCGGTATTTCCGGCGGGGAAGAAGGAGCGTTAAAAGGACCTTCGATCATGCCGGGGGGAGAGAAAGAGGCTTATGAACTTGTTGCTCCCATATTTAAAGATATAGCCGCCAAAGTGGACGGTGAACCTTGCACCACCTATATCGGTCCCGACGGTTCCGGCCATTATGTAAAAATGGTTCATAACGGAATCGAATACGGGGACATGCAATTAATTTGCGAAGCGTACTTCCTTTTAACAAAAGTCATTGGTTTGGATGCGGAAGAATTGCACCGCGTCTTTTCCGACTGGAACCGGGGAGAATTGGACAGTTATTTGATTGAGATTACGGCTGATATTTTTACAAAAATAGATGAAGAGACAGGCCGTCCCCTCGTGGATGTCATTTTGGACAAGGCCGGGCAAAAGGGGACGGGCAAATGGACGAGCCAAAGCGCCCTTGATTTGGGGGTGCCGCTCCCGATTATCACTGAAGCGGTATTTGCCAGATTTTTGTCCGCCATGAAAGAAGAGCGTGTGGAGGCAAGCAAACTGTTAACAGGGCCGGCAAAAACATTTGCCGGGGACAAAGACAATTTCATTGAAACTGTCAGAAAAGCACTTTATTTGAGCAAAATTTGTTCTTACGCCCAAGGATTTTCCCAACTGCGCGCGGCCTCAGCAGAATACGGCTGGGATTTGAAATACGGCGAGATTGCGAAAATTTTTCGCGGCGGCTGCATCATCCGGGCCCGTTTTTTGCAAAAAATTATGGAGGCTTACGATCGAAATCCCGATTTACCGAACTTGCTCCTAGATCCGTATTTCAAAAACATCGCAGAAAATTATCATGAAGCATTAAGGGAAGTCATCGTCACCGCCGTGCAGTACGGCATCCCCGTCCCGTGTTTTTCCGCTGCTCTTGCCTACTATGACAGCTACCGGTCCGAACGCTTGCCGGCCAATCTTCTTCAGGCGCAGAGGGATTATTTCGGTGCGCACACGTATGAAAGGATAGATAAAGAAGGAATTTTCCATACCGACTGGCAACGCTGAAAGAGTTGGTTTTGAGAGAAAAGAGCTGTCCGAAAATCTTTTTCGATTTCGGACAGCTTTTTTTGCCGGAAAATTTGTTCCTTGCTCTCACGGCCCGTCATCTGTCGGTGGAAAACGGAGATTCTTTTCCGTATTTCATCACATGAGACAAACTTTAAAACCTCATCCCGAGTACTATTTTTCGTTACTTTATGCGAATTGGGGTTTGCGGAAATGAATGCAACACTATTGGTAACACGTCAAAAAATTAAAAGTTCCCGAAAAACAGCCGCCGCAAATAAAAAGGGGCTGTCCAAACAATCAGACAACCCCTTTTCTCATTTATCCACGTCCAAGTCGGTGACGGGCCACCAGAAAAATCCGTCTTTGGCAAGGAGCTCATCGGCTGCCCGCGGCCCCATCGTTCCCGAAAAATAATTGGGGAAATCCGGCTCTGTTTTTTCCCAGACACTTGAAATCGGGTCCATGAGGCTCCAAGAAAGGGCGACTTCATCCCAATGGGTGAAATTGGTTGCGTCGCCGATGAAGACGTCATAAAGCAGTTTTTCATAGGCTTCGGGAGTATTGATTCCTTCCGTTGTCTGGCTGGAATAATTCAATGTAATCGGCATCGTGTCAAAGCTTTGTCCGCTTTTTTTGGCATTGAGATGGAGGGTGAGGCCTTCTTTAGGTTGAATATGAATCACAAGCAAATTTGGGTTTAATATCTTCTCATGTTGATAATATAAATTCATCGGCACGTCTTTAAATTGAATCACGATTTTGACGGTTTTCGTTTTCATCCTTTTTCCGGTACGGATATAGAATGGAACACCCGCCCAGCGGAAATTGTCAATGAGCAGTTTTCCGGCAACAAACGTTTCCGTGCGCGAATTTTTGTCCACCATCGGTTCGGCCCGGTAAGCGGGAACATATTCCCCGTTAATGAATCCGGCGTCATATTGTCCCCTGACGAAAAACTCATTTACTTTCCGTTCCGAAATCGGCCGCATCGCCCTGAACACCTTGACTTTTTCCGCCCGGATTTCTTCCGTATTCAAGCGGATAGGCGGTTCCATCGCCAAGAGGGCAACCATTTGCAGAATATGGTTTTGTACCATGTCTCTCAGGGCTCCGCTTTTTTCATAATAACGGCCCCGTTCCTCCACGCCGAGCGTTTCACTCGTCGTAATTTGGATGTTGGAAATAAAGCGGTTGTTCCATAACGGTTCGAAAATGGCGTTTGCAAAACGGATTACTTCAATGTTTTGTACCATTTCTTTTCCCAAATAGTGATCAATCCGGAAAATCTCATTTTCTGAAAAGGCGCGGCGGATTTGCGAATTCAATGTTTGCGCCGATTGCAGATCATGGCCGAACGGTTTTTCAATGACTAAACGCTTGTAACCTTTCACTTCCGTCAGGCCGTCTTCTTTTAAGCGGAGAGCAATCGGCCCGAAAAATTCCGGAGCCATGGCCAAATAAAAGATCCGGTTCCCGCCGAGCTGATATTTCCCGTCCAACTCATCGGCAAGCTTCTTTAATTCACCGAATGATCCCCCTTTGCCCACATCATGGGATAGGTAATAAAAATGGGAGGAGAACCGTTCCAAGAGTTCTTTGTCGCCGGAGCCGTTTTTGACGGAGCGGCAAACTGTTTCCCGGAACTGTTCCGTTGTGATCGATCTTCGCGCAACGCCGACGACGGCAAAGTGTTCGGAAAGCCGTTCTTTTTTGTAAAGTTGGAAAAGAGAAGGAAAAAGTTTGCGGTTGGCTAAATCTCCGGTTGCTCCAAATATAATGACCAACGCAGACGGTTTCTTGTTTTCAGTCATCGTTTGTACCTCATTTCCTGTTTTTTTCGCTTATGTATCATTAATATCGGCTGAATGCAAAGGAATCGAAGAAAGTGAGCCCGTATGAAGCTGTGCTTATTTTTACTGTTTCTTTTTTTGGCGCTCTCTATCCGTCAGCGAGAATAAATGGACAAGTAATTTTCGCAAGGCGAAAAAGTTGTGGTATAGTAAAAACAGCAAATTCCGGGACGGAAAACACAGAATTTAAGAATACGGACGGAAACGCAAATTTCGCCATTCGGAAAGGAGTTATTGAATGGAAGTATTATTTTTGGGAACAGGTGCCGGGGTGCCAGCCAAACATCGCAATGTGACCTCCATCGCCCTTAAGTTGCTTTCCGAAATAGGGACTGTTTGGCTCTTTGATTGTGGAGAAGGAACCCAGCACCAAATTTTACATACAACCCTTAAACCGCGAAAAGTGGACAGGATTTTCATCACCCATCTGCACGGGGATCATATTTACGGATTGCCCGGATTTTTGGCGAGCCGCTCTTTTCAAGGCGGCGAATCAAAAGTGACCATTTACGGACCTAAAGGGATTAAAGAGTTTGTTAAAACAAGTTTGTCCATCAGCAAAACGGTGTTAAAATACCCGTTGGAGTTTGTTGATGTGGAAGAAGGAACCGTCCTGGAAAATGAACGGTTTACGGTTACGGCAAAATTGCTGGAACACGGTGTGCCTTCCTACGGATACCGGATTGTCGAAAAAGATCTTCCGGGCTCCCTTCTTGTAGATAAGTTAAAAGAAGCGGGAATTCCCCCCGGTCCGGTTTACAAACGGATAAAAAACGGGGAAACGGTCACCCTTGAAGACGGCAGGGTCATTGACGGCCGCCAGTTTATCGGACCTCCCCAAAAAGGGAGAGTCGTAACCATTCTCGGCGATACGCGTATATGCGAAAACGCCCTTTATCTGGCAAAAGAGGCCGATCTCCTCATTCATGAGGCGACATTTTCCCACGAAGCAGCGGACATGGCCCACGAATATTATCACTCAACCACCGTCCAGGCAGCCGAAGTTGCAAAAAAAGCGAATGCGAAAAGGCTGTATATGACCCATATCAGCTCCCGGTATGAACGCGACTCGTGGGAGATGCTCGTCCGCGAGGCGCGGAGCATTTTTCCCGGCGCGATGCTGGCTGAGGATTTCTTGGAAGTGAATATACCGTTGGAGAAGAACAAGTAGTTGAAAAAGGCTGTGCAGACAAACCTTTTGTTTGCACAGCCGTGTTTTTTCCGGAGACACGTTTTTTTACCACGGCTTGCCGGTCCGGTTCGACCGGTTTCCCGCTAAAACAAAGATTTCGCTTGCTTCATCTCCATCCTCTTTCATACGGTTTGGGCACTTCCGGTTCTTCTCCCAAAGCTTTGGCGGCCCTGATTGGAAAATAAGGATCCCGCAACAGTTCCCGTCCGAGAAAAACCAGATCGGCCCGTCCGTTTTCGATGATTTCCGCGGCATGAAAGGGGGAAGTGATTAAACCGACGGCGCCGGTCGGCATACCGGCTTCTTGCCTGATTTTTTCCGAAAAAGGAACTTGATAGCCGGGGTACGGCCGGATCTTGGCGGGAACAACTCCTCCGCTGCTGACATCAATGAGGTCGACGCCTTGCTCTTTCATCTTTTTTGCGTAAGGAACATAATCGTCCGGCGTCAACCCTTTATCATTGTACTCGGCCGCGGAAATTCTCACGAATAGGGGCCCGTCCCATACTTCACGGACGGCATCAACAACGTCTCCCAAAAACCGGTAGCGGTTTTCCGCCGTGCCGCCGTATTCGTCTGTCCGCACATTTGTCAGGGGAGACAAAAATTCATTGATTAAATATCCGTGGGCCGCATGGATTTCGATGACATCAAAGGACGCTTTTTTTGCCCGCATGGCTGCCTTTTTAAAAGCTTCCACCGTATTTTTGATTTCTTCCTTTGTCATTTCTTTCGGCGTTTTTCTTCCTTGTTTGTAAGGAATGGGGGAAGGGGCGAAAATCTCTCCGTCGACTTCCGCTTTTCTCCCCGCATGAGCCAGTTGGATGCCGGCTTTCGCTCCGCCTTGATGGATGCATTCGACAAGCCGGGAAAGCCCCTCTATATGCCGGTCATTCCAAATGCCGAGATCATACGGGGAGATTCTTCCTTGCGGGTCCACGGCCGTCGCTTCCACGATGATTAAAGAGATTTGGCCGTATGCCCGCGCCCCGTAATGGATGAGATGAAAATCTTCCACCATTCCGTCCATTCCCAAACTGGAATACATGCACATCGGAGACATGACAAGCCTGTTTTTCAGCGTTATTCCTCTGACGGTAAAAGGAGAAAAAAGTTTTGTTTTCAAAAAAATGCCCTCCTGCCCATGTTTTTCTTCTAACACGATCATAACCGAATTATATGGAATTTAGAAATGCCCGGCCCAGAAAAAAGCGGAAATCCCCGTTATGCGCATTTCGGAGGATTTCCGTCCGCAAAAATGATTATTTTGCCTTCAATTGGTTTGCCAATTCATTCCCCAGTTGTTTTGACCGATCCGTTGCCGCTTTGATGCATTCGATTACTGCCTCATCGGTTCGGCGTTCTTGAAGGATTTTTAATCCTGCTTCCGTCGTTCCGCCCGGGCTCGTGACCTCCCGGCGGAGTTGTTCCGGCGATTTTTCCGTTTCCGTCAGCATATGTGCCGCACCGAGCAATGTTTGCCGGACGAGGGCTCTGGCGGTATCTGGCTCAAGACCAACCTTTTCCGCTCCGTTAATCATTGCTTCCGCCAAATAATACACGTAAGCCGGTCCGCTTCCGGAGACGCCCGTAACGGCATCCAACTGTTCTTCCGTTACAAAAACGGTCAGGCCGACCGTGTCAAAAATCGTTTTAATCCGTTGCCTTTGTCCGGATGATACTTTGTCGTTTACCGCAACCGCCGTCGCCGAGAGGCCAATGGCTGCCGATGTATTCGGCATGGCCCGGGCGATTGGCAGCGGCCGCCCGGCCAGCAATTCAATGCTTTTCGTTGATACTCCAGCGAGGACGGAAACGATCAGGGTTTCTTTTGTTAAGTACGGTTTTATTTGCTCCATTGCGCCGGCGGCATCTTTTGGTTTCATGGCCAGCAGGATGATTTCTGCATCGGAAAGCAGATCTGCCATGTCATAAGAAACATTGACCCCGTATTTTTCTTTCATTTCTTCCAGCCGTTTTTGGTTGCTCCGGTTCGTTACCCAAATGTTGCCCGCCTTGATCAGTTGATTTTTTGTGATGCCTTGAATTAGCGCCTCTGCCATATTGCCGGCGCCGATTACCGTCAGTTTTTTGATTTCTGCTTCGTTCATATTCATTCCTCCCGTCGTACTGACATCTTCCCAAGAGAAATTATAATTGTCAAGTCGCGTTTTGTCGTTTCGTCGCGCAATTTTATATTCGAAAAAATACTCGGTTATTCAAGGCACACGGTGCTACTTGCTCAAAATTTTAAGGGGGCTTGTTGTTTTCCCCGATTAACTTGTATACTCATGAGAAAGGGACAAAATGTAGTTCGAAGCCGTCTCATGGGAATCCATTCTTCGGAAAAAGCCTGAAATTTGGCTTCTTTTAAGAGGTGAAGGTTTCATAAAACCGGCTGAAGCAATAACGGAAATCGTTTGATCGTTACGGGGTGAAATGCATATGAAGGAACGCTCACTTGCGAACAAAACCGTTTTTATCACCGGGGCTTCGGGGGGAGTCGGGGCGGAAATTGCCCGCTTGTGCGCGGAGAGAGGCGCCAATCTTGCTCTTTTTGCCCGCCGGCTGGAACAGTTGCAAAAGCTGAAAGAAGAACTGGAAAAACATTCCGGCACCATCAGGGTGTACCGCTTGGATGTATCGGACACGGCTCAAATTGAAGAAGTGTTCACGAAGGCTTTGGATGATTTTTCAGGGGTTGATGTTCTTGTAAACAATGCCGGCTACGGAAAATTTCGCTATGCCCATGAGGTGACGGTTGAAGATATTAAAGGAATGTTCAATGTGAATGTCGTCGGGCTTATTTATTGCACGCGGATGGCGCTTCCCGTCATGATGGAGAACAAATCGGGGCATATTATCAATATCGCTTCCCAGGCCGGAAAAGTTGCAACTCCGAAATCCAGCATCTATTCGGCGACGAAACACGCGGTCGTCGGATTTTCCAATGCGTTGAGGATGGAACTGGCCGATTTGAATATTTATGTAACCGCCGTGAACCCGGGGCCGATTGATACACACTTTTTTGATATTGCCGATGAAAAGGGCACTTATGTAAAAAATGTAAAGAGATATATGCTGAAACCGGAATATGTGGCCCAAAAAGTCGTCGATGCGATGCTGACACCGAAACGGGAAATTAATTTGCCCCGCTGGATGAGTCTCGGCAGCTACATATACGCTCTATTTCCGCGCCTTTTTGAGAAGGCGGGCAAAAAAGTATTAAGCAAAAAATAATTGTTTGAAGTTGATAAATGCGATAGCGTTTATCAACTTTTTATTTTGTGTGGAAACGCTTTTTCGAATAAGCGGGCCTCATAGTGGAAAAAGTGAGGAAGAAGGGACATGAAATGACCGATAAGCATGAAGGCGCGAAAGAGTGTGCCAAAAAGAAAGGAGCGCAGACAAAAGATGAAAACCGAAAAACTGCAGCTTCCCCTGCAAACAAGCAGTCTCATCGTCGGGTTTATGGTTTGGGTCATCATTTCCTCGTTAATGCCGCACATCAGAACGGATATTGCCTTGACGCCCGGACAAGTTTCCCTTGTAACGGCCGTTCCCGTGATACTCGGTTCTTTGTTGCGGATCTTTATCGGGTTTTGGACAAACCGGTTCGGGGCAAGGTGGCTCTTTACAATCAGCTTTTTTATTCTCATGTTCCCGATTTATTTTATCAGCATCGCCGATTCTTTTATCGATCTCATTATCGGCGGGCTGTTTTTGGGGATCGCCGGCGCCGTCTTTTCCATCGGCGTGACATCTCTTCCGAAATATTATCCGAAAGAAAAACACGGCTTTATTAACGGAATATACGGCTCCGGAAATATCGGGACAGCGATCACGTCTTTTGCCGCTCCCGTTCTTGCCGCCGGTTTCGGATGGAGGAGTGCGGTGAGAATGTATATCGTTCTGGTGTTCATTTTTGCCTTGTTAAACTTGATCTTTGGCGACCGCCGGGAACCGCGTGTGCAAACTTCTTTCACGAGGCAATGGAAAGAGATTTACCGGGAAACCAGGATGTGGTTTTTGTCTTTGTTTTATTTTATAACTTTTGGTTCTTTCGTCGCCTTTACGGTTTATTTGCCGAATTTTTTGGTGGAACATTTTCACTTGGAACCGGTGGATGCCGGGTTGCGGACAGCCGGATTCATTGTGTTGGCCACAGCCATGCGGCCGCTTGGGGGATGGCTGGCCGACAAATTTGATGCGTTCGTCATCCTCGTTTATGTGTTTTCAGGGATCACTCTGGCCGGTGCGCTCCTCGCTTTCTCACCATCGCTGGCACTGTACACGGCCGGAGTTTTGACGATCGCCCTTTGCGCCGGTATTGGCAACGGCACGGTTTTCAAACTCGTTCCTCTTTATTTTACAAAACAGGCGGGAATCGTGAACGGAATCGTTTCCGCTGTCGGAGGGCTGGGAGGTTTTTTTCCGCCGCTCGTACTGGCGGCCGTGAAAGATTTAACCGGCCAATATGCGATCGGTTTTATGGCTTTGTCCGAATTTGCCCTCGCCAGTCTCATCATCGTCATTTTTATGTATTACCGGGAGAAGCAACGGCTGCAATTGGGGGAATGAAAGAGGGAAATAGCCGCGGGGGACGGCGGTGAAGCAAAAAGAGACGGGCCCGGCATTGTCCCGTCTCTTTTTTGGGGTAATGCTAGTTGTTTCGTTCTCCCGTCTGGGGAATGCTTTTCGGCGTGGTTTTCCTGTAAATGATGTATTTCCTTTTCAAGTATTCAAGGGGGAGGCTGAAAACATGGACGAGCCTCGTGAACGGCCAGACGGCAAAAAGCAGAAACGCCGCAAAGACATGAAGTTGAAAGCCGAGGGGGGCACCGGCCATCAGCTCCGGGCGCGGCCGGAAGATGAGGAGTCCGCGAAACCACGGCCCGAGTGTTTCCCGGTAATCAAACGTTCCCCCGGTCGCCGTATAGCCGACGGTATTTGTAAAGCCCGCCAATACGACAATTCCCAGGAGAATGAGGGTGAGCAGATCTGCTTTTCCTCCGTTTCGGGTTATTCTTTTATTTGTCACCCTGCGGATGAACAGGAGACCTCCGCCGATGACGGTGGCCACTCCGGCCACCCCTCCGAACCAGACGGCGCCAAAATGGTACAAATCATCGGTAATTCCGAGGAAATCAAAAAAGCTTTTCGGAATCAGAATTCCGGCCACATGTCCGAAAAATACAAAGACGATTCCCCAATGGAAAAAGAGGCTGCCCCATTTTAAGAACCTGTCCTTGGAAAGAAATTCGCTCGATTTTGCCGACCATCCGAATGGGTCGTGATTATAGCGGTATATGTGGCCGAGAACGAAAACGGTTAAAGAAATATAAGGAAAAACAAGCCACAAAAAATAGTCGCCAAATGTCATAAATGCTCACTCCTTTATCCGGCATTGCCCGCGTTTCGTTCTTCAAGCGGTTCCGCTTGCAGACTGTTGAAAGCGGAAAGACAAGCATTTAACAAGTGGGCATAAGGACTATCTACCTCCGCCAATTTAGCCTGAAGTTTCTCCATCTGCTTTTGATGAATTTGAAAAATTTTCCGTACTGAATTTATTTCGGCAATGGCGGCAAATTCAAGGATCATGGGGAGGTAATCGGGCAATTCTTTCCCTTTGACAAAAAAACCTGCTTTGGCAAATTCCATTTTCAGTTTGACAAGGGCGGACCCCCGCTCCATGTTGTCTCCGAAAATTCCGTATGTTAAGTAGAGGGATGTTTCGGCCCGAAAGTCAAACTGATGGACATAATATTCGCAGACCGTTTCAAACGGGGTAGATTCAAGATAGCCGAGAAAAGCGGCCAGTTCTTCTTTGACATTTTTGTCCTTGATAAGACAGAGCGTTTGTTGCAAGTCATCTTTTTGCCATTCTTCCTGCGGGTATTCGAACAGCAAGGAACAAAGTTTAAACACTAATCTATATTCTTCCATTTTGACCACCCCCGGCCGCCTCATTTCGCCATTCTCCGCCGGACAACCGCACGATGAGGGATTCTGTTCCCCCGAAGCAGCCGGTACAGCTTTCCATAAAAACATATCCGGCGGCCCCCTGTCCGTAATGCATGTCTCCCGCCTGCTCCCGGTGCGATTTTGGAATTACATAGCGGTCATTGTATTTAGCCAAGGCGGACAATTCATAGATGTCAACCGCTTCTTCTTCGGTGAGGCCGGCGCTTTCCAAAACGGACGTGTCGAATGACTTGCCCAGGTTGCGACTCCGCATGTAACTCCGCATGGCGATTAATTTGCGGAAAACATTTTTGATCACTTCCGTATTTCCGGCACTGAGGAGATTCGCTAAATATTGAAGCGGAATCCGCATTTGCTCAACGGCCGGAAAAACGACATGCGGATCAAGGGAATCCATCAGGCCGTTAAAAGCATTTTGAATCGGACTGAGCGGCGGGACATACCAAACCATCGGCAGAGTTCTGTATTCCGGGTGAAGAGGCAGGGCGATTTTATGCTTGACCGCCAGTTTGTAAACGGGGGATTTCTGCGCCGCCTCAATCCAGTCTTCCGGAATGCCGTCTTTTTTTGCCTGCCGGATGATGTCCGGATCATGAGGGTCCAGAAAGATTTTCAATTGCGCCTCGTAAAGGTCTTTTTCATTTTCGCAAGAAGCCGCCTCCTTCACTTTGTCGGCGTCATACAGGACAATGCCGATGTAGCGGAGGCGCCCGACGCATGTTTCCGCACATATCGTCGGCTGCCCGTTTTCAATCCGCGGAAAGCAGAAAGTGCATTTTTCCGCTTTGTTTGTCCGCCAATTGAAATACGTCTTCTTATACGGACAGCCAGTTGTGCAAAAGCGCCAACTCCGGCACGCATCCTGGTCGATGAGAACGATGCCGTCTTCGTCCCGTTTGTAAATCGCACCCGAAGGACAGGACGCCACACAAGGCGGATTGAGACAGTGTTCGCAGATTCTCGGCAAATACATCATAAATGTCTGTTCAAACTCGCGAATGACCCGTTCGTCCACCCCGTCCATATTCGGATCCCGTTTTCCCGTCTTGTAAACGCCGGCCAAATCATCTTCCCAATTGGGTCCCCATTCGATTTTGTCCATATATTCCCCCGTCAACAAGGAAACGGGGCGGGCCGCCGGCTGATGGCGCTTTTCCCCGCTGTTGACGAGACGGTCATAATCATACGTCCAAGGCTCGTAATATTTGTCGATTTCCGCCATATGGGGATTGTAAAATAGGTTGAGAAGCTTGCTTGTTTTGCCGCCCGCTTTCAATTCCAGCTTTCCGTTTTTCAGTTCCCAGCCGCCTTTATTTGTCTCTTGCCGTTCCCATTCTTTCGGATAACCGATTCCAGGTTTGGTTTCCACATTATTCCACCACATATATTCGGCGCCCGGACGGTTTGTCCATGTGTTGTTGCAGGTGACGCTGCATGTATGGCAGCCGATGCATTTATCCAGATTCATCACCATGCCGAATTGGGCTTTAATTTTCAAGCCAGTCCACCTCGCTTTTGTCCAATTTCCGGATGATGACCCGTTCATCGCGCTGATTCCCTGTCGGTCCGTAATAATTGAAGCCGTAACTTAGTTGGGCATAGCCGCCGATCATTTGCGTCGGTTTGACATGAATCCGCGTCGGGCTGTTAAACGTTCCGCCCCGTTCTTTTGTAATGGTCGAACCGGGCACATTGATATGGCGTTCCTGCACGTGATACATAAAGACGATGCCCCGCGGCAAGCGGTGGGTAACGACGGCCCGGGCGACGACGACCCCGTTCCGGTTGTACAGTTCGACCCAATCATTGTCATCTATCCCCGCCGATTCGGCATCTTCCCGGTTCAGCCACACATGGGGCCCTCCCCTGAACAAGGTGAGCATTGGCTGCGTGTCCCAATAGGTGCTGTGATAGGACCACTTATAATGGGGAGTCAAATAGCGCAGCGTTAACTCTTTCCCTTTTATGTCGGGGCGTTTGTCTTCGTTATAGAAGGCTGCTTTTTTAAGCGGAGGCTTGAAAACAGGCAGCTCTTCCCCGAATTCAAGCATCAGTTCATGGTCGAGATAAAAATGCTGTCTCCCCGTCAATGTCCGCCACGGAATGAGGCGCTCCACATTGGTGGTAAAGGGAGAATAGCGCCGGTTCCCTGTCTCCGTGCCGCTGTAAACGGGAGAAGTGATGACTTTCCGCGGCTGGGCCGTTATTTCGTCAAAGGACATATGTTCTTCCGCCCGTTCGACCGCCAAGTCTTTCAGCTTCAGGCCGGTGACATTTTCCATCGATTCCCATGCTTTAACGGCCAAATATCCGTTCGTGGTGCTCGATAACGTCAAAATCGCTTCGGCGGCATTCCTTTCAAAAGAAAGGTCCGGCATATCGCGGTAATCTTTTGTGCCTTTGGCCGGTCCGAGAATATTCAATAAATGCCTGTATTCTTTCCCGGTCTGCCAACTGATTCCTTTTGTTCCGATCGTCTCTTTAATGTTCGGGCCGAGAGCGATGAACTTGTCGTAAACTTTTGTGTAATCTCGTTCGACGATGTGAATGTTCGGGAAGTTTTTCCCCGGTTCAAGCTCCGCTGTTCCGTTTGTCCAGTCCGCTATTTTTCCGAAAGTCTGGGCTGTTTCCGCCGGCGAATCATGCAAAAGGGGCTCCGTTACCACATCTTTTATGGGCTTCGGAAAATACTTTTTCGCCAGTTCGGAAAAACGTTTCGCCAGCTTTTTGAATGTGTCCCAGTCAGATCGGCTTTCCCACGGCGTTGCGATGGCCGGGTTGAACGGATGGATAAACGGATGCATGTCGGTGCTGCTGATATCGTATTTTTCGTACCATGTGGCCGCCGGGAGGACGATGTCGGAATACAATCCCGTCCCTTGCATGCGGAAATCGATATTGACCAACAGATCGAGCTTTCCTGCCGGCGTTTCGCCGGAATTTTCAATTTCGGAAACGGACAAATTTTCCGGTTCCCCACCTAATGGATGGCCGTGCGTGCCCAACAAATATTTCAAAAAATATTCATGCCCTTTCGATGAACTTCCAATCAAATTAGCCCTCCAGACAAACATGGTCCGCGGAAAGTTCTCCATTTTGTCTGGATTTTGAACGGCAAATTGCAATTCCCCTTTTTTGATCGATTCTGCAATATACCGGATGGCCTCTTCTTTTGTCCCCGCTGCCGCTTCTTCCCACAGTTTCAAAGGATTGCGGTCAAATTGCGGATAGGAGGGAAGCCATCCGAGTTTTACGGCCAGGACGTTATAATCGGCCGGATGGCTGTACCTCGGCTTTTCCACAAGCGGCGACGCCAGATCTTCCGCTCGTATTTCGTCGAACCGCCATTGCCCGGTGGCAAAATAGAAAAAGGACGTGCCGTTTTGTAGACGCGGCGGGCCACCCCAATCCCGGGCCATGGCGATGGTTTGGAAGCCTTCCAACGGCCGCACTTTTTCCTGGCCGACGTAGTGGGCCCATCCTCCGCCGTTCACACCTTGGCAGCCTGTCAACAGAACCAGGTTTAGAATGGTGCGGTAAATGGCGTCAGAGTGGAACCAGTGATTAATTCCCGAGCCCATGATAATCATCGAACGACCTTTGCTGTCGGCCGCATTTTGCGCAAATTCCCTGGCGATTTGCGCGGCAAGTTTCCGGTCGATTCCGGTGATTGCTTCCTGCCATGCGGGAGTGAAAGGGGCCTTGTCATCATAATCTTGCGGATAATCCCCGTCCAATCCCCGGTTGACCCCTGTTTGGGCAAGGAGCAGATCAAAGACCGTCGTGACGAAAAGCTCTCCGCCGTTTTGGGCGATCTTTTTGACGGGCACGGCCCGGTGCAGCACTTTTTTGCCGTTGTCGGGGGCGAAATAAGGAAATTTGACAAGGACGGTGTCATCTTCATGGCCCAATAAAGTCAGAGCCGGGTGGATGTCGTCCAATTGATTGGCTTGATCTTTTAATTGAAGATTCCACTCTTGTCTGCCTTCCCAACGGTGGCCGATGCTTCCGTTCGGCGCGGCGAACGTTTTTGTTTTCTCGTCAAAGACAATCGTTTTCCATTCTCCGTTCGTGACGGGCATGCCCAAATCGCAGGCCCGCAAAAAGCGGTCTGCTTCATATTCGTCTCCGCTTCTTTTCAGGGTAACGAGAAAGGGGAGGTCGGTGTATTTCTTGACATACTCCTCAAAGTACTCTGTTTTTTTGTCTACATAAAACTCTTTTAAAATGACATGGGTCATGGCCATCGCAAGGGCGCCGTCCATCCCCGGGCTGACTGCCAGCCAGTTGTCGGCAAATTTGACGAACTCCGCATAATCGGGGCTGACGGCGACCACTTTCGTTCCCCTGTATCTTGCTTCCACCATGAAATGGGCATCCGGAGTCCTCGTTTGGGGGAGATTGGATCCCCAAATGAGCAAATACCCGGAATTGTACCAATCCGAACTTTCCGGAACATCGGTCTGTTCGCCCCATATTTGCGGCGAGGCGGGAGGCAGGTCGGCGTACCAGTCATAAAAGCTCAGAAGCGGCGCTCCGAGCAAATTTAAAAAACGGGCCCCGCTTGCATAGCTGACCATCGACATCGCCGGAATGGGCGAAAAACCGAAAATCCGGTCCGGTCCGTATTCGCGGAGGGTGTAGATCAATTGTGCGGCAATGATTGTTTCTGCCGTATCCCAGTCCATGCGGACGAATCCCCCTTTTCCCCGCGCCCGTTTGTAGCGGGCTGCTTTTTCCGGGTTTTCAACAATGTTTTTCCACGCTTCCACCGGGTCGCCCGCTTTTTCGTATTCCCTTTTCCACAGTTCAAGCAAAGCCCTCCGTATATATGGATAACGGATTCGGTGCGGGCTGTATATGTACCATGAAAAAGACGCTCCCCTCGGGCAGCCCCGCGGCTCGTATTCCGGCATATTGGCCCCTGTGGTCGGGTAATCGGTCTGCTGGGTCTCCCACGTAATGATGCCGTCTTTTACATGAACCTTCCAACTGCAGGAACCGGTGCAATTGACCCCGTGTGTCGTCCGGACGATTTTGTCGTGCTGCCAGCGGTTCCGGTAATATTTTTCCGATTCTCTCGAGTGGGGCGTTAAGGAACTGTGATCGGTGATGTCCTCTGTTTTTCCGAAATACTTTATTTTTTGCAGCAGAGGGGGAATTTTCCGTTTCATGCCACTTCCTCCTGTTTCCTTTTCCTTTATTGTTTGTTTCTTCTGCGGAAGTTATTAGAAATAAATGAAAGAATTTCTGTTTTGCACATTAAACTTTCAAGGCGGCGGTTGTCCCGGCGGCGGATGCAGGGGGAAATTTCCATTGAATCAGAACGTACATTCGGTTAAAATGAAGAATAAGCCTACAGAACAAACGTTCCCTGAAGTAGCATGGGCTGAAAAAGGGGGGAGCGGTGATTATTGATTACAGCAAAATGCCGCAAAAGAAAATTTTGTGTGTGGATATGAGGAGCTTTTATGCCAGTTGTTCGGCGGTCATGCTCGGTCTTGATCCGCTTGAGTGCTATTTGGCAGTCGTCGGCGATGCGGAGCGGCCGGGAAGCGTCGTTCTTGCCGCATCGCCGAAATTGAAAGAAGAGTTTGGCATCAAGACCGGTTCACGGAGATATGAAATTCCTGATGATCCGCGAATCCTCATTGTCAACCCGAAAATGAGAACTTATATGAGAATTTCCGTAGAGATAACCCGTGTTTTCCACCGCTATGTGCCAAAGGAAGCCATTCATGTATACAGCGTGGATGAAAGCTTTATCCAAGTGGACGGCACAGACCGGTTATGGGGAGACGCATGGACAGTCGCACGGAAAATCAGGGAAGACATCGAACGGGAATTTCAACTTCCCTGTGCCATCGGTATCGGGCCGAATATGTTGATGGCCAAGCTTTGCCTTGATTTGGAGGCCAAGAAAACAGGAATTGCTGAATGGACTTATGAGGATGTTCCGAAAAAACTGTGGAAGGTTTCCCCTTTAAGCAAAATGTGGGGAATCGGCCGCAGATTGGAAAAAAGATTGAATAATATGGGGATTTTTACCGTCGGACAACTGGCCCATTATGATCTGAATTTATTGGAAAAGAAATTCGGAATTATGGGAAACCAGCTTTATTATCATGCCTGGGGAATTGATCTTTCGGAAATCGGCGCACCGATTATGGAAGGGCAGATCAGTTTCGGAAAAAGCCAAATTCTTCTTCGCGATTATAAAGAAAAACACGAAATCAAACATGTCATTTTGGAAATGTGCGAAGAGGTGGCGCGGCGGGCGCGGATTCACCGCAAGGCGGGCAGAACGGTTCATTTCGGCCTCGGCTACAGCCGCGATGAGTTTGGCGGCGGTTTTTACCGTTCAAAAACGCTCGACCAGCCGACGAATATTACCATGGACATTTATGAAACTTGTCTGGAGCTGTTTGAGAAATTTTACGACGGCAGGACCGTGCGGCAAATTTCTGTTTCGTTAAGCAACATTGTTGACGATCACGTATTGCAATTGGATTTATTCGAACCGGATCGCTGGAAAAAGCGGGAGCTCGGCTATACGGTGGATCGGATTCGCCGCAAATTCGGCCCCGCTTCGTTGCTCAGGGCCGTGTCTTACACGCCGGCGGGGACGGCCAGGGAACGGGCCAAGCTCGTCGGCGGCCATAAGGCGTAAAAACCGGAGAACGGCGGGGGACGGCCCGCACTGCCGGGAAAGCCCGAAAATTGCCGGCGCGTGTTTCTTTGTCCGCCGGCTGTTTTGGCAAAAGACATGAATAAAGGAGGTGCACCCGGCCCCTTTGTTTCCGCAAAACATGTTTGCTCAAGGCGGACCGGGCTAAAAAATGATTCGCGACCGGGGAAAAATCAAATGGACGTCTTTGATGCTTCCTGAACATGTTAAGTTGCTGAGAGAATGGGTGCAGGAGGATTATCTGGAAACAAAAAAAGAAATAGACGAACAGTATTTGGAAGTGCTGAACCGGAGGATTTATGAGGCGGTTGAACACGGAAAAGCAATCACTGTCCGTTATTTTCGCAAGGGAAAATACCATACATTTACCGGCGTTGTACATGCATGGGACGGGCTGGACAAAACATTGCATGTGGCCGGCGGGGAGAACGGCGATGAAATCCGGAAAATCCCCCTCACCGCCATCGCCGATGTGGTGCCGGCGGAATAGCGCAGGGAACAAAGGCGGATTTAGCCTTGTGCAGCGGAGTATTCGCAGTGCGTCTTTTCCGAAATATTTTTGTCAAAAAAATGAAGCCTTGTGGAATATTTATGCAGGTGAAAAAGTGGTATAATGTTGTCACAACATAACGATGGGGGATTTGCATGGAGAAAAACGGAGAGTTGACATTGGCAGACATGCTGAGCGATAAATTAAAAAAGGAGCTGGCGGAGAAAAAGCTTCAATTGAAAGCGGAAGAAGAAAGGAAAAAGGCCGAGGAAGAGGAAAGAAAACGCGAAGAACGCCGCCGCAAAGAGAAAAATAAAACTTTTGCCGAACTGCTCGAAGAAAGCAATCTGGATTGGAGAGATTTTAAGTGAACCCCGGACATCGACCGGGGCATTTTTTTGGCGGCGCTGTGCACCAACTAGCGCCTTTCCTTCATTGCATGAAGCCATTCAGCCACGTAGCGGTATTTTTTGCTGCAGCTTTTCAGCTTTTCTTTTATTTGCCAAGCCTTCCCCGTTATCGTGATTCCATTGCCGCGGATAAATACTTTCAATTTTGTTCTCCTCCTGTTCAAGTGTGGTAAAATATATGAACGTGCAGTCGAGAAATAGAACCAGGAGTGGATGAAAATGAATGATTTAAGCGAGAGAACAATAAAAACGGAGCACATATTTTCCGGAAAAGTGGTCAGTTTGCAAGTCGATGAGGTGGAACTTCCCAACGGAAAAACTTCGCAGCGGGAAATTGTCAAGCATCCGGGAGCGGTCGCCGTCATCGCCGTGACGCCGGAGAAAAAAATGGTCCTTGTTGAGCAGTTCCGCAAGGCGCTGGAAAGGGTTTTGGTGGAGATTCCCGCCGGAAAGCTGGAAAAAGGGGAGGACCCGTACGACACAGCGATGCGGGAATTGGAAGAAGAAACGGGTTATGCCTGCAAAAACCTCGAATTCGTGGCTTCTTTCTATACTTCTCCCGGTTTCTGCAATGAAATTGTTCATGTTTATGCGGCCAAAGACCTATATAAAAAAGAAAACCCCGCCGCAACAGACGAAGATGAGTTTGTCAATGTGATGGAAGTATCGTTGGATGAAGCATTGCAACTTATGGCGGAAAAGAAAATTTATGACGCCAAAACGGTTTTTGCCGTACAATACTTGCAATTACAAGAGGCGATTAGCGGTTGAAAGACTATTTTGCAGATTTGCATATTCACATCGGCCGGACACGATCGGGGAAAGCCGTGAAAATCACCGGTGCGAAGACATTAACGTTTTCCAATATCATTAAACATGCCAGAGATCAAAAAGGGCTTCATATGATCGGCATCATCGACTGCCATTCTCCGGAAGTCCTTTCGGAAATAGAGGATCTTTTTCTCTCAGGGAAGCTTGCGGAACATTCGGATGGAGGATTGCTGTTTGGCGGCTTGACGATCATTCCCGGCACGGAACTGGAAATCTATGACGAACATTGCCGCGGTCCGATCCATTTGTTATGCTATTTTCCCTATCTCCGGACAATGAAGGAGTTTTCCGCTTGGCTCAGCCGGAATGTAAAAAATATTCATCTCAGTTCGCAGCGGGTCTATGTTTCCGGACGTGAAGTGCAGAAAAAAGTGAAAGCTCTCGGAGGCTTGTTTATACCGGCCCATATTTTTACCCCTTTTAAAAGTTTGTACGGAAAAGGCGTCGAGCGCTCCCTTACTGAAGTGCTCGATCCGGACATGATCGATGCGGTGGAGCTCGGATTAAGCGCCGATACTAAAATGGCTGACAAAGTGGCGGAATTGCACCGCTACACCTATTTAACGAATTCGGACGCCCATTCCTTGCAAAAAATTGCCCGGGAGTATCAGGTGATTCGCTTGCGGGAACCTTCTTTTGCCCGGTTAAATAAAGCCCTGCAAGGTGGCGGGGACGAACGGATCATCTGCAATTACGGTCTCGATCCCCTGTTGGGGAAGTATCATGAGACGGTATGCGCCAAATGTTTCCGTCCCAAAAAACCGGAGGAAGCGGATTGTCCGCGGTGCGGAACGGGGAAATTCATTAAAGGAGTTTCCGAACGGATATCGGAATTGCAAACGGCGGGGATGAAAGCGCCAAACCGCCCTCCTTATATCCATCAAGTTCCTTTGCAATTTATCCCCGGAGTCGGGCCGAAGCTGTTGGAAAAATTGTTAAACCATTTCGGAACGGAAATGGCTGTCCTTCACCACGTCCCGGAACATTCGTTGAAAAAAGTCGTTCCCGGACAAGTGGCGGAACTGATTCTCAAAGCACGCAAGGGAGAACTGGCATTACAGGCCGGCGGAGGCGGAAAATACGGCCGGGTGGCGCTTGATTAAACGCAGGCTTTTCTCTTTTTGTTTTGGCAGTGATTGGGGAAGCGTTTTTTGTCAACGGATAAATAAAATTTTCTTTTTAAAAGAACAATCGCCGGCCCGTTCTATGTTCAAAACTAGCATTTTTTCCTTCCTTTCAAGATTTAAAAATCCCGCGACCGTTTAGTAGATTTTAAAGTCATATGCGGGACGGACAAGGCATACCATTTACTAACGTGCTGGAGACGGTGAATTTTAGTAGAAATGATAGGGATGAAAAGGGGAGGAAAAAATGGGTGCCAAGCGGAAAACGGGGTTGCGCGGGAACCGGCTCGGCCATCATTTTCGCGAGCATGCTCCTATCTACTTGTTTGTGACAGTCTTGTTTTTAATGGGGGTTATTTTTGGGGCTATTGTCGTAAACAGCTTAAGTATCACGCAAAAAGAGGATCTTTTTTACTATTTATCGCAATTTTTCGGGCAAATGGCCGAAGGAAAAGTGGCGGCGAGCAACGATTTGTTTTATCAAAGCCTTTTTCATAACAGCAAGTATATCGGTTTAATGTTTGTTCTGGGCGTATCGATCATCGGTTTGCCGATTATCTTGATTATGTTGTTTTTAAAAGGGCTTGTCGTCGGCTTTACGGTCGGATTTCTTGTCAACCAAATGGGATGGAAAGGCTTTGCTATTTCTTTCGTCTCCGTTCTGCCGCAAAACATTATCATCATCCCGGTGTTCATCGTGGCGGCTGTTTTGTCCGTGTCTTTTTCATTGAAAATGATCAAGCGGCAGTTTATGAAAAGGCCGGGACCGTTTATCATGCCGATGTTGGGCAGATATTTTTTATCCTTTTTGGCCTCAGTCGTTTTTTTGGCGGCGGCCGCCGCCGTGGAAGCGCATCTTTCCCCGGTTTTGATGAAATTCGTGTTAACGTCTGTTGAATAATTTTGTTATAATTATTATTATCTAATATAGATTACTGTTGCTTTCTTGTAATTATTTTATTTTGAAAAGATTGTTTTTTTTGATATAATGTTTTTGATAGTCGCGGGGGGAGGCTCATGTTAATGGAAAAAAGGATCGAAAGGATTAAGAAGCAGCTCCATTCCTACAGTTATAAATTGACACCTCAGCGCGAATCCACGTTGAGAGTATTGCTTGAACACGAAGATGATCATTTGAGTGCGGAAGACATATACCTCCTTGTCAAAGAAAAATCGCCCGAAATCGGATTGGCCACGGTATACAGAACATTGGAACTGCTGACCGAACTGGGTATTGTCGATAAAATAAATTTCGGTGACGGGGTGTCCCGTTATGACTTGCGGCACGAGGGCGCACAGCATTTTCATCACCACTTGGTATGCATGGAGTGCGGTGCGGTAGACGAGATTCAGGAAGATTTGCTTGAAGACGTCGAAGCGATTGTGGAAAAAAGATGGAAATTTAAAATAAAAGATCACCGCCTGACTTTTCACGGCATCTGCTACCGTTGCCAGGAAAAAGCAAAAAAAAAGGAAGAAGAAAAGTCATAAAAAGCCTTTTCTCGAGAAGAAAAGGTTTTTTTATTTTTTTAAAATAGTTGGAATTTTGGCGCTTTAAATCGGCTTGCAGGTATAAATTTTTTCAGGACCGGCATATCTTTATATAGAAAGAAAGTGACGGAGGATGGAAATGAAGGAGAAACTGAAACTCGTCCTGCAAGCGTTTAAAGTGTTCATACTGTTTACCGGATGCACAATTCTTTTTTATTATGGTATGATGTGGATAAAACAAGAATATCAAAATTATGATCGTTACGAAGAGCCGAAAGGAGCGGCTGTAAAGGTTACCGCCGACCATTCTGCGGAACGGCAAGCGTCCTGGTTCGACCGTTTGATTCTCTTTTATTTGAATGGGGAGTAATTATCATGGAAACGCACATACAAGATTTCTTGCATTTTTTGCTCGTTGAAAAAGGTCTCGCCGAAAACACGATTATTTCGTATGAGCGGGATTTGAAAAGCTATGTCAAATATTTGAGAAAGAATGAAAATATCGCTGATTTTCAGGATGTCCAACGCATTCATATCATTCACTTTCTCAACTTTTTGAAGACACAGGGAAAATCTTCGCGCACTTTGGCCCGGCATGTTGCTTCCCTGCGGGCGTTTCACCAATTTCTTCTCCGCGACAAAATCATCGACCATGATCCGACTGTACACATTGAAACACCCAAACAAGAAAAAACCCTTCCCCAAGTGCTGAATGTGGAGGAGGTAACCCGGCTTCTTGAGACGCCAAAATTGGACAACCATTTTGGCCTCCGTGATAAAGCGATGCTGGAAGTGTTGTATGCCACGGGAATCCGCATCAGTGAATTGGTGGGCTTGGATGTCGGGGATATCCATATTGAAATGGGATTTGTCCGCTGCGTCGGGAAAGGCAATAAAGAAAGGATTGTGCCGATTGGAAGTGCCGCATTGCATGCCGTGAAGAGATATTTGCAGGACGGCCGGCCGAAACTGGTTTCCCCAAAGCACAAAGACAACGCTCTTTTTTTGAATCATCACGGCCGGAGAATGACAAGGCAAGGGGTTTGGAAAATATTAAAACGCATCGCCGCCGAAGCGGGGATTACGAAAAATTTGACGCCCCATACATTAAGGCATTCTTTCGCCACTCATCTTCTCGAAAACGGCGCCGATCTGCGGGCTGTGCAGGAAATGCTCGGCCATGCCGATATTTCGACAACGCAAATCTATACCCACGTGACAAAAACGAGATTGAAAGATATTTATCAACAATATCATCCGCGGGCGTGAAAATGAGTGACACACGGGAAGGCTGCCAGAAAGACCGGCAGTTTTTTCTGCCGTTTAAAGATGCCGGCCGGGGCAGAAATATGTACATGCGGCTGGCTCATACGGAC